>NZ_JBEOXR010000025.1:0-105650 GCF_040296665.1 Streptomyces sp. NPDC002057
CTCACGGCCTGCCGCCTCCTCGGCACGGACGCGGTCACGCCCGTGCCACAGCTGCTCTCCCTGCTGCCCTGGTGCGCGGTCCCCGCCGCGCTCGGCCCGCGAGCCGGGGTTCTGTGTGCGCCGGGTCAGGCGCGGGCGGCCACGGCCGAGGCCGAGCGGGAGCCGCCGGTGGCGAGGGCCGGTTCCGCGCGGACCGGTCCGTCGAGGAGGCGGCGCAGGAGCGCCGTGCTGCGGACGGGGTCGCCCGCGCCGCCGTCGGCGAGGAGCGTGGCGAGAACGGCTATCCGCGCCTGGGCGGCCCGGAGCGTGCCGGTGAGGAGCGCCCCGGCGGCGACGAGGTCGACGGCTCCGCCGCCGGTGTAGATCTCGGCCAGCGGTCCGGCGGGGACACGGGTGGTCACGGCGACGAGGACACCCTCGGCGACCGCGTCGGCGACGGCGGCGGCGATCTCCGGCGTGGCGTTGCCCGCACCGGTCGCGACGAGGACGATGCCCCGGGCGCCCGCGGCGACGGCCGCGTTCAGGAGGAGGGGGTCGCCGTCGGAGTGGTGGGTGACGATGGCGACCCGGGGCAGCGGCAGGGCGTCGGGCCCGGTGGCGGCGGGGTCCGCCTTGTACGCGGCGGCGGGGAGCGGCAGGGGCGTCGGGCGCTCCGGCTGCCGTTCGATGTCGACGCGGGAGAAGCCGACACGGCCCAGGCGCTCGGCCGAGGGGTCGGAGAAGGCGTCGGCGGCGAGCGTCCGGGTCTTGACGGTGCCGCGGGCGGCGTGGACACGTCCGTCGAAGACGACGAGGACGCCGAGGTCACTGACGGTGGAGGCGACCTGGAGCGCGTCGTACAGGTTGCCGGGGCCGTCCCCGTCGCCGGTGCCGAAGGGCCGCTGGGCGCCGGTGAGGACGACGGGCCGGGAGTCGGTGTGGTGCAGGTCGAGGAGGAAGGCGGTCTCCTCCAGGGTGTCGGTGCCGTGGGTGATCACGATGCCGTCGACACCGGGGTCGGCGAGGGTCTCGTGCACGGTGCGCAGGAGGGCGAGCTGGTGGGCCGCGGTCACCCGGGAGCTGTTGACGTTGAAGAGGTCGACGACCTCGACGGTGACGCCCTCGGGGAGCGGCGCGGTGGCCAGGACGTCGCTGCCGGAGGCGTCGGCCGCGTACCCGGTGCCCTGCCAGCGGCTGGCGATCGTGCCACCGGTGCTGATGACGACGATCCGGCGCGCTCCTCCGTGGTTCGTCCGCTTCATCACTGCCGCCCTTGCTCCGTGCCGAAATCACCCTGCTTGGCAACGATAGGACAGAATGCGCGCAATACGATTGCGAAGTCCCCCGCTGAAATGTTTCATCGTGGTAGATAATTGCGCCATGGACCGAATCGATCTCCATATCTTGCGCGAGCTCCAGAACGACGGCCGGCTGAGCAACCAGGAGCTGGCCCAGCGGGTGGGGCTCAGCCCGTCCCCCTGTCTGCGGCGGGTGCGCCAGCTGGAGCAGGACGGGGTGATCCGGGGCTACCGGGCGATCATCGATCCGGAGGCGGTGGGGCGGGGCTTCGAGGTGCTCGTCTCGGTGGAGGTGCGGCGCGACCGCGAGACGGTGGAGGCCTTCGAGGAGGCCCTCCGGGACGTGCCGGACGTCATCGAGGCGTACCGGCTGTTCGGGAGCCCCGGCTGCCTGCTGCGGATCGCGGTGGCCGACCTCGCGGCGTACGAGCGGCTGTGGATCGAGCGGCTGACCACCCTGACCGGGGTCACCGAGGTCAACTCCCAGATCATCATGAAGCGGATCAAGGAGCCGAAGGGGATGCCGGTGGACGTCCGGGGCGCCTGAACGCTCCGGAAGCGGGACCTTCGGGGCTGTTCGGCGACGCCATATGCGAGAACGTCACTGAACAGCCTCCTCCGCGTTACATGACAGGTACCTGTCGCATGCCACCCTCCCGGTGACACGAAGTCAACACGCGTAGACAGCGGGAGCCTTGAGCCGGCCCCCGCCGCCCGCGCGTACCGTCCCCGGGAAAGGGCCCCCCATGTCCGTTGTGCGGATCGACAGATGGAAGGTGTGGGCAGCGGCCGTGGCCGCCACCCTCGTCGGCGTCACGCTCCCCGCGGTCACCGCGACTCCCGCAGGCGCCACGACCACCGCGTACGACAGCACGTACTACAAGAACGCGATCGGCAAGACCGGCACGAGCCTCAAGTCCTCGCTGCACACCATCATCGGCAGCCAGAGCAAGATCTCGTACGACGCGGTCTGGAACGCGCTGAAGGTCGCCGACCAGGACCCCAACAACACCAACAACGTGATCCTGCTCTACAGCGGAACCTCGCGGAGCAAGAGCCTCAACGGAGGTGACGTCGGCGACTGGAACCGCGAGCACACCTGGGCCCAGTCCCACGGCAACTTCGGCACCTCGGCCGGCCCCGGCACCGATCTGCACCACCTGCGCGCGGCGGACGTCCAGGTCAACAGCATCCGCGGCAACAAGGACTTCGACAACGGCGGCAGCCCGGTCAGCGGCGCGCCCGGCAGCTACACGGACAGCAACTCCTTCGAGCCGCGCGACGCCGACAAGGGTGACGTGGCCCGCATGATCCTCTACATGGCGGTCCGCTACGAGGGCGACGACGCCTGGGCCGACCTGGAGCCCAACGAGTCGACCACCAACGGCAGCGTCCGCTTCCACGGCCGCCTCTCGGTCCTGAAGCAGTGGAACGAGCAGGACCCGCCGAGCGCGTTCGAGGAGCGGCGCAACGACGTCATCCACAGCACCTACCAGGGCAACCGGAACCCGTTCATCGACCACCCGGAGTGGGTCGAGGCGATCTGGTAGTCCGCCGTCTCCCCACCACACGAAGCCGGGCCGGGTCGCACACCCGGCCCGGCTTCCGTGCGAGACGGACCCGTACGCATGACCGCTCCCGGGGCCCTCAAACGCGAAATGGCGGATCGTCTCACGCTTTTGACGGGACCGAATGACACACCCCCAATGCGTTACCTGTCCGTTATAAACGGTCACTTCGTCCTGTTCTGTACGCGTTTTCCGCGTGATCAAGCTCGCGTTTAGCCTCTCTGGAGACGTCGGCCCAATTATCACGTCCAGGCGCAGCGGACAACCCCGCTGGGCCAGGAAGTTCCGAGATCTACTCGGTAGCTTCGGCGCCCATGACCACAGCCACGAGGACCACTGCCCGTACGACACCCCCGACGATCGCGGACGGCGCCGAGCTCTGGCGGATCGCACGCGGCTCGGGCGAACTCGACCTCAACTCGCCGTACAGCTATCTGCTGTGGTGCCGTGACTTCGCCGACACGACCGCCGTCGCCCGTGACGCCTCCGGACGCCCGATCGGCTTCGTGACCGGCTATCTGAGGCCCGACGCGCCGGAGACGCTCTTCGTCTGGCAGATCGCCGTCGAGGATTCGCACCGCGGAAGCGGGGTAGCCGGGACCCTGCTCGACGCTCTGTCCGCACGGGTGGCGGCCGAGCACGGAATCAGCCGTGTCGAGGCGACCGTCACGCCGGGAAACCTGGCGTCCGACCGGCTCTTCCGGTCCTACGCACGCCGCCACGGCGCGCACCTGACGCAGGAGGTCCTCTTCCCGTCGGCCTCCTTCCCGGCGGCCGGGCACGAGTCCGAGGTGCTGTACCGCATCGGCCCCGTCGCTCCCCCGGCGTCCTGAGCCCCCTCGTCCGCGCGCCCCACGCCCCGAACCCACTCTGGAGAAGAGACACGTGACCCTGACCGACATCGCCGCCCCCTCCGTCTTCGAGACCCTCGAATCGGAGGTTCGCAGCTACTGCCGCGCCTGGCCCGTGGTCTTCGAACGCGCCAGCGGCACCAGGCTGTACGACGAGCAGGGGCGTCCGTACCTGGACTTCTTCGCCGGTGCGGGCTCACTCAACTACGGCCACAACAATCCGGCCCTCAAGCGGGCCCTCCTCGACTACATCGCCGGGGACGGTGTCACCCACGGCCTCGACATGTCGACGACCGCCAAGCGCGCCTTCCTGGAGACCTTCCACGAGACGGTCCTGGAGCCCCGCGCCCTGCCCTACAAGGTGATGTTCCCCGGCCCCACCGGCACCAACGCCGTCGAGGCCGCCCTGAAACTCGCCCGCAAGGTCACCGGGCGGCAGACCGTGGTCTCCTTCACCAACGCCTTCCACGGGATGTCGCTCGGCTCGCTCGCCGTGACGGGCAACGCCGCCAAGCGCGCCGGCGCGGGCGTCCCGCTGAACCACGCCATCCGCATGCCGTTCGACGACTACCTCGACGGGCGGACCCCCGACTTCCTCTGGTTCGAGCGGCTCCTGGACGACGCCGGATCCGGCCTCGACCACCCGGCGGCCGTCATCGTCGAGACCGTCCAGGGCGAGGGCGGCATCAACGTCGCCCGGGCCGAGTGGCTGCGCGAGCTCGCGAAGCTCTGCCGCCGGCACGACATGCTCCTCATCGTGGACGACGTCCAGATGGGCTGCGGACGCACCGGTGACTTCTTCTCCTTCGAGGAGGCGGGCATCACGCCCGACATCGTCACCCTGTCCAAGTCCATCAGCGGCTACGGCCTGCCGATGGCGCTCTGCCTCTTCCGGCCCGAGCTGGACGTGTGGCAGCCCGGCGAGCACAACGGCACCTTCCGCGGCAACAACCCCGCCTTCGTCACCGCCACGGCCGCCCTCGACGCCCACTGGCGCGACGGCGCCCTCCGCTCGCGCACCCTGGCCCGGGCCGACCGGGTGGAGCGCGCCCTGCTCGACCTGTGCGGGGGCGACGGCCGCACCGGCCTCGCGGTCCGCGGCCGCGGTCTGGTGTGGGGCCTGGAGTTCGCCGACGGGGAGCGCGCCGACGCCGTGTGCCGGCGTGCCTTCGAGACCGGCCTGCTGGTGGAGACCTCGGGCCCGCGCGGCGAGGTGGTCAAGCTGCTGCCTCCGCTGACCGTGACCGACGACGAGCTCGACGAGGGCCTCGGCATCCTGGCCCGCTCCGTCCGCCACACCGCCTGACCCCCGTCCCCGAAGCCCCCTTCGCCCACGAGAACCGAAAGGTCACAGCCATGATCGTCCGTTCCTTCGACGAGCTGGAGAACACCGAGCGGCACGTGAGGGCCGCCTCGGGAACCTGGGAGAGCAAGCGCATCCTGCTGGCCCGCGAGCGGGTCGGCTTCTCCCTCCACGAGACGGTGCTGTACGCGGGCACCGAGACGTCCATGTGGTACGCGCACCACGTCGAGGCGGTCGTCTGCACAGAGGGCGAGGCCGAACTCACCGACCACGAGACGGGGCGTACGTACACGATCGTGCCCGGGACGATGTACCTGCTCGACGGTCACGAACGCCACACGCTCAAGGTCAAGCGGGACTTCCGCTGCCTCTGCGTCTTCAACCCGCCCGTCACGGGCCGCGAGGACCACGACGAGAACGGCGTCTACCCCCTGCTCACCGAGCCCGACGAGTCCGTCCGGGACGACGCCTGACCCACGGCACCCCCACCCACCGGGACCCGTCCGAGAAAGGAAGCGCACTCCCTCATGCCCTCCGCACCCACCCGCCCCGTCGACCTCTACCCCACCCGTGGCCCGAAGGAGGAACTGATCGGCCGCAAGGACCCCGTCGTGTGGTCCGAGCCCGGCACGCCGGGCCCCTTCTGGGCCCGTGAACTGGAGGAGTTCGACCGCGACGGCTTCGTCACGGTGGACGAGATCGTCACCCCGGACGAGGTCGACGTGCTCCGGGCGGAGCTGGACCGGCTCGTCACGGACCCCGCCCTCCGGGCCGACGAGCGGTCGATCGTCGAACCCCACTCCCAGGAGATACGTTCCGTCTTCGAGGTGCACCGGCTGAGCCAGATCTTCGGCCGACTGGCCGAGGATCCCCGGATCGTCGGGCGCGCCCGCCAGATCCTCGGCTCCGACGTCTACGTCCACCAGTCGCGGGTCAACGTCAAGCCCGGCTTCGGCGCCAGCGGCTTCTACTGGCACTCGGACTTCGAGACCTGGCACGCGGAGGACGGCCTGCCGCAGATGCGGACCGTCTCGGTGTCGATCGCGCTCACCCCGAACCACACCACCAACGGCAGCCTGATGATCATGCCGGGCTCGCACCGCACCTTCCTGGGCTGCGCCGGCGCCACCCCCAGGGACAACTACAAGAAGTCGCTCCGGATGCAGGACGCGGGCACCCCGTCCGACGAGGCGCTGACCACCTTCGCCGAGGCCTGCGGCATCCGGCACTTCACCGGCCCCGCGGGATCGGCCACCTGGTTCGACTGCAACGCCCTGCACGGGTCGGGCGACAACATCACCCCGTACCCCCGGAGCAATGTGTTCCTCGTCTTCAACAGCGTGGAGAACCGGCCGGAGGCACCCTTCGCCGCCCCGGTCCGGCGGCCCTCCTACATCGCCACGCCCCCGGACCAGGTCCACTGAGAACGGGGAGGGGGTGGGGTCCGGACTCCGCCGGACCCCACCCCCTCCCGGCCGTCGGCCCGCGCCGCCGGCCACGGATCAGCCGTCCGTACCCGGCTGGAGCATGCCTTCCCTCAGCCTGTTCAGGCTCCGGGCGAGGAGTCGCGAGACGTGCATCTGCGAGACACCGATGCGCTCGCCGATCTCGGTCTGCGTCAGCTCCTCGACGAACCGCAGGTGCAGCAGGAGCCGGTCGCGCGGGGCGAGGGCCTCCACGAGCGGGGCGAGGGTGTGGAAGTCCTCGAACAGTTCGAGCGCGGGGTCCTCCCGCCCGATCAGGTCGGCCAGGGCGGCGTCGTCGTCCTCGCTGTCGCCGCCGACGATCGCGGCGTCCAGGGAGGTCGAGTTGTAGCCGTTGGCGGCGACCTGGGCCTCGACCACCTCCTCCTCGGACAGCTCCATGAGCGGCGCGAGCTCGGCGGTCCTGGGGGCCCGGCCGAGCCGCGAGCTCAGCTCGTCGGTCGCCTTCGCCAGCTCCACCCGCGCCTCCTGGAGCCGGCGCGGGACGTGCACCGCCCAGCTGGTGTCGCGGAAGAACCGCTTGATCTCGCCCACGATGTACGGCACGGCGAAGGTGGCGAACTCCACCTCGCGGGAGAGGTCGAAGCGGTCGATCGCCTTGATCAGGCCGACCATGCCGACCTGGACGATGTCCTCCATCTCGTCGCCGCGCGCGCGGAACCTCCTCGCCGCGTACAGCACGAGCGACATGTTCATCTCGATCAGGGTGTTCCTGACGTACTGATGCCCCTCCGTCCCCTCCTCCCGCACCGCCAGCTCGCGGAAGAAGACCTTCGACAGCGCCCGCGCGTCATGGGGCGGGAGCTCGTGGGGAGCGTCGAGCACGGGCAGGTCCTCACGCGTGCCGTTCGTCACGTCCGTCGTCGTCGCGTACGTCGTCGTCTCGGCCGGTTCGGTCCGCACGGCGACAACCTCCTCTGCCTCAGGGTGCGTTCAGCGGTCCATTTCCGCGTACCCGCGCTTCCCAGGCGCACTCCTCATCCGTCGACGGCCGCTCCCGCCCCAGGTGGGACGCATCACTCCGGGTCGAACGGGCAGGCGAAACACATCACGTGTTGATGAACCAGGTGAAGCAGGAAGAAAGGGACCCGCCATGAACACCCGGAGCGACACCCGGTCCCGGGCGTCAGGGACGGACCCGCGCGACACGGAGGACGCCGGACCCTCCCCGGTCCGTACACCGGCGCAGGCGCGGCAGGCCGTCCGCCACACGCTCGCGGGCCTCGGCCCCCTGCACCCCGCCCAGATCGAGGACCTGCTCCTCGTCACCTCGGAGCTGGTCACGAACGCCCACCGGCACGCGGGCGGCGTCACCGGATTCGGGCTGGGGATCGGTCGCGACCGCGTGACCGTGTCCGTGTCCGACGCCAGTACGGCGTCCCCGCTCTACGAGCTGCACGACGAGTTGCGTCCCGGCGGCTTCGGCTGGCCGATCGTGCTGCGGCTGTGCCGCGAGGTGAGCGTGGACACGCAGGCCGACGGCAAGACGATCCACGCGGCGGTGACGTTCGACCGCTGACGCGGGACGGAGCCGCCGGCCCCGGGACGGAGAGGAACAGGGAGAAGGGGTGGCCACGCGGTTCGCGTGGCCACCCCTCTCGTGTGGTGCCGGACTCGTGCGGTGCCGGCCGGGGCGGTGAGGGACACCGTCCCTCAGGCCCTCAGAGCAGGTCCCGCCGGTCGTCCTGGGTCACCGTGGGGGCGACCGGCGGGACGACGACGCGACGGCGACGCAGGATGCTGGTGTAGACGGCCGTTCCGATGATGCCGACGGCCATGAGGATCAGACCGACCAGATCGAGGTTGACTCCGTCGAGCTGCCAGTCGGACGCGAAGGTGAGAATGGCTCCGACCGCGATCATGATGATGAACACACCCACGCCCATGGTTCCTCCTAGTGATTCGAATGGGCATCGGGTACCCCGGTCCGCCCGGCTCATCCCCCGCTCCGTCCCACGGAGTTGACGGGTTCCCGCCGGTCGGGTCGGGTCACCACCAGTAGGCCGGGTACCTCGGTGCTCCGCGCCGGACCCGGGAGGCGGCGAACGCCGTCAGCACGAGCAGGAGCGTGGACCCGAACAGGAGGGGGACGAACCTGGCCGGCGCGGGTGCCTGGAGCACGATGACGACGGCGGTGGCGCAGGCCGGCGAGTGCGGGGTCCTGGCCAGGGTCGTGAGCGCGAGGGTGACGCCGGCGGCGAGGGCGGCGGCCCACGCGCTGCCGTGCGCGAGCGCCGCCACCGCGTACCCGGTGGCGGCGCCGAGGAGGTGGCCGACGACCACGCTGCGCGGCTGGGCCAGGGGGAGCGCGGGGGCGCAGTGCACGAGGGCGGCGCTGGCGGCGAGGGGCGGTATCAGCACCGGTTCGTGCAGGGCGGCGCCGATCGCGACGAGCGCGAGGAGGGCGGCCGTGGCGGCGCTGACGCTGTGGACGGCGGCCGCGGGGGTGGGCCGCGCGGGGGCCCGGCCGGCCATCCGGGGCCACCACGGGCGTCGGCCCCCGGGGTCGGCGGCGGGGTCGGGGCGCAGGGCGGTGTCGGTGCTCATGGGGGGTGCGTTTCCGGGGCAGGCGGCCGTGGGCCGGGCGAGGCAGGGGGGCGGGCTCGTGGTGGTACGGGACCCTGTGGTCGACAGTCGGCCCGGTCTCGCGCCCGACCCTGGTGCGGCGGCGCCACCTCCCCCCACTCTAACCAGCGGTTTCGCGGCGGCCCGGGCGGGGGCCGGAGTCGGGCCCATCAGCGTAAAATAGGGCGAATGAGCACACTCAGGTACGAGCTGGTGTTCGCCGACGGCGCGGGGGCGACCCTGGACGTCGTGGTCGTCGAGCGCACCCTCTTCAAGGGCTCCGGCGGTCATCCGGTCTACGAGGACGCCTCGGGCATCATCCGGGCGGAGATCAGCGACCGGGACGAGGTCCGCATCCTCGCCTCGGGCGGGCACCAGGATCCGGCCCAGCGGGTGCTGGCCCGCCCCCTCCCGGACGCCGACCCGACGGGCCCCGCCGGCACCACGGCGTTCTGAGCGCGCGCCTGTCCTCTCCGCCCTCCTGCCCTCATGCGTTCGGTCGCTCCGGGTGGCCCGGCGGCGCGGGGGTGACCAGGCTGGGAGTGGTCCCGGGAGGGGCCGTCCCCGTGTGCGAGGAGAGCACCGATGGCCATGCCCGAATCCCGCCAGTACCGGTACGACGATCTCAGCGCTCTCTATCTCAACTGCACGCTCAAACGTTCCCCCGAGGTCAGCAACACCGAGGGGCTGATCGAGCGCAGCCGGTCGGTCATGGCCGCGCAGGGCGTGACGACCTCCCTCGTGCGGGCCGTCGACCTCGACATCGCGACCGGGGTGTGGCCGGACATGAGGGAGCACGGCTGGGAGACGGACGCCTGGCCCGCGCTGTACGAGCAGGTGATGGCCGCCGACATCCTCGTCCTGTGCGGGCCGATCTGGCTCGGCGACAACAGCTCGGTGATGAAGCGGGTGATCGAGCGGCTCTACGCCTGTTCGAGTCTCCTCAACAGCGCGGGGCAGTACGCGTACTACGGTCGGGCGGGCGGCTGTCTGATCACCGGCAACGAGGACGGCGTGAAGCACTGTGCGATGAACGTCCTCTACAGCCTCCAGCACCTGGGGTACACGGTCCCGCCCCAGGCGGACGCGGGGTGGATCGGCGAGGCCGGTCCCGGTCCCTCCTACCTGGACCCGGATTCGGGCGGTCCCGAGAACGACTTCACCAACCGCAACACCACCTTCATGGCGTGGAACCTGATGCACGTGGCGGGGCTGCTGAAGCGGGCGGGCGGCGTCCCGGCCCACGGCAACCAGCGCGCGGCGTGGGACGCCGGCTGCAGGCCGGAGTTCCCGAACCCCGAGCACCGCTGACTCCGGCGGCCCCCGCGCGGAACCGCCGGGCCCGCCCCCGTCACCGACCGTGTGTCAGACCCCGGCCCCCGCCCTCGTTTTGGATTGTCGGAGGATCATCAATACGATCCGGCGATGATCACGAGAAAACGGCTGGCGACCGGGGCCTGCGCGCTGCTCGCCGCCCTGAGCCTCGCGCTCCTGCCGACGAGCGCGACCGCGGACGGTCCGGCGCCGAAGGAATCCCCCAAGGTCGAGCTGGTCCTCGACGTCAGCGGCTCCATGCGGGCCAAGGACATCGACGGCAAGTCCCGCATGGCGGCGGCCAAGCAGGCCTTCAACGAGGTCCTCGACGCGGTGCCCGAGGAGGTTCAGCTCGGCATACGCACCCTGGGCGCCGACTACCCCGGCCAGGACCGCAAGCGCGGCTGCAAGGACACCCGGCAGCTCTACCCGGTCGGCCCGCTCGACCGGACCGAGGCCAAGACCGCCGTGGCGACCCTGGCGCCCACGGGGTGGACGCCGATCGGCCCGGCGCTGCTCGGCGCGGCCAAGGACCTGGAGGGCGGTGACGCCACCCGCCGGATCGTGCTCATCACCGACGGCGAGGACACCTGCGCCCCGCTCGACCCCTGCCAGGTGGCGCGGGAGATCGCGGCGAAGGGCATCCACCTCGTCATCGACACCCTGGGCCTGGTGCCGGACGCCAAGACCCGGCAGCAGCTCACCTGCATCGCGGAGGCGACCGGAGGCACGTACACCTCGGTCCACCGCACCGAGGACCTCTCCCGAAGGGTCCGTCAGCTCGTCGACCGCGCCGCCGATCCGGTCGTCACCCCGGTGGCCACCGAGGGCGCGGTGCGCTGCGCCGACGCGCCGCAGCTGAAGCCCGGCCTGTACACCGACCGCGAGTCCTTCGGCCAGCACCGCTGGTACCGGGTGGACCTGCTGCCCGGTCAGGAACTGCGCGCCTCCGTCAGCGTGTCGGCCGACCGTGCCGTCAACAACGACTACGGGGTGCTGCTGCGCGCCGTCACCCGGCACGGCCGGGAGATCGTCCGCGGCTCCGAGGCGGGCGACGGACGGACCGACGTGATCTCGACCGGCCTGCGCTACCCGAAGCCGGAGCTCGACGACGGGCCGGGCGACGCCAAGCCCGCCGCGGAGACGGTCTGTCTCCAGGTCAGCAACTCGTTCTCCGCTCCCCCGTCGGTCAAGACGACGCCCGGCATGCCGATCGAGCTGACGGTCGACGTCGTCGACGGTCCTTCGACCGCCTCGGACGTGGCGTCGTTCGGTCTCGGCCGCGGCTGGTGGCTGCTGGGCGCGCTGGTGCTCGTCGGCTTCGTGGCCGGTCTGCTCTGGGGCTGGCTGTCCCGCTGGCGCGTCGCTGTCTGGAGGACCCACTGATGCGTACCGTCCGCACGCTCACCACGGCCGCGCTCGCGGGCGCCGCCCTGCTCGGTCTCGCGGCCCCGGCGGCCCTGGCCGACTCCCCGTCCGCGACCGCGTCCCCCGACGAGGACACCCGGTCCACCGCCGGTCCGCTGGAGGCCGGTACCACCTTCCGTACCGCCGCGAGGTTCCTGCCCGGGCAGCGGGCGACCGCTCCGGCCGCCACGGGTGACTACCTCTACTGGGTGTTCCCGGCGGACACCGGACAGCGCCCGACGGTGGACGCCACCGTCGACCTGCCCGACGCGGCCCTGCGGCACGGTCCCGCCACCTGGCGGATCGACGTCTACGACGGGCTGCGGCGGCGTCAGCCGTGCATGTACGGGACGCAGTCCCGCACGGCGGCGAAGGAGGCCGCCTCGGTGCGGCTGTCCTGTGTGCTGCGCCCGGTCCGCGCCTCGGCCGACGCCTGGGCGAACGACCCGCTGCCCGGCAGCTACTACGTGCGGCTCACCGTCACCGGCCTGCCGGACGAGGACCTCGGCCAGCCCTTCACCACCCAGGTCGGGGTGAGCCTCCGCGACCAGGGCGGCGCCCACGCCACGGACGGCTCGCTCGCCGCGCCGCTCGTGCCCGGGGCGACGACCGCCGACCAGGCGGAGGCCGACGCCGACGCCGGCCGGCCCTCGGCCGTCGAGGCCGCGGCCCCGGAGGACGGCTGGTCCTCCGGCTGGTGGTCCGACCGCTGGCTCTGGACCGGAGCGGGTGGCGTCCTCGCCGCCCTCGCGGGCATCGGCGGCTACGTGCTCACGCGCGGTACGGGACGCCCGCCCCGGGTCCCGCCGGCCGTCTGACCTCTCCGTGACGGAGACGAAGGCCCCCACCGCCTCGGCGCGGCGGGGGCCTTCGTGCGTTCCGCCGGGGGTCGGGGCCTCGGGGCTCCCCGGACACGGACCGGGAGCCGGAGCCAGGTCACCCGGACACGGACCGGGGCCGGGCGGGTTCACCGGCGGGCGGGGAAGCCGTGGGCGCGGGCGCCCGCCACGACGGCCACGGTCGGGACCAGGAGGACGAGCACGCTCCAGGGCAGGGCTCCGGCGCCGAGGACGTCGAGCAGGACACCGCCCGCGAGGCCTCCCGCCGCCATCGCCGCGTTCCAGAGGCTGACCAGCATCGTCTGCGCGGTGTCGGCGGCGTCGCCGCCCGCGTCGGCGACGGCGGTCTGCAGGAGGGTGGGAGCGCCGCCCCAGCCGAATCCCCAGAGCACGGCGGCCGTCAGGACGAGCGCGGTGCCGCCGGACGGTACGGCGAACACGGCGGCCGCCACGGCGAGGAGGATCGTTCCGGCCAGGGTCAGGATCCGGAGCCCGCGGTCGATCAGCCGGCCGGTGACCCAGATCCCGGCGAGCGAGGCGCCGCCGAAGAGCAGCAGGACGAGGCCGGTGGAGCCCGCGAGGCCGACATGGCCGAGGTAGGCGGCGACGTACGTGTAGAGGACGGTGTGGGCCAGGACGAGGGTGAACGTGACGGCCAGGACGGGAAGGACGCCGGGCACCCTCAGGGTCCGGGCGACCGGGGCGCGCCCGCCCCGCGCCTCCCCCGGCAGGTCGGGCACGGCGAGGGCGATCCAGCCGAGGAGCCCGACGGCGATCACGGTCATGGCGGTGAACGCGGACCGCCAGCCCACCGCCTCGCCGAGGAAGGTACCGGCCGGCACGCCGAGGGAGAGCGCCAGCGGGATGCCGGTCATGGCGACGGCGACCGCCCGGCCCTGGAGGTGCGGTGGGGCGATGCGGCGGGCGTAGCCGGCGAGCAGGGCCCAGGCGACACCCGCGGCGACGCCGGCGAGGAACCGGGCGCCCATGGTGAGGGCGTACGAGGAGGAGACGGCGGTGACGGTGTTGGCGGCGGCGAATCCGGCGACCGAGGTGAGCAGCAGGCGCTTGCGGCGCCATCCGGAGGTGCGGGCGGCCAGGGGGACGGCGGTGAGGGCCGTACCGAGGGCGTAGACGGTGACCGACTGGCCCATGGCGGCCTCGCCGACGCCGAGGTCGGCGCTCATGGCGGGCAGGACACCGGCGGGGAGGGTCTCGGTGAGGCTGGTGACGAAGACCGCGGTGGCGAGGGCGAGCAGGGCCGCGAGGGGCAGTCGGCCGGCGGAGGCGGGGACGGAGGGCGCGGCCGAACGGGCCGCCGCCGTGGTGTGGTTGGCCATGCGCCTATGCTCGAACCCTCACATTGATGTGAGGGTCAAGCGTGTACCTGAAGGGGGCGTCCCATGCGGATCGGGGAACTGTCGGAGCGCACCGGAACACCGCGCCGACTGCTGCGCTACTACGAGGAGCAGGGCCTCATCGTCGCGGACCGGCTGCCCAACGGCTACCGGGAGTACGACGGTTCGAACGTGGACCGGGTGCTGCAGATCCGGGGCCTGCTGGAGGCCGGCCTGCCGACCCGGATCATCAAACAGATCCTGCCCTGCCTGAACAAGCCCCGGATCATCCACTTCCCGGACGCCACCCCGGAGATGCTGGCGACCCTGGAGGACGAACGGGACCGGATGACCGAGCGGATCCGCTGCCTCACCCGCAACCGGGACGCGGTGGCGGAGTACCTGGACGTCGTGCGGGAGAACCCGGCGGCGCCCTCACCGGCGCCATCCGCCCGGTAGGGCGGACGGCGGGGGCGGACGGTGGGGCGGACGGACTCCGGGGTCACTCCATCCTGCGGGCGCCCTCCAGGACGGCCTGGCGGATGCGGTGGTAGGTGCCGCACCGGCAGATGTTGCGGATCGTGTCGAGGTCGGCCTCGGTGATCTCCCGGCCGGCCGCCCTGGCGCGGCGGACCTCCGCCACGGCGGTCATGATCTGACCGGGCTGGCAGAAGCCGCACTGGGCGACGTCGAGGTCCAGCCAGGCCTCCTGCATCGGGTGGAGGTCGCCGCCGACGGTGTCGGGGAGTCCCTCGATGGTGGTGACCTCGTCCTGCGGGCCGAGGTCTTCGACCGGTACGGCGCAGGGCGTGAACGCCCTGCCGTTGAGGTGGCTCGTACAGGCACGGCAGACGCCGACCCCACAGCCGTACTTGGGCCCGGTGACGCCGAGGACGTCACGCAGGACCCAGAGGAGCCGGACGTCGCCCTCGACATCGGCGGTGACGGCCCTGCCGTTCAGGATGAAGGTGTGCTGAGGCACGGGTACTCCAGGTCTCGGAGAGCTCAGAGGGCGCGGTCGCGGCCGTCGGTGGGCGAGGCGGGGACGGGCGGGACGGTCGGCAGCGGGGTGAAGGCGAGCGGGTCGGCGTGGTTGACGGGGAAGACCGTCGGCATCGTGCCGGTGGCCCGGCCGTAGGCGCAGGCGACGGCGGCCATGGCGCCGGCGACGGCCAGCTCCCCCGCGCCGCCGGGCTGCTCGCCGGTCGGGGGCATCACGATGATCTCCAGCTCGGGCGGGGTGTTCCACTGCCGGGTGTAGAAGTACTGGTCCCAGCTGCCTTCGAGGAAGTGTCCGTCGCGCAGGTGGAGGCCGGACGTCAGGGTGAGGGCGATGGCGTCGGAGATGCCGCCCATCATCTGGGCCTCCAGGCCGCGCGGGTTGACGGCGAGGCCGACGTCGACGGCGCAGACCACCTTGGTCACCCGGGGCCCGGTGACCGCGCCGGGGATCTGCCGCCCGGTGGTGGCGGGACGGCAGTCGATCTCGGCGAGCATGGCGACGGCGGAGTGGTACTCGGTGTGGACGGCGATGCCCTGGGCGGTGCCGGCGGGCATGGTCCGCCCCCACTCCCCCGCCTCGGCGACCTTGTCGAGTACGGCGCGGGCCCGCGGGTCCTTCATCAGGCGGCGGCGCATCGCGTACCCGTCCTGGCCCGTGCGCCTGGCCAGTTCGTCCATGACGAGCTCCTGGGCGCAGCGCACGTTGGGCGAGTAGATGTTGCGCATGGACCCGGTGTTGAAGCCCTTGTCGGTCTCGGAGAGCAGCTGGGTGGTGACGCCCAAGTGGTAGGGGCTGATCTGGGTGAGCTGGAACATCGTCTGGGAGAAGGTGAGATCGGCGACGGGCAGCCGGGCCGCCTCCGCCGTGAGGAGCTCGCCGATGCCGTGGCCGAAGTCGGTGGCCACGGAGGTGTGGCGCTGCTCGTAGGTGAGGACCTCGCCGAGCGTGTACGTGGCGCGGACCCGTGAGGTGGACATCGGGTGCGTACGGCCCTGGCGGAAGTCGTCGGTGCGGTGCCACATCAGTCTGACCGGCTTGCCCATGGCCCGGGAGACCTCGGCGGCCTCGTGGGCGGCGTCGTGGAAGAGCTTGCGGCCGAAGGAGCCGCCGCCCTCGGTGACGTGGACGCGGACGGCGGAGACGGGCAGGCCGAGCGCGACGGCGATCTGCTCCCGCGCGACGATCGGGGCCTTGAGCGAGGCCCAGATCTCCGCGGAGTCCGCCCGGACGTCGGCGATCGCGCAGTTGGTCTCCAGGGCGGCGTTGCTCGCGAAGTGGAAGGTGAAGCGGGCGTCGACCGCCTTGGTGAGGAGCGGCAGCGGCGGCACCACCAGGGGGAGTTCGGCCCTGCGGAGCTCGGCGAGGACGGTGGCGTCGGAGGCGCCCTCGGCGGTGCCGGGCCCCCAGTCGACCCGCAGGGCGCGCACGGCGTCGATGCACTGGCCGAAGGTGCGGCCGCGGACGGCGACGCCGGTGGAGACGGTGACGACGTCGGTGACGCCGGGCATGGCCCGGACCTCGTCGAGGTTGGCGACGGACCGGACCGTGCCGTTGATGGTGGGCGGCCGGCAGACCATGGTGGGCAGGGCGTCCGGGACCTGGAGGTCCATCGCGAACCTCTTGCGGCCGGTGACCGCGTCGAGGGCGTCCACACGGCGCTGCCCGGTGCCGATGACACGGAAGCGGGCGCGGTCCTTGAGGGTGACCGCGACGGCGGTGTCGGAGAGGGCGGCGGCCTTCACGGCGAGTTCGCCGTAGCCGAGCAGCGCCCCGGCCGGGGAGACGACGGCGCCGGCCTTGGTGGTGAGGGTGGAGACGGCCTCGCCGAGCACCAGGGAGGCGGCGCGCAGGAGCCTGCCCCGGGCGACGGCGGCGGCGACGCGGATCGGGGTGTAGGTGGAGTAGGTGGTGTTGGAGCCGCCGGTCAGCTGGTTGAAGAGCAGCTCGGGGCGGGCGTCGGCGAGCGTCACCCGCACCTTGTCGAGGGGCAGGTCGAGCTCCTCGGCCACGATCATGGCGCTGGAGGTGGTGACGCCCTGTCCGACCTCGGCGCGCGGCAGGGCGAAGTGGGCGGTGCCGTCCGTGTCGAGGCGGATGGTGATGAGGTGGCTGGTGGGCAGGGCCGCGAGGGTGAGCAGCTCGTTGAGGTCGAGGAGTTCGGCCGGTCCCGGCGGTGAGGGGACGAGCGCCGGGGCCGCGGCGGCGGCCGGGCGCGGGGCGAGGGCCTCGGCGCCGAGCTGGGCGGCGACGGTGAGGGTGGGTGCGGCGAGGACGTACCCGAGGAAGCGGCGGCGGCTGGTGCCGGCTCCGTCCCCGGTGCCGCTCGTGGGGTGGTCGTCGCGCACGCGGTGCCGCCTGGCCATGCGGTGTGCCCTTCGTCCTGGTCCGGCGCTGCGCCCCGGGCTCTGCTCGGATGCGTCGATCATCGCTCATCCGGGTTGCGGCGGGGGGCCGTTCGGACCGGTGACGTCAGGTCCCGGCCGACCGGCGCCGGCCGGCCGCGGTCCACGGCCGGCGGAGGCTCGCCGGCCGCTCGACCGAGCCGGACCGGCGGGGGAACGGAGCCGTACGGGAGCGCAGGGGCGGGCGGACCGACGACCGGGCGCGGGGACGGAGCCGGGCGCCCGAGCGGAGCTGCGCCCGGGAGATCCGGGCCCGCTGGCCGCCGCCCGCGATCAGGGCGTTGACGGAGACCATCGGGTCCCCGCCCACCGACCGGGCGAGCAGGGCGCCGATCACCAGCGGGCCGAGGGCGACGGCGAGTGCCGTGCCGGTGGCGGTGACGTGCTGGAGGGAGCGGCTGCGCCCGGCTTCGGAGGTCATGGTCACAGTCCAGCAGCGGGTGGCCGGGCGGCGCATCGGTCGGCGTACTCAGCCGTGCGGACGGGGTACTCAGACGCGCCGGCCCGGAGATCCCCGGGGCCGCCACGGACGCGGATCCCGCGCGCACCCGGCCGGGTGCGCGCGGGCGTCGTTCGTGGGCGTCTTCGACCGGTTCGAGGAGCGGCGCGTTCGTTCGGGTGGGCGGGTGTCGTGGGGTGGTCCGGGTGGACGGTCGTACCGTACGAGCACGCACACCACGACGAAGGAGACCGCCGCCATGGCCGACTACCGGATCGAGACCGTACGCACCGGGTACCGGAACTGGACCGCCCGCAACGACCGGGGCGCGGAGGTGCGGATGGCCGCCGCCGACGACGCCGACGCGCAGCCCTCGTTCACGCCCGTGGAGTTGCTGCTCGCCGCGATGGGCGGCTGCGGTGGTCTCGTCGTCGACCGGACCGCCCGGGCCGTGGACCACGACGACCTGAGGATCGTGGTGGAGTCGGTGTCGGGTCCCGAGGACGACGGCCGGGTGGGCCGGATCCGGGTCAGCTACGAGTTCGAGCTGCCGGACAACAACCCCAAGGCCGCCGAGGTGTTCGCCCGTGGGGTGCGTCTGACGCACGAGAAGTTCTGCACGGTGAGCCGGACCGTGGAGCACGGCGCCCGCGTGGAGGCGATCCTGCCGGACGGCACGGTCGGCTTCGAGGGCTGATCCCCGCCCACCGGGGACCGGGGATCACTCCTCGATCGCGCCGCCGATCCGGCGCAGATGCCGCCGGAAGGTGTACGAGGGGTCCTCGGCGCGGCCCGCCAGTTGCGCGTCGAACCGGGTCTGGGCGCGGAGCGTGTCCCCCGCCCTGATGCGACGGGCCTGTTCGCGCTCGGTGCGGAACAGGGCGCGGGCGGTCTCCAGCACCTCCGTCACCCGGGCGGCCGACACGAAGAGCACGCCGTCGTCGTCGGCGAACACGACGTCGGCGGCGGTCACCTCGTGCGCGCCGAACTGCGCCGTGTGCAGCGCGTCCGGGTCCCGGGGGTCGAGGCGGACGGGGCCGGGCGCGTGGCGGCCGTACGAGAAATCGGGCAGCCCGATCCCGACCAGGTCGGGGGTGTCCCGGTGCAGGCCCCGGACGACGACTCCGGCGACACCGGACGCCTCGGCCTCCAGGACCGCGAGGTCGCCGACGCAGGCCTCGTCGCGGCGGCCGCCGTTGTCGATGACCAGGACGTCACCCGGTCGGGCGTCGGTGAGGGCCTCCAGGAAGACGTCGACGCTGCCGTAGTGAGGTCCGCGCATTCCTTCTGCGTCGGTCGTTCCGTTCTGTGACGGGTGCGGTACGGCGGGCCGCGCGATGCTGTCGCCGGAGTGCGGGCGGGGTCGGGCCTCCCTACGATGAAGGAATACCTCTCCCGGATCGAGGGACCCATGACCGCAGAGGATGCCGCACCCGAAGGACGACCCACGGGTTTGAAGGCCAATGCGATCGGTTTCGTCGACGCCCTCGTCATCGGGCTCAACTCGACGTCACCCGCGTACTCCCTCGCGGCCGTCATCGGCCCGATCGTCGCCCTCGCCGGGATCTACGCGCCCGGCGTGATGTTCGCGTCCTTCGTCCCGATGCTGCTCATCGCGTCGGCGTTCTACTACCTCAACAAGGTCGACCAGGACTGCGGTACGACGTTCTCCTGGGTCACGCGGGCCATGGGCCCGTGGGCCGGCTGGCTCGGCGGCTGGGCCATCGCGATGACCGGCGTGCTGGTCGTCGGCTCGCTCGCGGACGTGGCCGTGAGCTTCGCGCTGCTCTCCGTCGGCCTGGACAGCTGGGTGGACAACACCTTCGTGCGCCAGTCGCTCACCGTGCTGCTGATCCTCGTGATGACGGCCGTCTGCGTCATCGGCACCGAGCTGTCGGCAAAGGTGCAGAACGTCCTCATTCTGGCCCAGGTCGCCTTCCTGCTGATCTTCGTGGGCGTGGCGCTCTACAAGGTGTACGACGGCACCAGCGCGTACGACTCCGTGGAACCCGCCCTCGGCTGGCTCAACCCCTTCGGCGCGGGCGGCGCGGCCCTCACCGGCGGTCTGCTGCTCGGCGTCTTCATCTACTGGGGCTGGGAATCTGCGGTCAACCTCACCGAAGAGGTCAAGGACTCCGCGACCGCCCCCGGCAGGGCGGGGCTCTGGTCGACCGTCATCCTCCTCGTCACGTACGTGTCCGTGGGCTTCGCGGTCGTCGCGTACGCCGGTCCGACGTTCCTGGCGGAGAACGCGGGCGAGGAGGAGTTCATCTTCGCCCAGCTCGCCACCGACGTCCTGGGCGGCTGGGACTGGGTCCTGCTGCTGGCCGTGTCGACCTCCGCCATCGCCTCCACCCAGACGACGATCATCCCGGCCTCGCGGACGGCGCTCTCCATGGCGCGCCGCCGGGCCCTGCCCGCCCACTACGGACACATCAGCCCGCGCTTCCGCACCCCCGACGTGAGCACCTGGTGGGTCGCCGGCATCGCCATCGCCTGGTACCTCGTGGTGAACCAGATCAGCACGAACGCCCTCTTCGACTCGCTGACCGCGCTCTCCCTGCTCATCTCGTTCTACTACGCCCTCACGGGCATCGCCTGCGCGGTCTACTACCGGCGGCACCTCCTGGAGAGCGTCCACAACTTCCTGCTGATCGGCCTCGGCCCGCTGGTCGGAGCCGGACTCCTGATCTGGCTCCTGGTGAGGTCGGTCTCCGACATGTCGGACCCGGAGAACTCGTACAGCGGTACGTCGTGGTTCGGTCTGGGCCCGCCGCTCGTCATCGGCATCGGGATCGCCCTCACCGGAGTGATCGTCATGATCGTGTGGCGCCTGCGGTCGCCCGCCTTCTGGGAGGAACGCCCGAGCGTGGCCGACCCCGACATGGTCCACGGCAAGGAGCGCTGAGATGTCGGTCGTGCTGGGTTACGACGAGTCCCCCGGCGCCGCCCGCGCGCTGCGCATCGCGGTCGAGGTGGCCGCCGCGTTCGACGAGCGACTGGTGCTGGTCTACGGTGCGGCGGCCCCCGGTCCGACGGGCGAGGAGTACCGCTCGCACTACGAGGCCATTCGCCAGACGGGCCGCACCGGTCTGGAGCACGCGGTCACGGAGGCCGACCGGGCGGGCGTGCCGACCGTCGTCGAGGTGCTCGACGAGAAGCCGGCCCAGGCCCTGATCGACGCGGCGACCCGCCACGCGGCCCGGGTCATCGTGGTGGGCAGCTGGGGCGAGAGCCCCATGCGGGGCGCCCTCCTGGGCTCGACACCCCACAAGCTCCTGCACATGTCGACGATCCCGGTGCTCTGCGTCCCGCCGGAGGACTGACGGCGTCTCACGCCCCCCGGACGACCGTGACGCGGGCCAGGGCCCAGGACGTGTGGTCGAAGGACGTCCTGGCGTTGGCGTCCGCCACCTCCAGGCGCAGGACCCGGACGCCGCGCACGTCCACGTCCACCGGGACGGGGCCGCCGGCGGCGGTCAGGACGGGGCTGGTGAACAGGGCGCGGTCGTCGCCGTACACCGTGGCGCGGGTGGCGCCGGCGGAGCTCTGGCGGGCCGAGAAGTCGTCGATGCCGACGAGGGCGGTGAACCGGTCCCCGGCGCCGCCGAGGTGGAACGCCACGTCGCTGTGGGCGTGGACGCCGAGCCCCTTGGCGTAGGTGGTGCCGCCGAAGGCGATGGGGGTGCCGTCCCCGGCGGCGTTCTTGCCGTTGGAGGAGTCGCGTTCGACGGGGCCCCAGCCGTTGACGGCGTGGATCCAGGGGAGGTCGGAGAGGTGGCTGTCGCGGGTGGGCGCCGGGGGCGGGGTGGTGACGAGGCCCGTGTCCTCGTACCGTACGGCGCCTCCCGGGGCGAGGGCGGTGCCTTCGGCGGTGAGGGTCCACGGGGTGGCGGCGGGGGCCCCGGCGGGCGGGGTGACCTGCCAGCCGGTCGTCAGCCGCCCGCCGGGGGCGAGCTGTCCGGCGGTGGTGGCCGTGGTGGCCCGTACGGTCCAGCCCGCGGGTGCCCCCAGGGTGACGGCGGGCGCGCTCCAGGGCCGCGCGGAGCCGTTGGCGAGCGCGGCGGTGACGGTGAAGGGCCGGCCCGGGACGGCGAGGGAGGGCACGGTGAGGGTCGTGCCGAACGCGGTCCGGGGGTACGTCTCCTGCCAGGAGGAGCGCATCAGCGCGACCAGTTCGGCGACCCGGGCGGGGTGGCGGGAGGCGAGGTCGGAGCTCTCGCCGGCATCGGTGGCCAGGTCGTACAGCTCGACCTGCCACTGGTCGTCGGGCAGGGCGTGGTCGCGGACCGGCGCGAACCGGACGGCCTTCCAGCGGTCCTTGCGCAGCGCCTCGGCCAGCCAGGTGGCCCGCTGCTTGTCCTGGGCGTTGGCGCGGGAGGTGACACCGCGCTCGTCGCGGAACCAGTAGAGGTGGTCGTGGCGCGCGGCGTCCGCGCCACCGGCGAGCAGGGGCGCGACCGACAGACCGTCCACGTCGGCGGGGGCGGGGGCGCCGCCGAGTTCGGCGAGGGTGGGGAGGAGGTCGGTGAGCGGGGTCGGGCGGTCGCTCGTGCCGGTCCGGACCCGGCCGGGACCCCAGGCGATGAGGGGGACGCGGACGCCGCCCTCGTACAGGTTGCGCTTGTAGCCGCGCAGCGGGCCGTTGGAGTCGAACAGGTCGGGGTTGACCCCGCCCTCCTCGTGGGGCCCGTTGTCGCTGGTGACGAGGAGGATCGTGTCGTCCTCCAGACCGAGGGCGCGCAGCCGGTCGACGACGTCGCCGACGAGGGCGTCGAAGAGGCTCACCTGGGCGGCGTGCCCCTTGTTGGCGGCGCTCCACGTCCGGGAGGCGTACGCGCCGTGGTCGGGGATGTCGCTGGGGGCGTGGGGCACGGTCGGGGTCAGCAGCAGGAGGAACGGTTCGGCCGCGTGACGGTCGATGAAGTCGAGCGCCCGCCGTCGCAGCAGCTCCGGCGCGTAGGCGCCCTTGGCGCCGCCCTCGTTGGCGGCGACGGGCTCCTTGACGCCGTTGTTCCACAGGTACGCGGGGTAGTACTGGTGGGCGTGACCGTGGTCGATGTAGCCGTGGAACTCCTCGAACCCGCGGGCGTTGGGGTGGCTGTCCTGACCGGCGCTCTCCGGTCCGAAGCCCCATTTGCCGATCACCCCGGTGCGGTACCCGCGGGCCCTGAGCACCTGGGCGAAGGTGGTGTCGGCGGCGGTCAGGGAGCCCTGCGCCCCGGACGGGTTGGCGCGGACGGTTGCGTGCCCGGTGTGCAGACCGGTGAGGAGCGAGCAGCGGGAGGGTGCGCAGACGGCGGCCGTGGAGTACGCGTCCGTGAACCGCAGCCCCTCCGCGGCGAGTCCGTCGAGGCGCGGGGTGGAGATGAGCTTCTGGCCGTACGCGCCGAGTTCGCCGTGTCCGAGGTCGTCCGCGAGCACGACGACGAGGTTCGGGGGACGGGTCGGCTCCGCCGCGCTCCCGGCCGGCGCCGGTGCCGCCTGGGCCTCGGCGACGGCGGTCGCGGGGAGGGCGCCGAGGCCGAGGGTGGCGGCGGAGCCGGCGAGGAAGCGGCGGCGGCTGGGCATGGCGGGCTCCTTGGGCGGGGAGGCGGGCGCGGGGCGGCTCCGCGCGGGGCGCCGACGACGGACGGCACGGGTGTGCCAGGGACGAACGAGGGCCTGCCGTCACGCCCCTGGCACGCAGTCGATCATCGGTGCGCCCGTACCGGCGGACCATGCACAGCGCATGAAAAGCGTGTGACACGGGCCCGGTGCGCCCGGCCCCCGGCTCTCCCCGGCCCCGCCGCCCGGGTCCCAGCCTCCCCCGGCCCCGCCGCCCGGCCTTCCCCTGCCCCGCCGCCCGGGCCCCGGCACGGGGTCCGCCCCGGGCGGCGCCGTCCCGGGGCCGGGCGCCCCGGGACGGCCGGTCGCCGCTCAGTCGAGCCAAAGTTCGCGGACCCGGCGCACCGGGTCGTGGGCGATCCGTGGCTCGGCGTCCCAGATCATCGTGGCGCGTCGGGCCGCGGTGTAGCGCGGCCAGTCGGGGCCCGGGTCCTGGTCGGTCACGAAGGCGACCCAGGCCCGGTGCAGGGCGTCGGCGAGCGCGCGCGGCGGCGCGTCCCCGGCGACGGCCGTGACTCCCTCGGCGTCGAGGAGGTCGAAGGCGAACGGCAGGTCCAGGCAGTGGAAGGCGAGTCCCGCGAGGGGTGAGCGCCAGGTGAACTCGTAGAGCCAGGTGGGGCGGTCGCGCTCCGCGCGGGCGTCCGCGACGGCGAGGTTCGGGGCGCGGAACGTCGCGTCGGTCAGGGCCTGGCCGAAGATCCGCTCCGGTCCGCCCTCGGCGTACGCCTCGGCGAGGGCGTCCGCCCTGCCCGGGTCGAGGCCGAGGCCGCCGAGCAGCACGGGCAGCGGGGGGCCTTCCGGGCCGGGGGCGGGGAACATCGTGAACTCGTGCTCGGTGAAACCGAGCATCAGGGGCACGTCCGCGCCCGCCTCACCCGTCGTGAGCGCCTCCAGGGCGGGCAGGGGGATCAGCTCGCCGTCGGCGAAGGGGGCGAGGGACAGGAGGGGCGGCAGGCCCTCGCGGTCGGGGCCCGGTGCGGCGAGGCGGTCCTGGAGGGCGAGGATCTCGTCGTCGCCGAGGTCGCGGAGAGCGGCGGCGGTGGCGGGCACGCCGGTGCGGGAGGTGAGGAGCCGTGCGGCGGCGCGGCCGGCCTCGGGGCCGTCGGGCCGCGGGACGGCGCCCGAGACGGAGAGGGCGCCACGGAAGAGCCCCCGGGCCGCGGGGACCGCGAGCAGGGTCTGGACGGCGCCGCCGCCCGCCGACTGGCCGGCGACGGTGACCTTGGCGGGGTCGCCCCCGAAGGCCGCGATGTTGTCCCGGACCCACTCCAGGGCAGCGATCCAGTCCCGTACGCCCCGGTTGTCGGGGGCGTCCTCCAGGTGGAGGAAGCCCTCGATGCCGAGCCGGTAGCCGACCGAGACGAGGACGACGCCGTCGCGGTTGAAGGCGGCTCCGTCGTACCAGGGGCTGGCGGCCGAGCCCGCGACGTAGCCACCGCCGTGGATCCAGACGAGGACGGGCAGGGCGGCGGCCGGGGCGGTGCCGGGAGTGAAGACGTTGAGGTTGAGGATGCCGGCACCCGGGACCGAGGGCTCGGGAATGGTGGTGACCTCGGCGAAGGGGCGGCGCTGGGCGGTGGGGCCGTACGCGGTGGCGTCGAGCGGCTCCGTCCACGGCTCCGGCGGTACGGGAGGGGCGAACCGCAGGTCGCCGACGGGCGGCCGCGCGTACGGGATGCCCAGGAAGCGGAGGCTGCCGTCGGCGCGGCGCTCGCCCCGGACGGGCCCTCGGGCGGTGGTGACGGTGGTGCTGCTCATGGAGTGCTGCTCCTTCTGCGCGGGGGCGCACGAGGCCGGGGAAGAAGCCTGTCACCGTGAACTTACACGTGTCAATCCTCGGCTCTCCCCGCTGCCTCCCGCCGAGACCCCTGACGGCTCCCCCGAGGCCTCGGCCCACTCGCCCGTGGTCGCGGCCCCCTGATCTCAGCCCACTCGCCCGTGGTCGCGGCCCCTGATCTCAGCCCACTCCCGCCGTGACCTCGGCCGGCTCCCCGCGCGGCAGGAGCAGCGGGGTCGCGAGCAGCACGACACCCGCGAGGCCGATGGCGGCCCGGGGCCCGACAGCGGCGGCGAGGAGCCCCCAGAGCGCGGTCAGGGCCGCGACGGAGGCCTTCGTGGTGACCGACCAGGCGGTGAGGGTACGGACGACCCGGTCGGTCGCCGTCACGTCGAGGCGGTGGGCGGCGAGCACCGGGGCGAAGACGGCCGAGCAGGTGATCAGGGCGAACTCGACCACCATCACGAGCAGCAGCCCGGTGGTGCCGGGGTGGACGAGGACCAGCCCGACGGGCCAGCACGCGCGCAGCACCCCCGAGGTCAGCAGGACCCGGTGCCGGCCGTGGCGCGCCACGAGCGGCCGGGCGAGCCGCGAGCCCACGAGTCCGCCGACACAGGGCACCGCGAAGGCGAGCCCGTACTGCCAGGGGGCGAAACCGAGCGGCCCCAGCATCAGCACGGCGAGGAGCGGCGCGGTCGCCATGATCAGGCCGTTGACCAGGACGGTGTTGAGGAACAGCGGACGCAGCAGGGGGTGGGCGAGGATGTGCCGCCAGCCCGCCAGGAGATCACCGGCGCGCAGGGGTGGCCGCTTCTCGCGGGCGGTCTCCGGCCGGGGCTCGCGCCCCCGGATCGCGCGGATGCCGGCCGCCGAGAGGAGGTAGCTCAGGGCGTCGGCCAGGACCACCGCCACCGGGCCGAGCAGCGCGACCAGGCCACTGCCGAGCGGCGGTCCCAGGACGGTCGCGGTCCATGTCGTGGATTCGAACCTGGCCTGGGCGACGAGCCGGTCCTCCGGCCGCAGGAGGGTCTTGAGGAAGGCGCCGGAGGCGGCGCCGAAGGTGATGTCGGCCGCCGCGACGACGACGGAGACGGCCAGGAGCTGGACGAAGGAGAGCCGGTCGAGCGCGTAGGCGGCGGCGACGCTCAGCAGCGCCGCGCCCCGCGCGAGGTCCATGGCGATCATCACGGGCCGCTTGCGGCGGAACTCCACCCAGGGGCCGAGCGGCACGGCGACCGCCGCCCCCACGGCGGCCCCGACGGCGGCGAGGGCGGCGACCTCGGCGGCGCCCTCGTGCAGCACGGTGATGGCGAGCAGCGGGAAGGCGTTGAAGGCGATCCAGGTGCCCAGGGTGCCGGCCGCGTACGCCGCCCACAGCCACCCGAAGTCCCGCCCCAAGGACGCCCTGCCCGCCATGCCGTACCCCTCTCGCCGACCGGCCACACAACCACGCGCCGGCCGCCGACATCAAAACGGGCGGACGCCGGAGCGGACGCTCGGGACCTCCCGCCGGGGACGCCGGACCGGACCACCAGGGCCTCCGGTCCGGGGGCGCCGGACCGGGGGCGCCGGACCGGGGGCGCCGGACCGGGCCGCCGGAGTGCTCCGGGCCGGGGACGCCCGGTGGAGCGAACCGGGCTCCTCGTCCGTCCCGTCGGCCGGGAGGCCGACATCCGGACACCCTCGCGGGCACGGCCTCGGGAGGGGCGTCCCGAGCCCTAGACTCGGAGGGCCCGGACGGCCGGGCTGGTCCTGGGGGAAGGCGGCCGGCGATGAGGTGGGACCCCGATGCCGTGGTGGGGATGCTCGTGGTCCTGTTCGGTGCACTGCTCGTGACCGCCGGGGTGCGCTGGAAGGGGCGGGCGGTACGCCCGTTCGCCGCCTCGCGGGCGCGGTCCGTGGCCCAGCGGGAGTACGCCCGGGACCTCCAGAGGGCCGCCGACCACGTGATCGCTGTGGCCCGCAGGTCCGCCGGTGCGGGCGAACCGGCGATCGTCACCGTCGAGGCCGTGGTCCGGACGACACAGGACCGCTACGGGTACGCCGGGGTCGAGCGGCGGCACGCGGCGGCGGCGCTGCGCCGCCGGTACGAGCAGGGACGGTGCGCGGTCGACTGCGTCACCGACGCCTACGGCTGAGGGCCGGACTCGGGTACGGGCGTGGCCTGGTGGTAGTACATCCGCAGACGCGAACCGTCCGGCGCGGCGGGGTCGCGGCGCCAGAGCGAGCTGCGACGGGCCCTGCGGCCGCCGTGGAGCGTCTCGTACGTGAGGTGGACGAGGCCGGGGGCGAGGGCGCTGCCGGTGAAGCCGGCGGGTTCGTACCGCGGCCCGCCCTCGGTGTCGCCGGCCATCTCGGGGAGCGCGGCGAGCATCTCCTCGTACGTCCAGCGCCGGCCGGAGGCGCCGACCTCGACGAACTCCGGGTCGAGCAGCTCGGCGGCGAGCGCCCGGGAGACGCGGACGGCCGGGTCCATGAGGCGCAGCTCCCCCGCGACGGCTTCGGCGACCTCGGGGTCCTGGGCGGCCTGATCCTGGAACGTCATACGGCCATGGTGACGCGGGCCCGCACGGGCGGCCAGGGGTTTTACCGGCCGCCCGCGCGCGGGCCGGACCACGCGCGGGCCGGACCACGCGCGGGCCGGAGCAAGCGCGGGCCGGACCACCCGGATCGGGCCCGGCTACTCGAAGGCCGCCGCGGCCTCCTTGAGCGCGGCGGCGACGGCCTCGGGCGCGTCGGGGCCGGGGGCGCCGGGCCGGTAGGTGACGGAGCGCAGCCGGCCGGTGAAGCGGAAGGACCGGTGGCGTTCGTGGACGGGCCAGGAGACGGGCGACTTCCGGTCGACGCCCACGCTGATCCCCTGGAAGGGGGCCATGCCGATGAGCTGGTGGACGCTGTCGGGGGCGGCGCGGTGCTCGCCGTCCACGGTGACGGTGAACCGCCAGCGCAGTCCCTCCTCGGCCGCGGCGGCGAGGAGGATCTCGTGCGGGCCGGGGGCGAGGGGGCCGGCGTCGGTCTCGTGGAGGGTGCCGTACTCGTTGTACGCGAGGGTCAGCCGGCCGTTCTCGACGTACAGGCTGTATCCGCCGCCCTGGTCTCCGTGGGAGACGAGGACGCCGTCCCCGGTCTCGTCGACGGCCACGGCGATCTCGAAGGAGCGGAGGGAGACGAGCCGGGAGGAGCGGTAGCGCTCCAGTTCCGGGGTGCCGGGCAGCAGGGTGAGGGGGCGGGCGAGCCGCTCCTCGGCGGGGTTGCGGCGGGCGAGGGCGCCGCTGTGGTCGGGCAGCGGGAAGACGCCGTTGAGCCGGGCGGCCTCCTCCCAGGCCTCGGAGAGCTCCTTGACGAGCGCGGGGTTTTCGGCGGCGAGGTCGTGGATCTCGGTGGGGTCGGTACGGATGTCGTACAGCGCCCATTCGGAGTCGTCGTAGGGGGCGCCGGGCCGGTGCAGGGTGACGAGCTTGTGGCCGTCGCGGTAGTGGCTGCGGTTGCCGGTCATCTCGCAGTACTGCTCGGGGTGGGTCGAGCCGTGGGCGGGGTCGGTGAGGACGGGGGTGAAGCTGATGCCGTCCGGTTCCTGGAGGGGGACGCCCCGGCGGGTCTCGGGCCGGGAGAGACCGGCGAGTTCGAGGAGGGTGGGGGTGATGTCGGTGACGTACTGGTACTGGGGGCGCAGCCCGGTGGCGAGGCGGCCGTCCCTGACCCCCTCGGGCCAGGAGAGGACGAAGGGCACGCGGACGCCGCCCGCGTAGGTGTGGCCCTTGTAGAGGCGGAACGGGGTGTTGGAGGCCATGCCCCAGCCCCGGGGGTAGTGGACGAGGCTGCGAGGGCCGCCGATGAGTTCGGGGTCGCGGTCGACGTCGGGGTCCCAGTCGCCGGGGAGGCGGGGGTGGTGGACGAAGCGGCTGAAGTAGGAGCGGGTGCCCTCCGCGCCGCCCTCGCCGGTGCCG
Organism: Streptomyces sp. NPDC002057; assembly: GCF_040296665.1. Classification (NCBI taxonomy): domain Bacteria; kingdom Bacillati; phylum Actinomycetota; class Actinomycetes; order Kitasatosporales; family Streptomycetaceae; genus Streptomyces; species Streptomyces sp. NPDC002057. The sequence goes on from NZ_JBEOXR010000025.1 coordinate 29,121, forward strand.
CCGTTGTCGGAGGTGAAGACGATGATGGTGTTGTCGAGTTCGCCGAGGGCGTCGAGGGTGTCGGTGAGGCGGCCGAGGTTCTGGTCGATGTTGTCGACGAGGGCCGCGTACACCTCCATGTAGCGGGCGTAGAGCCGTTGCTGGTCCTCCGTCAGGGAGTCCCAGGCGGGGACGTCGAGTCCGGCCTCGCTGTTGCGGGCGGGGAGTTCGGTGCCGGGCGGGAAGAGGCCGGCGGCGATCTGGGCGGCGAAGCGCCGCTCGCGCAGGGTGTCCCAGCCCTCGTCGTAGCGGCCGCGGTGGCGGGCGATGTCCTCGGCCTTGGCCTGGAGGGGGCCGTGGACGGCGTTGTGGGCGAGGTAGAGGAAGAAGGGCTTGTCGGGCTCGTGGGCGCGCAGCGACTTCACCATGGAGATCGCCTGGTCGGTGATGTCGTCGGTGTAGTAGTAGTCGTCGGGGAACTCGTCGATGTCGAGGGGGCTGTTGTCCCGGACGAGCTGGTGCGGGTGGAAGAGGCTGGTGAGCCCTTCCAGGACGCCGTAGTACTGGTCGAAGCCCTTCTGCAGGGGCCAGTTGCCCCGGTGGTCGGCCGCGTTGGAGGCGGAGTCGCGGACGAGGTGCCACTTGCCGACGGCGTAGGTGGCGTAGCCGGCGTCGTGGAGGAGTTCGGCGAGGGTGGGGATGTCGTCGGCGATCTCCATGCCGTAGCCGGGGAAGCCGGGGTCGGAGTTGGCGACCATGGCGTAGCCGACGCGGTGCGGGTTGAGGCCGGTGAGCAGGGCGGCGCGGGCCGGTGAGCAGAGCGGCATGGTGTGGTAGTTGGTGAGCCGCACGCCGTCGTCGGCGAGGCCGTCGAGGACCGGGGTGGGGATCTCGGAGCCGAAGGGGCCGATGTCGCTGAAGCCCATGTCGTCGACGAGGACGACGACGATGTTGGGGGCCTTGGCGGGCGGGGTGGTACGGGTGGGCCAGGCGGGTTCGGAGTCGGCGAAGGTGCGGCCGACGCGGCCGGCGAAGCCCTCGTAGGGGTCGCGGCGGGCGGGGGTGGGCCGGGGCGCGTCGCGGTGGGTGCCGGTGGTCATGCGGGAGCGGGTCCTTCCGGGGGCAGCGAGCGGGCGCAGCGGAATCCGCCGTGGCCGGTCGAGGAGTCGGGGGTGTTGTGGGAGCGGGCCGCGACCCGGTAGCGGTTGCAGTAGGAGGTGTGGCAGAGGTAGGAGCCGCCGCGGATGACGTGCTCGCCCGGGCCGAAGGCGTCCGCGCACCACTCCCAGACGTTGCCGGAGGTGTTGTACAGGCCGTGGCCGTTGGGCGCGTAGGCGGTGACGGGGACGGTGCCGATGTACCCGCCGGGCCGCTCGGAGTGGTGCGGGAAGTCGCCGGTCCAGGTGTTGCACATCTCCCGGCCGCCCGGGGTGAACTCGTCGCCCCACGGGTAGCGGGCGCCGTCGAGGCCGCCGCGGGCGGCGTACTCCCATTCGGCCTCGGTGGGCAGCCGGGCGCCGGCCCAGGCGCAGTAGGCGAGGGCGTCGCCGTGGCTGATGTGGACGACGGGGTGGTCGGCCCGGCCGTCTAGGTCGGAGCCGGGGCCCTCGGGGGCGTGCCAGGCGGCCCCGGCGACACCGAGCCACCAGGGGGCCTGCGGCACCCGGCCGAGGACGTGGCGTTCGGCGGCGGGGTGGAGCAGGAGGTGGAAGACGAAGGAGGAGCCGAAGCGTTCGGCGTCGGTGCGGTGTCCGGTGGCCTCGACGAACTCGGCGTACCGGGCGTTGGTGACGGCGGTGGCGTCGATCGCGAAGGGCGCGACGGTCACCTCCCGTACGGGTCCCTCGCGGTCGGCGGGGTATCCCTCGCCGAAGGAGTCGCCCATCCGGAAGGTCCCGCCGGGCAGCTCCACCATGGGGTGGGACCTCGGGGTGGTCCGGGCGGCGGTCGGCGGAAGGAGCGTGAGGGTCTCCGGCTGTCCGCCGTCTCCCGTGCAGCCGCGGCCCGGGGTGCAGCAGGCGCTCACGCGGACACCGCCTCGGCCGCGACGGGGACGCGTGGGGGCGCGACCGGTACGGGTTCGGGCGCGGCGGCGAGCAGCGCGCGCGTGTAGGGGTCCCGGGGGTGGTCGCACAGCTCGTCGGCGCCGCCGGTCTCCACGATCCGGCCCTCGTGCATGACGGCGATGCGGTGGCTGACCTGGCGGACGACGGCCAGGTCGTGGGCGATGAAGACGAGGGCGAGACCGAGGTCGCGCTGGAGGTCGGTGAGGAGGCCGACGATCTGGGCCTGGACGGAGACGTCGAGCGCGGAGACGGGCTCGTCGCAGATGAGGACGGACGGTTCGGGGGCGAGGGCGCGGGCGATGCCGATGCGCTGGCGCTGGCCGCCGGAGAAGGAGCGCGGGGGCCGGTCGGCCGCGGCCGGGTCGAGGCCGACCAGGCGGAGGAGTTCCGCGACCCGCGCGGCCCGCTCCCCCGGGGCTCCGATGCCGAAGGCGCGCAGGGGTTCCGCGACGATCTCGGCCACGCTCATGCGGGGGTTGAGGGAGGCGTACGGGTCCTGGAAGACCATCTGGACGCGGCGGCGTACGGAGTGGAGCTCGGCGCGGCCGGGCCGGGTGACGTCCTCGCCGTCGAGGAGGATCCGGCCGGCGTCGGCCGGGTGGGCGTGGGCGAGGACCCTGGCGAGGGTCGACTTGCCGGAGCCGGACTCGCCGACGATGCCGAGGGTCTCGCCCGCCGCGAGGGTGAGGGAGACGTCGTCGAGGGCGGTGAAGGAGCGGCGGCCGCGTCCCCTGTACGTCTTGCGGATCCCTTCGGCGGTGAGGACGACGGCTCCGGGGGCGGGCCGGTCGATACGGGCGGGCGGCGGGGGCGGCGGGAGCGGCTCGGCCCGTTCGGCGGCGGGCAGGCAGGCGGCGCGCACGGTGTCGGTGAGGGCGACCAGCGGGGGTGCGGCGGTGTGGCAGCGGTCCTCGGCGAACGCGCAGCGGGCGGCGAACGCGCAGCCGGCGAGCGGCAGGCCGAGGTCGGGCGGGGTGCCGGGGATGCCGGTGAGGCGGGTGCCGGAGGGGGTCGAGAGGCGGGGTACGGCGGCGAGGAGGCCGGCGGTGTAGGGGTGCCGGGGGCGGCTGAGGACCTCGGCGGTGGGTCCGTCCTCGACGACCGTGCCGCCGTACATGACGAGGACGCGGTCGCAGGCGCGGGCGACGACGCCCATGTTGTGGGTGATCAGGACGAGGGCGGTGCCGGTGGTACGGGTGAGGTCACCGAGGAGGGTGAGGATCTGGTCCTGGACGGTGGCGTCGAGGGCGGTGGTGGGTTCGTCGGCGAGGAGGATGTCGGGTTCGCCGGCGAGGGCCATGGCGATGAGGACGCGCTGGCGCTGACCGCCGGAGAACTGGTGCGGATGGTCGTCGAGTCGGCGCTCGGGGTCGGGAATGCCGACGAGCCGCAGGAGTTCGACGGCCCGGGCGCGCCGGGCGGCCCTGTCACGGCGGGCGGGCTCGTCCCGGCCGGGGGGCGTGCCGGGGCGGTCGGTCCTGGGGCTCCGCCCGGTGGTGTCGCGGCCGGTGGCGCGGTCCCGGCCCGCGTGGGCGCGGAGGACCTCGTCGAGGTGACGGCCGACGGTGAGGACGGGGTTGAGGGCCGTCATCGGGTCCTGGAAGATCATGCCGACGCGGACGCCGCGGACGGCCCGGAGCCGCTCCTCCCCCGCCGTGACGAGGTCCTCCCCGTCGAGGCGGACGGAGCCGCCGGCGACCCGGCCCGTGCCGGGCAGCATCCCGAGCAGGGCGAGGGCGGTGGTGGACTTGCCGGAGCCGGACTCGCCGACGACGGCGAGGGTCTCGCCCCCGCGGAGGGTGAAGGACACGTCCCGGACGGCGTGCAGCGTCCCTCCGTCGGGGGTGGTGAACTCGACGTCGAGGCCCTGGACGTCGAGGAGCGGTGGGGTGGTCATCGGCGTATCTCCCGGTTCAGTGCCTCGGCGGTCAGGGAGAGGCCGAGGACGAGCGCGGTCACGGTCACGAGCGGTCCGGCCGCGAAGTGCGGGGCCTGGGCGAGGTAGGGCATCGACTGGCTGAGGACCGCCCCGAGGGTCGGTTCCGGAGGCCGGACCCCCACACCGAGGAAGCTCATCGCGCCTTCGATGAAGACGGCGACGGTGAGGGAGACGGCGACCTGGACGACGAGCGGGTCGGCGGCGTTGGGCAGGATGTGCCGGGTGAGGATCCGGCCGCCCGAGGTGCCGCCGACGCGGGCGGCCGTCACGTACTCCCGGCCGCGCTGGACGAGGATGCCGGTGCGTAGGAGCCGTCCGAAGACGGGGATCTCGGCGAGGGCGATGACGATGATCACGGGGAGCCTGCCGGGGCCGAGGACGGCGGTGATGGCGAGCGCCAGGATCAGTCCGGGGAAGGCGAGGACCAGGTCGAAGACGCGCTGGACGACGGTGTCGGCGACCGGGTGCGCGGCGGCGGCCAGGGCGAACAGGCAGCCGAGGACGGCGCCGAGCGGGACGGCGACGGCGATGATGCCGAGGTCCGCGCGGATGCCGTGGAGCAGGCGGGAGAGCAGGTCGCGGCCGAGGTCGTCGGTGCCGAGCGGGTGGCCCGGGGTGCCGGGGCCGGCGAGCGCGAGGGCGCTCTGGTCGGTGGGGCCGTGCCCGGAGAGGAGCGGGGCGAGGAGCCCGGCCAGGACGACGAGCCCGACGAGGGCGAGTCCGGTGCGGCCGCGGGCGGTGGCGAGGGCGGCCCGGTAGGGGTGAGGGGTCCTGCGGGCCGGGGCCGTTGTGACGGGGGCCGGGGACGGCTTGGCGGTGCGGGTCGTCATGGTCACTCCCACCTGATCCGGGGGTCGAGCCAGGCGTGGACGAGGTCGGTGAAGAGCTGGACGAGGACGAAGACGGTGACGAGCAGCAGCAGGAGGTCCTGGACGACGGGGTAGTCGCGGCGGACCAGGGCCTGTTCGGCGAGCTGCCCGAGGCCGGGCCAGGCGAAGATCGCCTCGACGAGGACGGCGCCGCCGAGGAGGTTGCCGGTCTGCATGCCGAGGAGGGTGACGACGGGCGGCAGGGCGTTGGGCAGGGCGTGCCGCCAGAGCAGGCGGCGGGGGGCGATGCCGGCGGCGGTGGCGGTGCGGACGTAGTCCTCGCCGAGGGCGCGTTCGATGCCGTCCTTGAGGTAGCGGCCGAGGACGGCGGCGCTGGGCAGGGCGAGGCAGAGGGCGGGCAGCAGCAGGTACTGGACGCCGAGGTCGGGGGCGGTGAGGAGCGGGACGCGGCCGCCCGGGGGCAGGACGCCGAGGAGGACGGAGAAGAGCAGGACGAGGAGGACACCGGTGACGAACGGCGGGACGGCGAGCGCCCCGGTGGTGAGGATCCGTACGGTGCCGAGGATCCAGCGGTTGCGGGAGGTCGCCCCGAGGATGCCGAAGGCGGCGCCGAGGACGACGACGAAGAACAGGGCGCCGAGGGTGAGTTCGACGGTGGCGCCGAGGCTGTCGCCGATGAGGTCGGCGGTCTGTCCGCCGATCGCGTACGACGGTCCGAGGTCGCCGGTGACGAGGTCGCCGAGCCACTGGACGTACTGGGTGAGCAGGGGTGCGTCGAGGCCGAGGCGGGCGCGGATGGCCGCCTCGGTCTCGGGGCTCGCGTCGGGTCCGGCGAGGACGGCGGCGGGGTCGCCGGGGACGAGACGGAGGAGCGCGAAGACGAGGAAGGAGGCGACGAGGAGGACCAGGAGGGCGGAGGGGAGCCTCCGCAGCAGATAGCCGCGCATCTCAGCCCGCCAGGTAGGCGTCGTCGAGGTTGAGGTACGAGAACTTGTTGAGGGTGACGCCGTGCAGCTTCTTCGAGGAGACCTGGACGGCGCCCCGGATGACGAGGTCGATGATGAACGCCTCGTCGAGGAGGGTGTCGGTGATCTGCCGGCGCAGCGCGTTGGCGCGGGCGCCGGTCTCGGGGCTGGTCCAGGCTTCGCGGACGACCTTCGTGTAGGCGGCGGAGCGGAACTTGGACGTGTTCTTGGCCTCGTTGAAGGGGTAGGCGCTCACCGCCAGGGTGGACGGCTGGACCTGGGCGAAGCCGTGACCCATGGTCCACAGTCCGGGCATGGACTGGGAGATGAGGTTCTTCTGGGCGGTGGCCGGGTCGGTGGGCTGGAGGGTGACCTGGACGCCGATCTGCTTGAGGTCGTACTGGATCGCCTCGGCGACGGCGGTGTCGCCGGGCAGGTTGATGTGGAGCAGCGGCAGGTCGAGCTTGGGGTGACCGGCGGACCTGAGGAGTTCGCGGGCCTTGCCGGGGTCGTACGTGTAGTGGGTGCGGCCGGCCTCGCTGAAGGCGGGCGAGGACTTGGGCCACGGGGTGGCGGAGGCGAGTCCGTAGCCGCCGAGGACCTGCTTGAGGATGCGCTCGCGGTCGATGCCCCAGGCCAGGGCCTGCCGGACGGTCCTGTTGTTCAGCGGGGCCACGCTGGTGTTGACGCCGAGGTAGAAGGCTCCGCCTCCGGTGCTGTACTCGCTGATCGCGAGCTCGGGGGTGGAGGCGATGACGGGGAGGTTCTTGCCGGGGACGCTGAAGGAGAGCTGGGACTGGCCGGTGCGCAGCGAGGAGAGCAGGGCGTCGGCCTGGGGCACGACCCGGAACTCGACGGCGTCGAGGTAGGGGCGCTCGGGCTGCCAGTACTTCTCGTGGCGGGTGAAGCTCAGGCCGGTGCCGGGGCTCCACTTGGTCAGTCTGAACGGGCCGGTGCCGTTGAGCTTCTTGCCGGTGACGGCGTCCTCGACGCTGTTCCGGTCGGTGAGGATCATGAATTCGAAGAGGTCGAAGAGGTTGTTCACCGGATGGGCGAGCTTGAGGACGAGTTCGTGGTCGCCGCGCTTCTCGAAGCCGGTGACGGCGGCGGCCGTCGCCCTCAACTGGGCCGCCCTGAGCGGGTTCTGCAGGTTCTTGACCGCGAAGACGACGTCGTCGGCGGTGAAGGGCCGGCCGTCGTGGTAGGTGACGCCGGTACGGAGCTTGAGGGTGATGCTGCGGCCGTCCTCGGCGTACTCCCAGGAGGTGGCGAGTTCGGGCTGCGGCTTCAGCTGGTCGTCGTAGCGGGTGAGGGTGTTGTAGATCAGCCGCTGCTGGAGCGACTGGCCGCTCTGGGCGAAGAGCAGGCTCGGCGTGAAGTCCGAGTTGATGGCGACGGTGAGGGTGCCGCCGCGACGGGGCCCCGTACCGGCCTTCGCCGCGGGCGCCTCGGTCTCGGAGACCGCCGAGCGGCAGCCCGCGAGGCCCAGACCGAGCAGCAGGGTGCCGCCGCCCGCGGCGCGCAGGGTGGTGCGCCGGGAGAGGGCGGTGGGCGTGGAGGGGGACAGCTCGGTCATCGATGCCTGCCTGTGAAGGGAGAGCGGAGGCGCGCGGGGCGCACGGGTTCGATCCGCTGCGGAAGGAAAAGGGGGAAGAGGAGCGGGAGGGAGCCGGAAGGGAGCTCGGGAGGCCGCCGGAGGTCCGGGCTGCGCGGCGCGGCGGACGGACGAGGGGCGGCGCGGCGCGCGAAGGAGGTGGCCGGTGCGGCGGCCGGGAGGGCAGGGGCGCGGTCCGTCAGCGGAGCGCGGACGGGCGGCCCGCCCCCGGCGGGGCCGGAACGGGGTGGGCGAGGCCGGCGCGGGGGCCGGCGCCTGGGTCAGACGCGGACGGCACAGACCGCGCTGGCCTGTCGACAGAGGTCGACGTGCCTGCGGGAGATGAGGCTCATGTCCGGATTCACGGGAGCAATATGACAGCGGCTCCGCGGGGCGGTCAACCGCGCCTGACCGCATTCTGAGACGACATCACCTCTCGACCTCCGGTGACAGCAACTCCTCGGCCGTCTCAAGAGGCCTTCTGAACAGGGGATTCAGCAGAACCGTGCCTGCCGCGACGGGCAGTGTGGCCGGTCCAGCATGTGGACTGACGATGCGTTCGGCATCGTCACAGACGTGCGAGAGGTCGATCGCGGCCCCCCTGATCTCCTCCAGGTACTCCGGTTCGAGGACGCTCGACTGCTCCGTCACGACGACCAGATCGGGGTTGAGGACGTCGAGCAGGAGGGCCACGGCGCGGCCCACCGCGCGGGCGCGCTCGCGCAGCAGACGGTCGGCCCGCCGGTCCCCCGCGGCCGCCGCGTCCACCACCAGGAAGGTGTCCGGTTCGGGCACGATCCCGCGCCGCACGGCGGTGCGACCGAGGGCCGTGTTCGAGGCGGTTACCTCCAGACAGCCCGAACGCCCGCACGGGCAGGGGACCGTGGAGTCCGGTACGGGCAGGTGCGCCACGTCACCGGCAGCCGCCCCGGGCCCCTGGTGGACGACCCCGCCGAGCCCGACGGCCGCGTCGACGACGTTGCCGATGAAGAGGTGGACCAGGCTCCGGCGGGCGGCGGGGCGGCCGAAGAGGATCTCCGACTGGGCGATGGAACGGGCGTGGTTGTCCAGGCGCACGGTGCGCCCGCCGAGGCCGCGGGCGAGTTCGGCGGCGAGCGGACGGCGGCGCCAGCCCAGGGCCTGGTGGCGGACGACCACCCCCTCGGCGGGATCCACCCAGCCGCCGACAGCGGCGCCGACGCCGAGCAGGGGGCGCCCCCGGGTGTGCGTGTCCAGGAAACCGCGCAGTTCGCGGGCGACGGCACCGGGCAGTCCGTCCGGCGCGATGCCGTCGTGGGGGTACGTCCGGTGGGCCAGGACCTGTCCGCGGAGATCCACCAGGGCGAAGGTCGAGCCGGGGACACCGAGGTGGACACCTCCGGCGACCGGCCCGCCGGAGACGCCGATGTGCAGGTCGACGGGGATCTGGGGCCGCCCCACTCCCCCGCCTCCGGCCAGTTCCGGCAGCTCGCGCAGGAGGCCGAGCCGGGTGAGGTCGGTGGCCTGGCGCGAGACGGCGGCGGGGCTGAGGCCGGAGAGCTTGGCGACGGCGCCGCGGGCCACCGGTCCGTGGTCGAGGACCGTGCGCAGGACGGTGGCGGCGTTGGCCTCGCGCCGGCCGTCGCCCGCCATCCGGGGAGCGTGGGGGGAGTTCCTCGTCATGGGTGCCTCTCTGGTCACTGGTTCCGGTCACTGTTGCGGCGATGTGAATTCCCGGAGCGGTCGCCGTAGGCGCCGCCGGTCTGCCGCGCACCCCGGCCCCGCGCCGGGCCCGCCCTGTCCGTGGCGGGAAGACACCGCAGGTCAGGGCCGGTTGGGCGGGGTGGTGCGGACCGGGGTGGCCGGGCCGCGCAGGCGCCGATTCAACCATCGGTGGCGGTCGCCCGGGGAGCGGACGGGCGCTTGACGTCCGGTGGCGGCCGCTGCGAGTCTCCGGGACATGTTCGCGACCTCCTCCTGTACCGCCGTCTCCGGCGCCTGATCCTCGCGACCCCCTCGCGTGATCGGCTCCCCGGTCCCGCCTCCGTACCTCCCGCCCGATCCACGGGGCTCCCCGCCCACCGCCCGGCCGGTCACGTCACGTCGGGCCCTCGCGGGCCTCGCCCCATCGCCTGACCCACCTCGACTCCGGTGACCCTCCGGAGACCCACGGCATCCCACAGGCCCGACGGCATCCCCTGGGCCTCTCGGTCCCCCACGGATCAGGTGGGACCCGTCGGCCCTCAGGGACCCCGCACCCCTTCATTACTTCCGCTGCGAAATTAATTGCGACCGGGCCCTCCCCGGCCCCGAAAGGACCCGCCATGTCGACCGCGACCAGCACCCTCACCGTCCAGAAGGTCGGCGGCCGCCTCGGCGCCGTCATCTCCGGCGTCCGCCTCGGCGGCGACCTGCCCGCAGAGACCGTGTCCGAGATCCGCGCGGCGCTCCTCGCCCACAAGGTCGTCTTCTTCCGCGACCAGGACCACCTGGACGAGGAGGCCCACGAGGCCTTCGGCCGGCTCCTCGGCACGCCCGTCGCCCACCCCACCGTCCCCTCCGCCGACGGCCGTTACTCCTTCCCGATCGACTCGGACTACGGCGGCCGGGCCAACCAGTGGCACACCGACGTCACGTTCGTGCCCGCCTACCCCGCCTTCTCGATCCTGCGCGCGGTGGTCATCCCGCCGTACGGCGGCAACACCCTGTGGGCCAACACGGCGACCGCGTACGAGAACCTCCCCGAGCCGCTGCGCGCCCTGGCCGACAGCCTGCGCGCCGTGCACTCCAACGACTACGACTACGCCGCGCTGCGCCCGGGCGTCCTGCCCGAGCAGCTCGCACGCTTCCGCGAGATCTTCGCCTCGACGAAGTTCCTCACCGAGCACCCGGTCGTACGGGTCCACCCCGAGACCGGCGAGAGGACGCTGCTGCTCGGCAACTTCGTCCAGCGGATCAGCGGCCTGACGGGCGCCGACTCCCGCGCCCTCCTCGGCCTCTTCCAGTCGCACGTCGAGCGCCCGGAGAACACCGTGCGCTGGCAGTGGCAGGTCGGCGACGTGGCCATCTGGGACAACCGCGCCACCCAGCACTACGGCGTGGACGACTCCGACGACCACGTGCGCAAGCTGCGCCGCGTGACCATCGACGGTGACGTGCCGGTCGGCGTGGACGGCACGTCCTCGGTCCTGCTCGCCCCCGAGTCCGTCCCGGACCCGGCGTTCGGCATCGCCTCGGGCAGCTCCACGGAGGAGCCCGCCTCCGTGTGACGGAGCCGGGCGCGCACCGCCGCTCCGGGGCGGCGCCCGTCGCCGTCCCGGAGCGGTGGCGACGCGCTGTCACGGGTCGGCCCGGCGCTCCGCCCCCGGCCGGGTGCCGTCAGGAGCCGGCCGGGCGCGCGTAGTCGCCGAAGCCCGTCCAGTCCACGGCGACGCAGGGCTCGTCACCGATCACCCAGGCGTCGTGACCGGGCTTGACCTCCATGTAGTCCCCCGCCCCGAACTCCGTCGCGTCACCGTCGTCCATGACGACCTTCATCCGGCCGCTGACGACGTATCCGACGTGCGACGCCTCGCAGCTGTCGGTGCCGGCGAGCGGTTTGATGTGCTTGGACCACTGCCAGCCGGGCTCGAACACCGCGCGCCCGACCGCACCGCGCTCGCCGTTGACCAGGTCGAGCCTGCCCTTGCCGTCCTCGAAGGGGCGGGTCTCGTCCGCCGCGTCGAAACTCTTCTTCACAATGCCGGTCATCATCCGCTCCCGGCGATGGAGAGGTCGGTCCCCGAGTCCACCTCCAGGCTACGCCCCGAATAGCACCCGGCGTCGCGCATGACAATGCGTCGGTCCGATCACTTCCGCACCGCACATTCTGTTGAACAGAGATCGCCATTTGGCGGGTCCCCGCACATCCACGGCTCAAATTCTGTGCGCATCCCTTAACGGGCAGACCTACACATAAAGGCCAGATAAGCGCACAATGAAGCAGCGGCACCATGTGTCGCAAGTGCGCTCATAGGTGTATGACGCCAGAAGGAGGCGAGTCGTATGGCCGACGTCTCTCACCGTCCTGGTGATATCGCGGGACACCCGGACGCGCCGGAAATGCGGGACCGATATGCCCGTATGCTCCAGACCCGAGGTGTCGCGGCTGTCGAGGAGCTCGTGATCCTCGCCGGTGTCTATGCCGCGATCTCCGCGTGGACGGTCCACTTCTCCGCGACCCAGCCCGCCCTCGCCATCAGCAACCTGGTCGTCGGTATCGCCCTCGCGGTCCTCGGCCTGTGCATGTCGCTGGTTCCGGAGCGGTCGCAGGACCTGAACTTCGTCGTCCTGCTGATGGGCGCGTGGCTGATCGTCGCCCCGTGGGTGGTCGGACAGGGTCCCGACACCGGCACCGTCCTGAGCAACGTGATCACCGGTGCGTGCGTCTGCCTGTTCTCGCTCACGGCCGGCGGACTGCTCATGAGCAAGAGAAGGACGTGATGTTCTGATCCTCTCCCGGAACGGCGGCCCTCCACTCCCGGAGGCGCCGCCGTTCGCTCTTTACGGACCCGGAACGGGCACCGGCCGGTAACGAATTGACCCATGTGGTTTCAGCCACCTAAGTTCTGCGTAAAGCTTGCTCCACAGGGACAGGCTCCCGCACGCATACCCAGTCCTTGGGGGGACAAAGTGAACTGGTACATCGACGTCATCAAGAAGTACGCGGTCTTCAGCGGCCGAGCGCGCCGCAAGGAATTCTGGATGTTCGAGCTCTTCAACATCATCATCGCGATCGTGCTCGCCGTGATAGGTGTGGCGCTCGACTTCTCGCTGCTGAGCACGCTGTACTCGCTGGCCATCTTCCTGCCGTCCCTCGGTGTGACGATCCGCCGACTGCACGACACCAACCGCTCCGGCTGGTGGGTCCTCATCGGCCTGATCCCGCTGGTGGGCGCCATCATCCTCATCGTCTTCGCCGCCACCGAGGGCGACCAGCACGAGAACGAGCACGGCCCGAACCCGAAGCTGGCCCCGGCCTACTGACCGTCCCGGCCTGCCGAAGGCCCCGGTCCGCCGAGGCTCCCGGGCTGTTGACGCCCGGACCCTGAGGCGCCGTCCGTACACGAAGGCCCCCGGAAGGAACTCCTTCCGGGGGCCTTCGGCGTTCCCCGGCACCGCTCCGCATAGAGCCGGTACGGCGCGTTCGCCCGTACCCCCTTGTGCAGGATGGCGCACGACCCGCGCCCGGGACCCCGCCTAGCCTCGCCGCAACGGCACCAACGAGGGGCGGTACCACCGGTGAACTGGCACATCCACGACTACCGCGAGAGCGATCTCGCCGCCGTCGTCCATCTGATCGACACCACGGCCGAGCTCGGCCAGGAGTCCGTGTTCTCGCTGGCCGAGTGCATCGGCGCCCTCACCACCCGCCAGCCCGCCGTGGTCGCCGTCCACCAGGGCAAGCCCATCGGCGCCGCGCTCGCCTGCGTCTCCGGCGAACGGGCGTGGGTGATGCGCGTCGCGATCTCCTCGGCGTGGCGCGGCCGCGGTCTCGCCAGCGCCCTCCTCGTGGAGCTGGAACGACGGCTCGTGGCCGCCAGGGTCGGGCGGATCGCGTACGTCCTCCCGGAGGAGGAGCTCCTCGGCGAGGGGCTGCTCAACGCCGGATACACACGTCAGCCCGCCGTCGCCTACTTCGAGAAGGTGGAGCCGCTGCACGGGCCGGCCGCCGGACTCCTCGACGAGCTGGGCGGGCGGCTGCTCCCCGGCGACCTGTGGGCCAAGGTCGCCGGGATGGAGCGGGAGAAGGACCTGATCGAGCGCCGGGTGGTGCTGCCGCTCGCCGAACCGGAGCGGGCCGGCCGGCACGGGGTGCGACCGCCGCGCGCGGTCTGCCTGTTCGGACCGCCGGGCACCGGCAAGACCACGTTCGCCCGCGGGATCGCCTCGCGGCTCGGCTGGCCCTTCGTGGAGATCCTGCCCTCCCGCCTCGCCGACGAGGGGAACCTCGCCGCGGCCCTGCGGTCCGCGTTCACCCGGATCGCCGAGCTGGAGCGGGTGCTCGTCTTCATCGACGAGGTCGAGGAGATCGCCCCGGTGCGCTCGGAGCCCGCGCAGCCCGGCGGCATGCACGGGGTGACGAACGAACTCCTCAAGCTGATACCGGGGTTCCGGGAGCGGGATGAGCGGCTGCTCGTCTGTGCCACCAACTCCATCCGCTCCCTCGACCCGGCGTTCCTGCGGCCCGGGCGTTTCGACTACCTCATCCCGATCGGTACGCCGGACAAGGCGGCGCGAGCGGCGATCTGGTCCCGCTACACCGACGGCCGGACGGACGTCGACATCGACGAACTGGTCGTGGCGAGCGACCTGTTCACCCCCGCCGACATCGAGCACGCGGCCCGGATCGCCGCCCAGGCCTCCTTCGAGCGGGATCTCCTCGCGCCCGGCGCCCGGGCCGGTGACGGCGCCGCGCCCGGGGCGAGCACCGCCGACTATCTGGCGGCCATCGGCGAGTGCCGGCCGACGGTCACCCCCGAGCTGGTCGAGCAGTTCGCCTCGGACATCACGACGCACGCCCGGATCTGACGCCGAACACGGCTTCGGCCGCGTCCAGTTCGGAACGGTCGGGCGGCTGGGCGCCGGCCCGGGAGACGGTGACGGCGGCGGCCGCGGCCGCCCTCCGCAGGAGCCCCGCGAGGTACGCGGCGTCGAGCGCGCGGAGTTCCTCCCGCCCCCGCCCGGCGAGGGTGTCCAGGACGGCGGACATGAAGGAGTCCCCCGCGCCCACCGTGTCCACGACGGCGACCCGGGGCGCGTCCACGGCGACCGTCTCCCGCCGGGTGAGGGCGAACGAGCCCCGGGCACCCCGGGTGACCAGGACGACGGCCGGGCCGAGGGCCAGCCAGCGGGCGGCGACCGCGCGCGGGTCCTCGCCGGGGTGGAGCCAGGCGAGGTCCTCGTCGCTCGCCTTGACGAGGTCGGCGAGGGCGACGCAGCGCTCGACGCGGGCGACGGCCGCGCCGTGCTCCCCCATCAGCGCGGGCCGCACGTTGGGGTCGTAGCTGACGCTGGCCCGGTCCCTGAGCCGTCTCGTCTCGGCGAGGACCGTGTCCGCGCCGGGTGCGGTGACGGCGGCGATCGACCCGATGTGCACATGGTCGGGCGCGAGACCGGCCGGCGCGGGGGCCGTCAGGCTCCAGGCGATGTCGAAGGTGTACGTGGCCCGGCCCTCCGCGTCCAGGCCGACGACGGCCGACGGGGTGCGGTCGGGGGCGCCCCCGACCTCCACCCGTACGCCCGCGCTCCGGAGATGGGCCTCGATCCGCCGTCCGGTGGGGTCGTCGGCGAGCTGGGTGAGCAGGGTGACGTCCCGGCCGAGCCGCCCCAGGCCGTAGGCGACGTTGGCGGGACTGCCACCGGGGTGGACCCGGTCGGCGACGCCGGAGCCCACCGGGGCACGGACGATGTCGGCGACGCACTCGCCGATCACCAGGAAGGACATGGGTCAGAGCTCCTTGACGTAGGTTCCGGCATCGTCGCAGGCCGGAGCGGGAGATTCCCGGGGGCTGTCCCTATCCTGGCCGCACGACGACGACAGGGGAGCGGCGATGGAGCGGCACGACGGGCTCGAGCTGATGACCGTCACGGAGACCGCGGAGCTGGAGGCGTGGCTGGACACCCACCACGCCGACACGCCCGGGGTGTGGCTGAGGATCGCCAAGAAGGACAAGGGGGGCACGTCGCTGACGAATCCCGAGATCCTCGACTGCATGCTGTGCTTCGGCTGGATCGACGGGCAGCGCAAGGGCGGCGACGACACCTACTACCTGCAGAAGTACACGCCGAGGCGGGCGCGCAGCCTCTGGTCCCAGGTGAACGTCCGCAAGGTCGAGGCGCTCACGGCAGCGGGGCGGATGCGCGCCCCGGGGCTCGCCGAGGTGCGGGCCGCGCGGGCGGACGGCCGGTGGGAGACCGCGTACCCGTCGCAGGCGGAGGCGACCGTGCCGGACGATCTCGCGGCGGCGCTGGCGGCCGACGAGCGGGCGCGGACCTTCTACGAGGGGCTGGGGAGGACCGATCAGTACCTGGTGATCATGCGGCTCTGGCAGGCCCGCACGCCGAAGGGGCGGGCGGGGCGGCTGGAGCGCATGGTGGCGAAGCTGGCGGCGGGCGAGAAGGTCCGCTGAGGGAAGGGTTCATGGGGCTCGGCGCCGACGCCGGTAGAGGACCTGGTGGGCGTCGTACTCGACGAACGAGGCGGCATGGGTCATGCCGACCGCTTCGAGGAGCCGCCGGGAGCGACCGTTCGCCCGCTGGGTCACCGCGACCACGCTGGGCGTGTCGCGGAGCGTGACGTCGAGGACGGCGGCGACGGCCTCGCGGGCGTAGCCGTGACCCCAGTGCTCGGGCAGGAACTGGTACGACACCTCCGTCTCGCCCTCGCGCGCGCCGGGCTCCACGGTGACCAGCCCCAGCACGACGTCGTCCTCGGCCCGGACCACGGCACGGAAACCGGGCGCGCCGACGATCCGCCGCCGCCGGATGCGGATGACGGGCTCGGTGACGGGACCGCCGAGGTGGCGCCGTACCTCGGGGTCGGTCCACAGCCGGGTCATGGCCGGGAGGTCGCCGGCGCGGACCGGGCGCAGCAGCAGGCGGTCGGTGGTGAGCGTCGCGTGCGGGGCGGGCGCCGCCGCGCCGGCCGGCTTCGGGCCCGGCGCCGGGGTCGGGGCCGGCTTCGGGGCCGAGGGCGGAACGGTGGTCATGCCTTCGATCATCTCAGCCCCGCCTCGGTCCGGCGGCACCCGGCCCTGGGGCCTGTCCCGACCATCGGCGTCGGATCAGGTCGGGGCGTTCGGTGCGTGCGACCGAGGTGCGGCCGGGACCCCGGCGGGATCGGTCGGACGGGCCCTAGGCCGAGAGACCGACATGGGTGGGGTCTCCTGGCCGAGGCGCCGCGCCGGCAGGGGACGCCAGGATGACGGCCATGCGAATCGGAATTCTCGGTACGGGAAATGTGGGACGGGCCCTCGCGTCGGCGTGGGCACTGTCCGGTCATGACGTGGTCGTCGGGTCGCGGCGGCCCGACGACGAGGAGCTCCTCTCGGAGCTGGGGGAACTCGCCGCGGCGGGTGTACGGATCGTGGGCGCGGCCGCGGCGGCCGCGCACGCCGACGTCCTGGTGAACGCCACCCCGGGTACCGTCTCGGTCGCCGTGCTCGAATCGATCGGGGCTCCGGCGCTCGCCGGGAAGACCCTCCTGGACGTCGGGGTGGGGTTCCTGGAGGACGGGACGCTCTCGCATCCGGTCGTCAGCCTCGGCGAGGAGATCCAGCAGGCCTTCCCGGAGACCCGGGTGGTGAAGACGCTCGCCACGGTCGACCGGAACGTGATGGTCGCGCCGGACTCCCTGGAGGGTCCCGGCACGGTGTTCCTCTCGGGCGAGGACGCGGAGGCGAAGAAGGTGGTGCGCGGTCTCGTCACCGACCTCGGCTGGTCCGACGACGCGGTGCTCGACCTGGGCGGCATCGCCACGGCGCGGGGCCAGGAGACCTTCGCCGTGCTCTTCACGGGCATCGCGGAGGCGACCGGCACCTACGAGTTCGGCATCCGGGTCGTCCTCCCCGCCCGGGGCACGGCCTGATCGGCGCGGCGCCCCCTCGGGGGTTCCCGGGCCCTCACGTCCCGGCGGCCGTCAGGGCTGCCTGGATCGACGGCCAGTCCGGGGCCGTCGGTGCGTACGTGTCGCGCGCGGTGCCGATGTCCTTGTAGCCGCTGGAGGTGACCACGCACACCACGGGGCCGTCGTCCTCGCGCGGTCCGTGCGCGCGCAGTCCGGCGAGTCCGGCGGCGGCGGAGGTCTCGCACCAGAGCCCCTGCGCGGCCAGCTCCGCGACGGCGGAGGCCATGTGCCGGTCCGTCACCGTGCGGGCCGCGCCTCCGGTGTCACGGACGGCGCGGACACCCCGATAGCTGTTGACCGCGCAGTCGATGGCGTACGCGGTGGTCGGCCCCACCGGGACGTGCGCGACCGGCACGCCGGTGCGGAGCGCCTCGGTGAGGGCGCCGGCCGCCGAGGGCTCGACGGCGTACACGCGGGGGACGGAGTCGGTGACCCCGAGCCGCGCGAGCTCCTGGAACCCCTTGGCCACCCCGAAGAGCAACTCGCCGTATCCGGTGGGGAGGTGCACAGCGGCCGGAGCCCGCCCGAGATCGAGGGCGATCTCGTACGCCAGGGTCTTGTAGCCCTCGGGGCCGAAGGGGTGTCCGGTGTGACCCGTGTCCGTGACGCTGCTGACGCTCTGGAAGCCGAGCTCGTCGACGATGCGCCGCATAAGGGGCTTGACCGACGCGTACGGGACGGTCAGCACCGTCGCTCCGTAGGCGCGCAGATGGGAGGCGACGGCGGGCGGGGCGTCCGGGGAGGTGAAGACGGCGCAGGGCAGCCCGGCGCGGGCCGCGTAGGCGGCGGCCGCCGCGCCGTGGTTGCCGGAGGAGGAGACGACGATGCCGCGCGCGCCCGAGGCGACCGCCGCGCTGACGGCGACGCGGTTGAGCCGGTCCTTGTGGCTCCAGGTCGGGTTGCGTGACTCGTCCTTGATCCAGACGCCGTCGGGGAGTCGGACCAGCGGGGTGTTGCCCTCGCCCAGGCCGGGGGCGGCGAGCGGCGGGAGCAGCGGGGCCCACCGTTCGAGGCCGTGGGCGGCGGGGCGGGTGAACAGGTCGGCGGGGACCTCGTCGTAGGCGTAGTCGATGTCGAGGGGGTGGGCGACCTCGTCGGTCGAGGTGACCGGGCACCCCTGGGTGAGCGGCGGCCAGAGCGGATGGCGTACGGACGGGTCGGCGAGCGAACGCTGGGCGACGGCGAGGGAGGTCACGCGGCGGCCTTTCGGGAGAGCGCGGTACGTGCGGCGGTCGGGGTTCAGGCGGCCATGCGGCGGCGCAGGGCGGCCAGCGCCCCGGGTCGGCGGCCGGGGACCCGTTCCCGCAGGGAGATCAGGGCGGGGCCGAGGGCGCGGGCCCGAGCGGGGTCGCCGATCTCTCCCCACTGGTGGTGGGCCCGGTCCACGGCCCCTTCGACGTCGGGGTCGTCCGTCGGCTGACGCAGGGCGAGCCGCGCCTCGGCGGCGGCGAGCCACAGTTCGCAGCTGCGGGCGGGGTCCCCGGCGAGGCGGGCGAGATCGGCCCGTACCTCGGTCCAGTGGACGGCCTCCCCGGACCGGGGGCCGTGGCGGCGCAGGGCCTCGCTCTCCCAGGCCGCGGCGACCGCCGCCGCCTCTCCGTGCCGGCCCGCCATGGCGGCGGCCAGGATCGTCGGGTGCGGGTCCTGCTCCGGGGTCCGCGCGGGAGCGGGCGCGGGCGCCAGGAAGAGCGAGCCGGGCAGGGCCGAGGCGGCGTGGGCGGCGGACTCGGCGTGGAGCGTGGGGTGGGGGAGCCGGGCGCCGGAGCGCCAGAGTTCGGCCCAGGAGCGCAGGTAGTCGGGGGCCAGGGGCTCTCCCCGGCGCGGGGCCGGGGAGATCCGTCCGTAGAGGACCGGTCCGGGCCCCAGGTGCAGCGGGCCGGGCGCGGCGGCGAGGCGTTCCCACACGGCCGCGTCGGCGGCGAGGTCCGCGACGACGGTCGTGGTGCCGGGGGCCCGCACGCCGAGTTCGCCGGCGAGCCAGTGCCAGGGCAGCGCCGTGTAGCGGAGCGTCGCCGGGGTGGTGCGGGCGAGGGCGAGGTGGGGCAGCTGCTGCCGGCGGTCGAGATGGAGCTGTCCCGCGAGGCAGAGGACCAGGGGACCGGGGCTCGCCGCGGCGGCGCGCAGCCGGGTCAGGACGGTCTGCGGGTCGAGCGGGTCGGCGAGTTCGACCACGGTGGCGGTGGTGGTGCCGGTGAGGACCCCGGGCGGCACGGCGGCGAGGGCGGGCAGCACGGAGGCGGCGTCCATGGCACGCCCGCGTCCGGCGGGCGCGGCCGCGAGGAGGAACGCGGTGCCCGTGGCGGTGGCCCCCGCCGGGCCTCTCCGTACCTCGTCCGTCGTGCCCGTCCCCGTGCTCGTACCCGCCCCGCCCGTGACCGCCGTGCGCGTGCCCACCGTGCCGATTCCGTCGTCGTTCACCACCCCCGCACCGTAACGCGTCGCGGCCTGGCCGATAATCGCCGGGCCTTTGGCATATGCCGGAAGCACCACCGGATCGAGTGTTGCCAAAGCCCTTACGGGCCGTCCCCCGCTGTGCAACAGTCGTATGCGGGCCTCCCTTTCGCACCTGGCCTGGCCGTGCCGCGCCTGTATCGGAGTACGACATGCCGTCCCCACTGTTCGCGGACCGCCCCGCCCAGCAGCCGGAGCCGGGCGCGGTGGACGCGCTGATCTCACAGACCCGCCGTCTGCGCGGCGAGCTCGCCGCCGTGCGCCGGGACGCCGTGGTGAACGACGACGATCCGCAGCAGCGCTGGCAGCGCGCCCTCTGCGACCTGGCGGTCCACCAACTGGACGATCTCGGAGCGCACTTGGGTCAGCTCCGGGCGGGCGCGCCGGAGGAGGTCGCCGTCGAGCCGGCGCCCGACCCCGTCGTCGACACGGCCCTCCCGACCGACCCCGGCACCGCGTACGGCGCGGCCGCCCCGCAGCGCACCGGATCGCTGCTCGCCCGCGTCGGCAGCGCCGAGTGGAACCTCCTGACCGACGAGGTCAGTTGGTCCGAGGAGCTGTACCAGATCTTCGGACGTACCCGCGAGAGCGGCCCCATGTCGCTGGACGAGATGCCCACGATGGTCTTCGCCGAGGACCAGTCCGTCCTCCAGAGCATGGTGACGGACTGTCTGATCGACGGGAAGCCGATCGACGGCGAGTTCCGGATCGTGCGGACCGACGGCTGTGTGCGGACGGTGCACATGACCGGCGAGCCCGTGCTCGACGCCGACGGCTGCACCGCCTCGATGTGGGCCGTCCTCCGCGACGTCAGCGAACTCCGGCGCAGCGAGCGGGCCGTGCGCGAGAGCCGGGACACCCTGGAGCGCAGCCGCCACATCGAGCAGACCGAGCGACGGGTCGCCGTGGAGCTCCAGGAGGCGGTGCTCCCGCCGTGGCGGGGCTCGCTCAGCTTCGCGCACGGCGGCCCCGCCCCGCTCGACGTGGCCGCCCACTACCTCCCGGCCGCCAGCACCGGTCTGATCGGCGGCGACTGGTACGACGCGCTGGCCCTGCCCGACGGGGACGCGCTGCTCACCGTGGGTGACCTGACGGGCCACGGGGTCGCCGCGACCTCCTCGATGGCCATGCTCCTGGGCGCGCTGCGGGGCATGGCCGTGGCCGGAATCCGGCCCGCCGCGCTCATGGGCCATCTCAACCAGCTCCTGGAGACCTCCGTACAGCCCGCGCTCGGCAGTGCGATGTGCTGCCGCTACGACCCGGTCGCCCAGACGCTGACCTGGGCGCAGGCCGGCCACCCCGCCCCGCTGCTGTTCCGCGACGGGACGGGGCACGCCCTCCGGCGCCCCGAGGGTGTCCTCCTGGGGGCGACGACCGGGGCCGTGTACGACGAGGCCGAGACCCGGCTGCGCCCCGGCGACCTGATCGTGCTGCACACCGACGGGCTGACCCGGGGCAGCGGCGCGGACGACGACACGGGCACGCGACGACTGCTCGCCCTGGGACACCGGCTCTCCGGCGCGAGGGACGCCCAGGACGGTGTGCGTGCGGTGGTGGAGGAGTTCGGTGAGGAACAGCGCGCGGACGACGCCTGCGTGATGGTGGTCCGGGTCGGGAACTGAACCACCTCGCACCGAGCGCCACTTGACGCCTGCCGGTCCGGCCCGAGCCGCTCGGAAGCGGACCGTCCCCGGTCGGTCGGCCCCGTGGGCCTGCCCCGTGCTCGGTCGGTCGATCCCTCGTGCCCGTGTCGTCCTCGGCGGGTGCGCCCACGTGCCCGCACCGCTCCTGCCGTCGCCGTCGTGGTCGCCGTGGCGGACGACGGGCCGGTCGGCCCCTCAGGCCTGTCCCGTCCTCGGACGGTTGACCGGCGACCTCGGCAGGGCCTGCTCGATCTCCTCACGCAGGTGCTCGATCCTGGCGTAGCCGGCGTACTGCCCGGTGAGCCGGTACATCTCCCGCAGCCGGTCCCAGGTGCGGTGGGAGGAGGTCTCCCCCATCGACATCAGGGCGAGCCTGGCGTACCGGTCGGCCTGCTCCGGGTCGTCGGCGATGAAGCAGGCGGAGGCCAGCGAGATGTGGTCGAAGAGCTTCGAGCGGTCGTGGCCGCCGCGCCGCAGTTCGATCGCCAGCTTGGCGTGGCGCTGCGCGGGGACCGCGGCGGTGGGGTCGTGGTCGGCGAGGGTCCGGTAGGCGAGGGCCTGCATGCCGTGCATGTCCGCCTCGTCGAAGTTCTGCATCCAGCTCGGCGTCCGCTCGTCGCGCCGGTCGGACACGAACAGGTCCTCGGCCTCTCCGAGGGTGCGGCGCATGGCCTGCCCGCGGCCCATCGAGGCCTGCGCCCAGGCCTCGATCGTGTGGAACATGGCCCGGGTCCGGGGCAGCACCCGCTCGCCGGAGCCGTCCTTGGCGAGCTTCATGAGGTCGAGCGCGTCGTCGGGCCGGCCCAGGTGCACCATCTGGCGTGCGGCGCGGGACAGGGCCTCACCGGCCCGGGGCCGGTCGCCGCCCTCGCGGGCCGCGTGGGCGGCGATCACGAAGTACTTCTGGGCCGTGGGTTCGAGGCCGACGTCGTGCGACATCCAGCCCGCGAGGACGGCCAGGTTGGCGGCGACGCCCCACAGGCGCCGCTGGAGGTGGTCGGCGTGGCGGTAGGCGAGCATGCCGCCCACCTCGTTGAGCTGGCCCACCACCGCCTTGCGCTGGAGGCCGCCGCCCCGGGAGGCGTCCCAGGCGCGGAACACCTCCACCGAGTGCTCCAGTGCCTCGATCTCCTCCGACCCGATGGGGGCGGCCTCGTAGCGGTCGAACCCGGCGGGGTCGGCGTGGAGGGGATCGGTGGCACGCTGGGGGGTGGACTGGCGTGCGGGGTCGGTCTGCAGCCAGTCGTGCATGGCGTTGCTGAGTACGGAGCCGGCGGCAAGCGCGGCACCCGCGCCCACCAGGCCGCGTCGGTTGAGCATGAGGTCCATTCCCGTGAATTCGGTGAGGACCGCCGCCGTACGATCGGGTGCCCAGGGCAGCCCGTCAGGGTTCTCCGTCTTCCTGACGTCCTGCCGCTTTCCGGCGCGCCCGTGTCGTACGAACCCGAGGTCCTCGATGGTCACGACACGGCCGAGTCGCTCGGTGAACAGTGCTGCCAGCACCCGGGGAACGGGATCGCGCGGGGTCTCACCGCGGTCGATCCAGCGCCGGACCCGCGAGGTGTCGGTCGCCAGCTGCGGGTGGCCCATGGCCGCCGCCTGCCGGTTGACGAGTCTCGCGAGTTCGCCCTTGGACCAGCCGGCCAGGCCGAAGAGGTCTGCCAGGCGGGTGTTGGTTTGTCCGGTCACGTCTAAGCCCCCAGGTTCTCGGCTGAGTTGACAGTAACCCCCTGTCATAGGGCTGGCGACTATTCGCCAGGGTTCGCCAGGGTGCGCCCGATGTTCCGCCACCCGCGCCCGGGTGTCAGGTAGGAAAGCGCCACCCCGCCCCGCCGACCGGCCCTCATTCCCCAGGGTGCGGACCGGGGGGCGGGCGGGGCGACGCACGCAACTCGTCGGACCACGAAGGGATCTGTCACCTCCATGTACACAGCATCGTCCTCCGTGTCCGCCCCGCCCCGGCCGCAGCACCGCATCGTCCCGGCCGGCGCCGGGCCCTACCTCGCTCCCGCCCCCCAGGCCGTACGGCCGAGGCGCTGGGCGGCCGGCACGGGTACCCAGACGGTCAGCGGGAGAATCGATCTGTCAGGCCCCCAGGGGGCGCAGCTGAAGATGGCGATCGCCTCCGTCCACCGCATCTGCCCGGAGTTCAACCCGGTGCAGGTGCTGCGGCGCAGCGGCCGGTCGGTACTGATCGTCGGGACGACCGGGCGGACCACGGCGGTCGCGAAGTGTTTACTGGACCATTCCCCCGCGTGGGTCGAGCGGTTCCGGCACGAGATAGCTTCCTACCGCTCCTTCGTCCGCCACCGTCCGCCGGTGCGGGCGCCGCGGCTGATCGCGGCGGACCCGGAGAACTGCACGCTGGTGATCGAGCGGATGCCCGGGCGGGCCGCGGCGCTCTCGCGCCACCCCGTCGAGGCTCCGCCGCGGGCCGACGTCCGGGCCGCGCTCGGCGCGATCACCCGGCTCAACGCCTGGCGGCCGCCGACCGGGACCTTCGACGCCCCGCTGGACTACGGCACCCGGATCGCCCGCTACCACGAGCTCGGTCTCTTCACCGACCGGGACCGTGACGACCTGCAGAAGCTGCTGCACGGTCTGGCGCACGCGGGTGGCCGTCAGGGCATGGGGCAGTTCTGTCACGGTGACGCCCTGCTCTCCAACATCCTCCTCTCCCCCACCGGACCGGTCCTGGTCGACTGGGAGCACGCGGGGTGGTACCTGCCCGGATACGACCTGGCGACCCTGTGGGCGGTCCTCGCGGACGCCCCGCTGGCCCGGCGGCAGATCAGTCAGCTCGCCCAGCAGGCGGGTCCGGCCTCCCGGGACGCCTTCCTGGTCAACCTGATGATCGTGCTGACGCGGGAGATCCGTACCTACGAGACGGCGGTGCACCGCACCATGAAGGAGGCTCCGCCGGCCGGTTCCGTGCCGGTGCCCACCGGGGCGCTCGCGCCCGGTGAGGAACAGCGGCTGCTTCTGAGGCGGCTGCACGACGACTGCGCCATGGCACGGCGGGCCGTGCGCGCGGCGGTCGGGACGCGCTGAACGGGCGGGTCCGACCGACGACACGGGGGAGGGTGCGCCGTGCGCCCGGTGCCGACACACCGGGACGCGGCGCACTGGCGTGTACGCCCCCGCCGCGCGTCCCGGAGCCTGGCCAGTGGTCCACTCCACTGACGCGCCCCAGGCCCGGGGCCCGTCGCCGCGAAACTCCGCCGGATGGCCTCCTTTCCCGCTCTGACGTGGGAACTTCTCTTTTCTGAGGCGTGATTGACGGATCGTCCGGGAGCCGATACCCCTGTACGGGTTCGGTCCCGCACCCCCGGTGTCACCCCCGCCTCTGGAGGCTGCCTTGCCTCGTACGGCTTCACGTCGTCGACCACGAACGGTGGTCGCCCTCGCGTCCGCCGCCCTGCTCCTGCCCCTGCTGTCGGCCGCTCCGCCGGCCGGTGCCGGTGTGCCCGCGTCCGGCTCGCTCCAGGGCGACTTCGCGCGGGCCGCCGCACGCCACGGCGTACCCGAGAGCGTGCTGCTCGCCGTCTCGTACCTCCAGTCGCGCTGGGACTCGCACGGCGGTGCGCCGAGCGTGACCGGGGGCTACGGGCCGATGCACCTGACGGACGCGGTGACGGCGCTGACCGAGGCCGTCCCGCACCATTCGGAGGACACGGAGGACGCGCGCGGCGACTCCTCCCGGGCCGTGCGCCCGGGCGGCCACGCACCGGTCCCGGCCGCGGGTTCGCTGCCCGCGCGACTGCGCACCCTGGAGCGGGCGTCCGCGCTGTCCGGGATTCCGGGCGAGGAGCTGCGGACCGACCCGGCGGCGAACATCGAGGGCGGGGCGGCGCTGCTCGCCGCGGCGCAGCGGGAGGCCGGGCTTCCGGCGAGCGCGGACCCGGCCGCGTGGTTCGGGGCGGTGGCGCGCTACTCGGGCGCGGACGACTCGGCCACGGCGACGACGTACGCGAACGACGTGTTCGACGTGATCCGGACCGGGGAGTCCCGGACGACGGACAGCGGACAGGTGGTGACGCTCCGGGCCGCGCCGGCGGTCGCGCCCGCCACGGAGCAGCTGGCCGGCCTCGGGCTGCGCCGGCCCGGGTCCGGGCCCGTGGAGTGTCCGCGCACGGTGGCCTGCGAGTGGATCCCCGCGCCGTACGAGGAGTTCGGCGACGGCGACTACGGCAACCACGACAAGGCGGACCGGCCCTCCGCCCAGTCGATCGACTACATCGTGATCCATGACACCGAGGCGGTCTGGGACACCACCCTGGACCTGGTGCGGGACCCGACGTACGTGTCCTGGCAGTACTCGCTGCGCTCCTCCGACGGGCACATCGCCCAGCACCTGGCGCTCAAGGACGTCGGCTGGCACGCGGGCAACTGGTTCGTGAACGCCAAGTCGGTGGGTCTGGAGCACGAGGGCTTCCTGACGGCGCCCGACTCCTGGTACACGGAGGCGATGTACCGGACGTCGGCGCGGCTGGTCCGGTACCTCGCCGCCCGGTTCGACATCCCGCTCGACCGGCAGCACGTCCTGGGCCACGACAACGTGCCCGGCACGGTGACGTCCACGATCAGGGGCATGCACACCGACCCGGGGCCGTACTGGGACTGGGCGCACTACTTCCGGCTGCTCGGCCGTCCGATCACGCCGAGCGCCGGTCCGGCGGCCGGAGTGGTCACGATCCGGCCCGACTACGGCGACCACCGGCCGGTCTACACGGGGTGTGTGACGGCGGGGGTGGCGTGCGCGCCGCACGGGAGCGGGGCGGTGCGCCTGCACACCGGGCCGGACCCGGACGCGCCCCTGGTGACGGACATCGGTCTGCGGCCGGGCGGGGAGGCGTCGACCACCGGGGTCAACGACACCGGGGCGCGGGCCTCCACGGGGCAGAGCTACGCGGTGGCGGAGCGCCGGGGCGAGTGGACGGCGATCTGGTACCTCGGGCAGAAGGCGTGGTTCCACAATCCGCGGAAGGAGCCGACGGCCGTGAACGTCCGGGGTCTCGTCCTGGAGCCCCGCGAGGGGCTCGCGTCGGTGCCGGTGTACGGGCGGGCCTACCCGGAGGCCTCGGCGTATCCGGCGGGGGTGCCGGTGCAGGCGGTGTCGCCGCTGCCGTACCGGCTGCTCGCGGGGCAGCGGTACGTGGTGGGCGACCGGACCCCGGGCGAGTACTACTTCGCGCCGGTGTTCGACAGCAGTGGGCACCAGGTGGTGCGTGGTCAGGAGGAGTACTACCAGATTCAGTTCGGCCATCGGGTGGCCTTCGTCAAGGCGTCTGACGTGCGGGTTTCCCGGGCCTGACGGAGGTCTGGCCGAAAGGTGCGGGGTGGTGCCGGGCGGGCTGTCCGGCACCACCCCGTCGGCGTTCATAGGACTATTCGGAAGATCGCGTGCGCCGTACGGGCGACGGGTAAAGGTGGGCCCGACAACGACCTCGCTCACCGGAAGGCCCCCCAGCACATGCCTCAGCCCTTCGTTATGCCGGATTTCTATGTTCCGTATCCGGCACGGCTCAACCCCCATGTGGAGGCCGCCCGCACGCACACCCGGGACTGGGCGCGGGAGATGGGGATGCTGGAGGGCTCGGGGGTCTGGGAGCAGCACGACCTCGACTCCCACGACTACGCGCTGCTCTGCGCGTACACGCATCCCGACTGCGACGAGGAGTCCCTGAACCTCGTCACGGACTGGTACACCTGGGTCTTCTTCTTCGACGACCACTTCCTGGAGATCTTCAAGCGGACCCAGGACCGGGCGGGCGGCAAGGTGTACCTGGACCGGCTGCCGCTGTTCATGCCGGCGGACCCCGCGACGGGGATGCCCGAGCCGACCAACCCCGTCGAGGCGGGTCTCGCCGACCTCTGGCGACGAACCGTTCCCTCGATGTCCGAGGGCTGGCGGGTGCGGTTCGCGGAGGCGACGGAGCACCTGCTCAACGAGTCGCTCTGGGAGCTCGACAACATCAACGAGGGGCGCGTCGCCAACCCCGTCGAGTACATCGAGATGCGCCGCAAGGTGGGCGGGGCGCCCTGGTCGGCGGGGCTCGTCGAGTACGCGGCGGGGGCCGAGGTCCCGGACCGGGTGGCCCACTCCCGGCCCCTGCGGGTGCTCAGGGACGCCTTCTCCGACGCCGTCCACCTGCGCAACGACCTCTTCTCGTACCAGCGCGAGGTGGAGGACGAGGGCGAGAACAGCAACGGCGTGCTCGTCCTGGAGCGGTTCCTCGGCTGCACGACGCAGGAGGCGGCGAACGCCGTCAACGACCTGCTGACCTCACGACTCCACCAGTTCGAGAACACGGCCCTCACCGAAGTGCCGCTGCTCGCCGCCGAGAAGGGTCTCACGCCCGAGGAGTGCGCGGCCGTGGCGGCGTACGCCAAGGGGCTCCAGGACTGGCAGTCCGGCGGTCACGAGTGGCACATGCGCTCCAGCCGGTACATGAACGAGGGCATGGTCGGCGGCCCCACGCACCTGGACGGGATCATCGGCACCTCCGCCCTCGACATCCGGAACCTGTTCGGGCGGTCGGCCACCTCCCGGCTGCGGACGCTCACCCACGTGCCGCACCAGCACGTCGGCCCCTCGCTGCTGCCGGAGTTCGACCTGCCGTACCCGCTCACCCTCAGCCCCCACCACCAGGAGGCGAAGCGGCTCTCCGAGGACTGGGCCGAGCGGATGGGCCTCCTGGACGACATCTGGGACCGGCCGCTGATGGACGGCTTCGACCTCGCGCTCTGCGCGGCGGGGCTCGACCCCGACGCCACCCTGGAGGAGCTGGAGCTCAGCTCCGAGTGGCTCACCTGGGGGACGTACGGGGACGACTACTACCCGGCGGTCTTCGGCCGGCCGCGCGACCTCGGGGGTGCTAAGCGGCAGACCGAGCGGTTCAAGTCCTGCATGCCGCTGGAGGATCCGGCCCTCGGGGCGGGGCTCGCCGTCAATCCGATGGAGCGCTCGCTCGCCGACCTCTGGGCACGGACGGCGGGCCCGATGGCGCCGGACGCCCGCGCGCAGCTGCGGACCGCGCTCGACCTCATGCTGGACAGCTGGCTCTGGGAGCTGCACAACCAGGCCCAGCACCGGGTGCCCGACCCGGTCGACTACATCGAGATGCGCCGCTCCACCTTCGGTTCGGAGATGACCACCCTGCTCTGCCGGCTGCGGCACTCCGAGGCGCTGCCGGCCGCGCTCTACCTCACGGGCACGGTGCGCTCCCTGGAGCGCTCGGTCATGGACTACGCGACGCTCCTCAACGACCTCTTCTCCTACCAGAAGGAGATCGAGGTCGAGGGCGAGGTGCACAACGGCGTCCTGGTGCTGCAGAAGTTCTTCGACTGCGACTACCCGACGGCGGTCGCGATGGTCGACGACCTGATGCGGGGCCGGCTGCGCCAGTTCGAGCACGTCAAGAAGCACGAAGTGCCTCTGCTCTACGCGGACTTCGGGCTCGACGCGGAGGGCAGGGCGGCCTTCGAGGCGTATCTGCGGGAGCTGGAGGACTGGCTCGCCGGGATCCTCAACTGGCACCGGAGCGTGCGACGTTACCGGGCCGAGGACGTGCACTCGGGAGCCGGCACCACCCTGCTGCGGAGCGGTCCCACCGGCATCGGCACCTCGGCCGCGCGGGTGGCCGCGCTGATCGGCTCCACCGCGCGCTGAGACGCGGACCGTGCGCCGAGACACGAGGGAGGCCGCCTCCGGGATTCTCCGGGGGCGGCCTCGTACCGGTTCGTGTCAGGCGCGGCGGCCGCGCAGCCCGTCGAGCTCGCGGCGGTCCCGCTTGGTCGGTCGCCCGGCGCCCCGGTCGCGGACCGCGGCCACGGCGACCTGTTCGCGCGGCGGCGGGGGCGGGCTGTTGTCCACGAACGCCTCGGCGGCGACCGGCGGGCCGATCCGCTTGGCGTGGAGCACCTTGACCTCGACGATCCGCTCCCGTCCGCCGTGGAAGAGCCGGACCTCGTCACCGGGCTTCACGGGCTGGGCGGGCTTGGCCCGTTCGCCGTTGACCTTGACGTGTCCGGCCCGGCAGGCCGCGGCGGCCTGGGCACGGGTCTTGGTCAGGCGGACCGCCCAGATCCAGCTGTCGACGCGCGCGCTCATCGGCCCCCGCTCCCCCGTCAGCCCTGCTGGAACAGCTCGGCGGGCAGCGGCTTGAGCAGCGCGTAGAGGTCGTCGGTGATCGGCCGGTCCCAACTGGCGATCGTCACGAGGACGTTGTCGCTGCGGTCGAACTGGACGCAGGAGATGCGGCTCTCGGAGAGCTTGAGGCGGCGGACGATGAGGAGGTTGTCGCCCTGCATCACCGGGACGTCCTCGGTGTCGAGGACCTCGACCGGCTCGTCGTTCTCCAGGGCGGCCAGGAGCTGCGCCACCTCGAAGGGGATCTGGGTGTCGGCGAGCTCGCGCGCCGGCGAGCCCTCCGGCAGGTTGCCGATGATCATCGCGGGGCCGCGGCCGCCGAACAGGTCGTACCGGAGGAAGACGCCCTGGCAGGAACCGTCGGGGGCGGGCAGCAGACCGGCGCCGAGGTTGCCGGGCCAGTCCCCCGGATCCATGGCCAGGACGTCGAAGTCCGGGCCCGCGGGAGTGGCGGCGCTACGGCGGCGGAGGAAGGACATACGGCCATGGTACGTGCCCCGGCGCGCGATGCGACGCGCCGGGCGGCTCCGGGAGGCCGGCCTCGCCCGACGGGCTCCCGGGGCTCCCGTCCGGCGTTCCCGAGACCCTGGGCGAGGCCCCCGCGATCGATCGTGAGCCGTTCGTGGAGGGCCGCCGGGAGCCGGCCGACGGCGGCCGTGTCGACGTCGAGGGCGGCGGAGGCCTTCTGGTCTCGGACGGTGAGCCCGGCGGCGGCACGCTCACGCGCGGTGAGCGCGTCCGGGCCGACGAGGGGCCGCACGCGCCGGTCGGCGGGAGCTTCGCGCGGCCCGCGGGCGGCAGACCTCGGCGGTCACCCGGAGCGCCCGACCGGTCGCGGAGGGCGGCCCCGCCACTCCGCGCGGCGCGGCGCGGGGCGCCGTCAGCTCTCCGCGAGCCGCTCCAGGACGGCCAGCGCCTCCTCCGCGCGCGCGTGCTCCACGAAGAGGTGGTCGTGGTGGAATCCGGCCACCACATTGCAGCTCAGACCCGCGTCGGCGAGCGCCCCTGCCACGGCGGCCGTCAGCCCGACCGCGTCGAGCGCGGAGTGCACCCGCAGCGTGATCCGGCCCGCCACGTAGTCGTACGGGAGGGCTGCGGCGTCCGCCTCCTCCTGGCGCACGACGAGGGTGAGCCCCTCGGATTCGGCGACGGTGACCACCGGGGCGACCCCGTCCGGGGCGGGGCCGTCCACCGTGGTGAAGACGTAGCGGCCGGGGTCGAGCTCCGGCCGCATGCCGGTGAGGAGCCTGGTCAGATCACGTTCCGCGTTCATGGGCGCCAGGGTATGCGCCGCACGCGGTGGCCGGTCAGCCGGTGGGCGGGGTGTCTCCGACGAGCCACATGGCGAAGAACTGGGCGCCGCCCCCGTAGGCGTGGCCGAGGGCCCGGTGCGCGCCGTCGACCTGGTGCTCGCCGGCCTCCCCGCGGACCTGGAGGGCGGCCTCGGCGAAGCGGATCATCCCGGAGGCTCCGATGGGGTTGGTGGAGAGCACTCCGCCGGAGGGGTTCACGGGCAGGTCCCCGTCGAGCTCGGTCACCCCCGCCTCGGTGAGCTTCCAGCCCTCGCCCTCCTCGGCGAAGCCCAGGTTCTCCAGCCACATCGGCTCGTACCAGGAGAACGGCACGTACATCTCGACGGCGTCGATCTCCCGGCGGGGGTCGGTGATGCCGGCCTGCCGGTAGACGTCGGCGGCGCAGTCCCGGCCGGCCTGGGGCGAGACGAAGTCCTTGCCGGCGAAGAGGGTGGGTTCGCTGCGCATCGCCCCGCCGTGCACCCAGGCCGGGGGCCGGGGCGAACGGGCCGCGCCGGTGCGGTCGGTGAGGACCATCGCGCAGGCGCCGTCCGAGGAGGGGCACGTCTCGGAGTAGCGGATGGGGTCCCAGAGCATCGGCGAGGACTGCACCTTCTCCAGGGTGAGGTCGTGCTCGTGGAGATGGGCGTAGGGGTTCTTCAGGGCGTTGCGCCGGTCCTTGTACGCGACGAGGGAGCCGGTCGTGTCGGGGGCGCCGGTGCGGCGCATGTAGGCCCGCACGTGCGGGGCGAAGAAGCCTCCGGCGCCGGCGAGCAGGGGCTGCTGGAAGGGCACGGGCAGCGAGAGGCCCCACATGGCGTTGGACTCGGACTGCTTCTCGAAGGCGAGGGTGAGGACGGTCCGGTGGACGCGGGCGGCGACCAGGTTGGCGGCGACGAGGGCGGTGGAGCCGCCGACCGAACCGGCCGTGTGCACCCGGAGCATGGGCTTGCCGACGGCGCCGAGCGCGTCGGCGAGGTACAGCTCCGGCATCATCACCCCCTCGAAGAAGTCGGGGGCCTTGCCGATGACCACGGCGTCGATGTCCGCCCAGGTCAGCTCCGCGTCCGCGAGGGCGCGGACGGCGGCCTCGCGGACGAGTCCGGCGAGGGAGACGTCGCCGCGGGCGGCGACGTGCTTGGTCTGCCCTATGCCGACGACGGCTACTGGCTCTTTAGGCACGGGAGTCCCCTTCCAGGACGGCGACCAGGTTCTGCTGCAGGCAGGGGCCCGAGGTGGCGTGGGCGAGGGCGCGGTCGGAGTCGCCCCGGTGGATGCGGGCGGCGGCCTCGCCGAGCCGGATCAGGCCGGCGGCCATGACGGGGTTGGCGGCGAGGGCTCCGCCGGACGGGTTGACCCTCACCCTGTCGTCGAGGTCGAGGGCCTTGGCGAGCACGACCTCCTGGGAGGTGAAGGGGGCGTGGAGCTCGGCGGTGTCGACGGGCCGCTCGAAGGCTCCGGCGCGTTCGGCGGCGAGGCGGGTGGAGGGCGAGTCGGTGAGGTCGCGGACCCCGAGGGAGTGGGCCTCGACGCGGTGGTCCATGCCCCGGATCCAGGCGGGTCGGGCGCAGAGTTCGCGGGCCCGGTCCCCGGCGGCGAGGATGACGGCGGCGGCCCCGTCGCCGATGGGCGGGCAGTCGCCGGTGCGCAGCGGCCGGACGACGTAGTCGCCCTGGGGGCGGGCGCCGGGCAGTTGGGCGTGGGGGTTGTCCGTGGCGTCCCGCCGGCTGCGGGCGGCGATCGCGGCGAGGGCGGGTTCGTCGGTGTCTCCGGCGTCGACGAGCGCCTGCGCCTGGAGGGCGGCGAGGGCGACGGAGTCGGGCCAGAGCGGGGCGAGGTAGTACGGGTCGAGCTGGCGGGTGAGGACGTCGCGGACGGAGCCGGGCGAGGCCTTGCCGTAGGAGTAGACGAGGGCGGTGTCGGCCTCGCCGGTGAGGAGCTTCACCCAGGCCTCGTAGAGCGCCCAGGCGCCGTCCATCTCGACGTGCGACTCGGAGATGGGGGGCCAGGCGCCGACGCCGTCGAGGGCCATGGTGAAGGAGAAGGCGCGTCCGGCGAGGTAGTCGGAGGAGCCGGAGCAGGTGAAGTCGATGTCGGAGGTCTTCAGGCCGGTCCGGCGGAGGACGTCGTGCAGGACGGGCATGACCATCTCCACCTCGGAGAGGTCGTCGGTGCGTCGGCGGTGGTCGGTCTGGGCGAAGGCGACGATCGCCACCTCTCGGTCCGGCCTCACAGCAGCTCCTTGTAGGTGTCGTAGTCGGCGTCGGGCTCGCCGGTGGGCCGGTAGTGGTCGGGGTAGCGGCCGTCCTCGCTCCACACGGGTTCGACGCGCAGGCCCATCCGGACCTGGTCGTAGGGGATGCCGGCGATGCGGCCGTGGAGGGCGAGCCCGGCGCCGTCGAGGGCGATGTGGGCGTAGACGTACGGCACCTCGATGTCGGCGTTCTTCGCCTTGATGTTGACGATGCAGAAGGTGGTGACGGTGCCCGCCGGGCCGACCTCGACCTGGTCGGTGGTGGCGACGCCGCAGGTGGGGCAGGCGCCCCGGGGTGGCACGTACACCTTGGCGCAGGAGGGGCAGCGCTCGCCGACGGTCCGGCGCTCGGCGAGCGCGTGCAGATAGCGGGTCTGGGCGCGGCCGGGGCTGTACGTGTAGTCGAGGCGCGCGGGCGCGACGATGCCGGTGACGGGGTCGGCGAACAGGCCGTCGTGGGGCCGCGGTCCGGCTCCGGGGTCGCTGTCGTACGGCTCGAAGCAGGCGATGTCAGTGATCGCG
This sequence comes from Streptomyces sp. NPDC002057, assembly GCF_040296665.1. Classification (NCBI taxonomy): domain Bacteria; kingdom Bacillati; phylum Actinomycetota; class Actinomycetes; order Kitasatosporales; family Streptomycetaceae; genus Streptomyces; species Streptomyces sp. NPDC002057. The sequence goes on from NZ_JBEOXR010000025.1 coordinate 62,454, forward strand.
CCGGAGCGTTCGGCGGCCCAGCGGACGCGGACCCGGAGGCCGGTGCGGACGGCTTCGGGGCCGGGTGCGTCGAGGGCGTGCAGGAGGGCGGTGTCGGCTCCGTCGAGGCGGACGAGGACCCACGCGAAGGGGGTGGCGAGGGGCTGGTCCCGGCGGGGCTCGGGGTTCCAGGCCCAGGTGGTGACGGTGCCGGTGGCGGCGACCTCGACGAGGTCGCGGAGTTCGGCGGCGGTGGCGGGGTCGTACTCGACGGGCGGGACGAGCACCTGGCCGGCCTCGGTGCGCACCCCGAGGACGGTCCTTTCGCGCAGTCCGGTGAGGAAGGCGGACTGGACGGGGCCGAGGGAGCGGGTGAAGGGGAACTCCACGACGAGGGGGGCGCGGAGGGTCTCCGGCGGTGGGGTGACGGTCATGTGCGGGCTCCTTGGTGGCGGTGGGGTGGGCGTACGGTGGGGCCGCCGTGCGGGGCCTTGTACGGCGGCGCCGCGGTGCGGCCCCGCCGGCGTTCGGGGCGCGGGGGTCCGGGGGCGTGGCCCCGGCGTCGGGACGGCCTCACTCCCGGCGGTAGACCGCCGCCCGCTTCTCCGCGAACGCCCGCGCCCCCTCCTTCGCGTCCGCCGTGTCGAAGATCGGCCATCCGCGCTTGAGTTCGGCGGCCAGTCCCTCGGTCTCGGTCATCTCGGCGGTCTCGTAGACGGAGGCCTTGACGGCCTCGACGGCGAGCGGACCGCAGGCGTTGACCCGTTCGGCGAGGTCGAGGGCGGCGTCCAGCGCCGTGCCGTCGGGGACGACCCGTCCGACGAGGCCGATGCGGGCGGCCTCCTCCGCCGTGTACGGGCGGCCCGTGAGGAGCATTTCGAGGGCGTGGGTGCGGGCGATCTGGCGGGGCAGCCGGACGGTGGAGCCGCCGATGGGGAAGAGGCCGCGCCTGACCTCGAAGAGACCGAAGGTGGCGGAGGCGGCCGCGACCCGGATGTCGGTGCCCTGGAGGATCTCGGTGCCGCCCGCGACGCAGTACCCCTCGACGGCGGCGATGACGGGTTTGCGGGGCCGGTGGTGGCGCAGCATCGCCTTCCAGTGCAGGTCGGGGTCGGCCTTGAGCCGGTCCCGGTACCGCTCGCCCTCCATTCCCTTCCCGGCGAGGGCCTTGAGGTCCATGCCGGCGCAGAAGGTGCCGCCCGCGCCGGTGAGGACGACGGAGCGGATGCCGTCGTCGGCGTCGGCCTCCAGCCAGCCGTCGTAGAGGCCGACGAGCATCGGCAGCGAGAGGGCGTTCTTGGCCTCGGGCCGGTTCAAGGTGAGTACGAGCGTGGCGCCTTCGCGCCGTACGCCGAGGTGTTCGGTGCCACCCATGGGGGTCTCCCGTCTCCAGTTCTGGAACAGGTTGCAGGAGCCGGGGGTCCAGTTCAATAGTTTTCTGACACCCAGTCAGATTCTTCTGCGCACCCCCTTCCCCCCGTCGCCGGTCGGCGCTCTAATGACCGCCGAGTCAGTGCGCACGCGTACGAGTCAGAGCGAGCCGGGGTCAGGAGGAACGGTGGAGTACAACCTTGCCGACCTGTTCGAATCGGTCGTCGACGCGGTCCCCGACCGCGAGGCGCTGGTGTACGTCGACCATCCGGGGACGGGCGAGGAGCGCCGGCTCACCTACGCCGAACTCGACTCCGCCGCCAACCGGATCGCCCACCACCTCACCGACGCGGGCATCCGGGCCGGTGAGCACCTCGGACTCCACCTCTACAACGGCGTCGAGTACCTGCAGACCGTCCTCGCCTGCCTCAAGGCGCGGATCGTGCCGGTCAACGTGAACTACCGGTACGTGGAGGAGGAGCTCGTCTACCTCTACCGGGACGCCGACCTGGCCGCACTCGTCTTCGACGCCGAGTTCACCGACCGGGTCGCGGCGGCGCTGCCGCAGACGGAGAAGCTGCGGCACCTCGTGCGGGTGGGGACCCCGCCCGAGGAAGCAGCCGGGCTCGACTCCGTGCCGTTCACCGAGGCGGAGGCGGCCGGATCGCCGGAACGGGGCTTCGGCCCCCGCTCGGCCGACGACCTCTTCATCATCTACACCGGTGGGACGACCGGGATGCCCAAGGGGGTCCTGTGGCGCCAGGAGGACCTGTTCTTCGCCGGGCTGTTCGGCGGGGACCCCTCGGGCGAGGCGGTGAAGCGCCCCGAGGAGCTGGCCGAGCGGGTCGCGGCCGGCGGCGCCGGCATCACCTTCTTCCCCGCGCCGCCGCTCATGCACGGCACCTCCACGCTGACCGCGTTCATCGCCTTCAACTACGGGCAGCGGGTCGTCCTGCACCGCAAGTACGTGCCGGAGGAGGTCCTGCGCACCCTGGAGAAGGAGAAGGTGTCCAGCATCTCCCTGGTCGGGGACGCGATGCTGCGGCCGCTCGTCGACGCCCTGCGCGGGCCGCTGAAGGGCACGGACCTCTCTGCCCTGTTCAGCCTGTCCTCGTCCGGGGCGATCATGTCCGACACCGTACGGGCCCAGCTCCAGGAGCTGATGCCGAACGTCCTGCTCCTCAACAACTTCGGCTCCACCGAGTCCGGTTCCAACGGCCGCGCCACCGACGACTCCGGCCCCGCCAAGGGCTTCCGGCTGCACGTCAACGAACGCACCCAGGTCGTGGACCCCGCGACCCGCGTCCCCGTCGCCCCCGGCGACATCGGACGGCTCGCCCAGCGCGGCCACGTGCCGCTCGGCTACTACAACGACCCGGCGAAGACCGCCGAGACCTTCTTCGAGCGGGACGGGGTGCGCTGGGTGCTCCTCGGCGACATGGCGACCGTGGACGAGAGCGGGGTGGTCACCGTCCTCGGGCGCGGCTCCCAGTGCATCAACACGGGCGGCGAGAAGGTCTACCCGGAGGAGGTGGAGCAGGCCCTCAAGTCCCACCCCGACGTGTACGACGCGCTGGTCGCCGGAGTGCCCGACGCCCGCTGGGGCAACCACGTCGCGGCGGTCGTGCAGCTCCGCGCGGACGCCCCGCCGCTGGACCTGGAGTCGGTCCAGGCCCACTGCCGGCCCCGTCTCGCCGGATACAAGGTGCCCCGTCAGCTGGTCCTCGCCGACCGCATCCAGCGCTCCCCCAGCGGCAAGGCGGACTACCGCTGGGCCCGCTCGGTGGCGGTCGACGCGGACACGGCGGATCCGGCGGCGGAGGCCGGCCGGGGCGCGGACGGCGGACCGGGGTCGGACGGGTAGGGCCGGTCCCTCGGCTCACGCCCGGCCCACGCCGGAGGACAGGCGCGCTAGGGGGCCCGGAGGCCGAACTCCCTGATCGCGGCGAGGAACTCGTCCGGCCGGTTCGTGTGGAGGAGGTGTCCCGCCTCGATCGGGACGAGGCGGGCGTCGGGGAGGCGGTCCGCCAGCCAGCTCAGGCGGTCCTGGGAGACATGGCTCGTCGGGCCGCCCGCCAGGACGAGGGTGGGGGCCTTGATCTCCGGAACGTCCTCGCGCCAGGCGGGGTCGGGCGCGTTCAGCTGGGCGTCGGTGGAGGGGACGATCTCCCAGTCGAAGGCGAGGGGGCCCTCGGGGCGCACCGCCGGGGGACGCGGCGGGTCGAGCGGGAAGAAGACCGGGGGCTCCTCCAGGACGAGCCGGCCGACGAGTTCCGGTTCGCTCCGGGCGAGCAGGTACGCGGCGGCGGCGCCCATCGAGTGGGCGACGACGGTGGCACCGGTGAGGCCGAGGGCCCTGAGGAAGCCGCCGAGCTCGTCGCGGAAGACGTCGAAGCCGTAGCGGCCTGGCCGGTCGCTCAGTCCGTGACCGCGCAGGTCGACCGCGTAGACCCGGTGGTCGGCGGCGAGCTCCGCCGCGATCCGCGTCCAGGTGGTGCCGGACTCGCCGCGCCCGTGGACCAGGACGACCGGCGGGGCGTCCTCGGATCCCCGTACCCGGTAGGCGAGACGTACGCCGTCGACGGTGACCGTACGGACCTCCGGATCGAGGAACGCGACGACCGGGCGGACGAAGGCGTCCGGGTCGTCCACCCAGGGGAAGTGACCGGCGCCCGGCAGGACGACCAGCTCGGCCCGCGGGAAGCGGGATGCGGCCTCGGCCGCCTTCGCCGGGGTGGGGCCCGCGTCGTACTCCCCCGCCAGGACCAGCACCGGGGCCGTGAGCGCGGTGAGCGCGCGCCGGGTCGCCTCCGGGTCGTACGCCCCCTCGCCGTGGTAGGCGGAGACGGCCTCCCAGCGCGTCTGTCCCACCGTGCCCGCCGCGTGTTCCCGGGCGGCCTCGTCCCAGCGGCCGTACGCGAAGGGCGCTACGGCCTCCCAGACGCGCGGCAGCGGCGTGTCCGGTCCGATCGCGTCGAGCGCGGCCCGTGCCTGCGGGTACCAGGAGCGGTCGGCGAAGACCTCGGCGGCCTCGTCCCACTCCTCGTCGGTGGTGACGACGCCGAGCGCGCGGGCCGCCGAGGTGACGAGCACGAGGGAGCGGATCCGCCCGGGATGCGCGGCGGCGTACAGGGTGGCGAGGTTCCCGGCCGCCGAATGGCCGAGGAGGTCGATCCGCTCCAGGCCCAGGTGGGCGCGGAGCGCCTCGACGTCGCCGACCTGCCGGTCGCAGCGGTAGGTGCCGGGGTCGGCGGGCTCGGCGCTCGCCCCGGTGCCGCGGGCGTCGAGCAGGACCAGGGACCGGTGGGCGGCGAGTCCGCCGAGGTCACCGAGGTAGGAGGCGTCGCGCATCGGCCCGCCCGCCAGGCAGACCAGCGGCTCGCCCTCCCCCTCGATCCGGTAGCTGAGCACGGTTCCGTCGTACGTCGTGAAGGTCGGCATGCGCCGATCCTCACCGACCCCGGATGATCTTCGCAAACGGTTTCGCGGCCCGCGCGATACGGTGGACGGACCGTCCCCGACCAGCTGAGGAACCGTGTCCACCGTGACCGAGACCCCCGCCGCCGACGCCCTGCGCGGCGACTGCGCCAACTGCTTCGGTCTGTGCTGTGTGGCGCTGCCCTTCGCGAAGTCGGCCGACTTCGCCGTGGACAAGGCGCCCGGCGAGCCCTGCAGCAACCTCCAGGACGACTTCCGCTGCGGCATCCACACCCGGCTGCGGACGAGCGGCTTCCAGGGCTGCACGGTGTACGACTGCTTCGGCGCCGGCCAGCAGGTCTCCCAGGTGACGTTCGGCGGGGTGTCGTGGCGCGAGGCGCCGGAGACGGCGAGCCGGATGTACGACGTGTTCTACGTGATGCGCCAGCTCCACGAGCTGCTGCGCTACCTCACCGAGGCGCTGGCCCGCCCGGCGGCCCGGCCCGTCCACGGGGAGCTGCGGACCGCTCTCGCCCGGATCGAGGAGCTCACCGGAGGCTCCGTGGACGCGCTGGAGCAGCTGAGGGTGCCCGAGGTGCGCGCCGACGTGAACGGGCTGCTGCTGCGGACGAGCGAGCTGGTCCGCGCGGCGGCCGGCGGGAGGCCGAAGAGCCGGCGCGGGGCGGACCTGATCGGGAAGCGGCTGCGCGGGGCGCGGCTGCGGGGCACCGACCTGCGCGGGGCGCTCCTGATCGCCGCCGACCTGACGGGCGCCGACCTGAGCCTCACGGACCTGATCGGCGCGGACCTGCGGGACACCGATCTGTCGGGCGCCGACCTGACGGACGCGCTCTTCCTGACGCAGCCCCAGCTGAACGCGGCGCGCGGGAACGCCGAGACCCGCCTCCCGGAGGGTTTCGAGCGCCCCGCGCACTGGACGACCGCCTGAGGCACCGGAGTCACGAGGAGCCCGCCGCGTCGCGCCGGACCGTCACGTGGAGCGCCGGGCCCGTGCTGGGCGAGTCCTGCGGGCGGACGCCCCCGACGGTGACGGGACCCCGGCGGTCCGTGCCGGTGGTGACGTGGAGCCGGCGGCCCCGGGACGGCTTGGCGTCCGTGCGGCGCCCGAGCCTCCCGGGCCTCTAACCGCCGTACGTGTACGGGGTCGTGGTGGAGAGGGTCAGGAACCCGAGGCGCCGCAGGATCGGCCGGCTGGTCTCGGCCGCGTCGACGTGGACGTACCGGTGGCCCCGCTCCGCGGCGATGCGCGCGCGGTGGGAGACGAGGGCGCGGTAGAGGCCGCGGCCCCGCCACCCCTCGACGGTGCCGCCGCCCCAGAGGCCGGCGAAGTCGGTGCCGGAGCAGAGTTCGAGTCGGGCCGCGCTGACGGGTTCGCCCGCGGCGAGGGCGACGACGGCGGTGACGGTCTCCGGGTCGGCCGCGAGCCGGTCGAGCAGCTGGCGCCCGATGTCGCCGCTGTCGGAGCCGAAGGCGCGTTCGTGGACCTCGACGACCTGGCGGATCCCCGCCTCGTCGGTGACCGCGCGGAGTTCGACCCCCTCGGGCAGCGGTACGTCGTGGGGCAGCGCGGCGGCCTCCGCGACCATCAGGGTCTCGGGGTCCTCGGGCGTGAAGCCCGCGGCGAGGAGCCTCTCGCCGAGGTCGGCGGGGGTGTCGTGCGCGAACAGCTTCCATTCGAAGGACAGGTCGGCGGCGCGGTAGTACGCGATCTGCTCGGCGATGGCGCCGTCGCAGCCGGGGGCGTCGAGGCCGGACCAGAGGACGCCGTTCCAGGCGTGGGCGGGTCCGGTCTGCCGGACGACGTCGCCGACGCGCTCGACCCGGCAGCCGGGTCCGTCGGGCCGGGCCTCCCGGCGCAGCTGACGGTCGTAGAGGTCACGGAGGTGCCGGATCTGCGGGTTCGGCTCGGTCTGCGGGCTCGCCGGGGTCTGCGGGCCGGGCTCGGTCCGGTGGGTCTGCTCGGTCCGGTGGGTCGGGTGCGTATCCATGCCGGTCACTCCAACACCCCTGCTCAGGAACCGGCAACGGGATTTGCCGGGCCGCCGCCGCCCGGGCGCTCGCGCGATCGGGGAAATGTTCCTCCGACCCCTTGCCAAGCCCCGGGTACCTCCGGATTTACTGGCCCGGAACGGGTCGACCGAATGATCGGTAGTCCGTTTTACGACCGTGGTGGAGGAGTGGCGCGATGACGGAACTGCTGGACAGCGGCGAACGGCTCGGACGCGAGGAGCTGGCGGCACTCCAGCTGGAGCGGCTGCGCGCGACCCTGCGCCACGCCTACGAGAACGTGGACTTCCACCGACGCTCCTTCGACGCGGCCGGCGTCACCCCCGACGACTGCCGCACGCTCGCGGACCTGGCCCGCTTCCCCTTCACCACCAAGGCGGACCTCCGCGACCACTACCCCTTCGGCATGTTCGCCGTCGACCAGTCCCGCGTCCGGCGGGTCCACGCCTCCAGCGGCACCACCGGCCGGCCGACCGTCGTCGGCTACACCGAGGGAGACCTCGACCTGTGGGCCGACGTGGTGGCGCGCTCCCTGCGGGCGGCCGGGGCCCGCCCCGGACACAAGGTCCATGTGGCTTACGGATACGGCCTGTTCACCGGTGGACTCGGCGCCCACTACGGCGCGGAGCGCCTCGGGTGCACGGTGATCCCCGCCTCCGGCGGCATGACGGCCCGACAGGTCCAGCTCATCCAGGACTTCCGGCCCGAGATCATCATGGTGACCCCCTCGTACATGCTCACGCTGCTCGACGAGTTCGAGCGGCAGGGCGTGGACCCGCGGTCGACCTCCCTCAAGGTGGGCGTGTTCGGCGCCGAGCCGTGGACGGAGGCGATGCGGAAGGAGATCGAGGAGGCCTTCGCGATCGACGCGGTCGACATATACGGCCTGTCGGAGGTGATCGGCCCCGGGGTGGCACAGGAGTGCGTGGAGACCAAGGACGGTCTGCACATCTGGGAGGACCACTTCTACCCGGAGGTCGTGGACCCGTTCACGGGCGAGGTGCTGCCCGACGGGGAGGAGGGCGAACTCGTCTTCACCTCGCTCACCAAGGAGGCCATGCCGGTCATCCGCTACCGGACCCGGGACCTGACCCGGCTGCTGCCGGGCACCGCACGGGTGTTCCGGCGGATGGAGAAGGTCACCGGACGCAGCGACGACATGATCATCCTGCGCGGGGTGAACCTCTTCCCCACCCAGATCGAGGAGATCGTCCTCCGTACGCCGGCCGTCGCCCCGCACTTCCAGCTGCGGCTCACCAGGGAGGGCCGCCTGGACGCCCTCACGGTTCGGGCCGAGGCCCGGGCGGGCGCGACGGAGGAGCAGCGGGCGGAGGCGGCCCGGGCCATCGCGGCGGCGGTCAAGGACGGGATCGGGGTGTCGGTCGGGGTCGAGGTGGTCGACCCGGAGACGCTGGAACGCTCGGTGGGCAAGATCAAGCGGATCGTGGACCTGCGGGGAACGGGGTCCTGAGGGGCGGAGGTCCGAGGGGTCGAGGTCATGGGGGGCGGAGGTCTGAGGGGGCGGAAGTCCGAGGGGTCGAGGTCATGGGGGGGCGGAGGTCTGAGGGGGCGGAGGTCTGAGGGGGTCGCGGTCCTGCGGGCCGAGACCCCCCGGGGGGCGAAGCCCCGCCATGCCCCGAGCGTCACACCGGCTCGCCGCCGCCGCTCTTCCCCGCGCCGCCGAACCGGTCGCGCAGTTCGCGCTTGAGGATCTTGCCGCTCGCGTTGCGGGGCAGCTCGGGGGTGAAGTGGACGCGCTTCGGGGCCTTGAAGTGGGCGAGGCTCTCCCGCGCGTGGGCCAGGAGTTCGGCCTCGGTGACCTCGCCGCGCGGGACGACCACGGCCGTGACCGCCTCGATCCAGCGCTCGTCGGGGAGGCCGATCACGGCCACCTCGGCGACACCGGGGTGGGTGTACAGCGCGTCCTCCACCTGCCGCGAGGCGACGAGCACTCCCCCGGAGTTGATGACGTCCTTCACCCGGTCGACGATGGTGAGGTAGCCCTCGGCGTCGCGGACCGCGAGGTCGCCCGAGTGGAACCAGCCGCCCCGGAAGGCCGCCTCGGTCTCCTCGCGCTTGCGCCAGTACCCCTCGCAGAGCTGCGGTGAGCGGTAGACGATCTCGCCGGGCGTGCCGTCGGGCACGTCCCTGCCGTCCTCGTCGACGACCCGGGCCTCCACGTGACGGACGGGACGGCCGCAGGAGTCCATCCGGCCCTCGTGCTCGTCGGGGCCGAGGACGGTGGCGAGCGGGCCGATCTCGGACTGGCCGAAGCAGTTGTAGAAGCGCAGCTCCGGCAGCCGGGCGCGGAGCCGTTCCAGGACGGGTACGGGCATGATCGAGGCCCCGTAGTAGGCCTTGCGCAGGGCGGACAGGTCCCGGCCGGCGAAGTCCGGGTGGTTGGCGAGGCCGATCCAGACGGTCGGCGGGGCGAAGAGGGTGTCGGCTCGGCCCGTCTCGACGAGGTCGAAGAGGACGGCCGGATCGGGCCCGTCGACGATGGTGTTCTCGGCGCCGACGGCGAGGTAGGGCAGCAGGAAGACGTGCGTCTGCGCCGAGTGGTAGAGCGGCAGCGCGTGCACCGGCCGGTCGTCCTCGTGCAGGTCGAGGGCCTCGATCGCGCTCGCGTACTCGTGGACGAGGGCCCGGTGGGTCATCATCGCGCCCTTGGGCAGGGCGGTGGTGCCGGAGGTGTAGAGCAGCTGGACGAGGTCGCGGGCGTCGCGGTCGGTGTCGTACGCCTCCGGAACGGCGAGCGCGTCGAGGAGCGAACCGGGCGCGTCGCGCAGCGTCCTGACCGCGTAGCCGTCGGGGACGCGGTCCGCGAGACCGGGGTCGGCGAGGACGAGGGAGGTCTCCGACTGCTCCAGGAGGTACGTGAGGTCCTCACCGGTCAGGTGGTGGTTGACCGGCACGTGGATCAGACCCGCCCGGGAGCAGGCGAGGAACGCGATCAGGTAGGCGTCCGAGTTGTGACCGTAGGTCGCGACCCGGGCGTACTCGGGCAGGCCGAGGTGGTGCGGCTCCCGCAGGACGGCCGCGGCGGTGGAGACGGCCGCGTCGAGCTCGGCGTACGTCCAGGTCCGGTCGGCGTAGCGGACGGCGACCCGGTCGGGGACGCGCTGGGCGCTCACGCGCAGGACGCCGTCGACGGCGCGGCTGAGGAGTCGGTCCATGGGGTGATCCTCGACGCGCCCGAACGGGAAGGTCAAGCACTTCGCCGCGCGCCGTCGCCCGCCCGGACGGCGCGCGGTGCGGAGCCGACCGTCGGGAGCGGGCGTCGGGCGCGGGCGTCAGGAACGGCGGGCCCGCTCGGCCTCACCGCTGCCCGGTTGGTGCGGGGCTGTCGTCAGGGGCTGAACGACAGGAAGACGAAGGCGGCGAAGATCGCGAGGTGGACGCCGCCCTGGAGGAGGGTGGCCCGGCCGGGGACCACGGTCAGGGCGCTCACCACGCCGGTGAGCACGAGCAGGACCATGTGGAGGGGGTCGAGACCGAGGACCAGGGGTCCGGACAGCCAGATCGAGGCGAGCGCGATCGCCGGGATCGTCAGGCCGATGCTGGCGATCGCGGAGCCGTAGGCGAGGTTGAGGCTGGTCTGCATCCGGTCACGGCGGGCCGCGCGGACGGCGGCGAGGGTCTCGGGCAGCAGCACCATCAGGGCGATGACGACACCGACGACCGCCTTGGGCAGGCCCGCCGACTGGACGCCGTCCTCGATCGTCGGCGAGATCAGCTTGGCGTTGCCGACGACGGCGACGAGGGCGACGACGAGGAGGCCGAGGCTGGTCCAGGCGTCGCGCCGGGTCGGCGGGTCGGCGTGCTCGTCCTCCGACTCCTGGCCGGGGCGCGGCACGGGGAGGAAGTAGTCCCGGTGACGGACGGTCTGGACGCCGACGAACACGCCGTACAGGCAGATGGAGGCGACGGCGGCGAAGGCGAGCTGGACGCCGGAGAACTCGGGGCCCGGGTGGCTGGTGGTGAAGGAGGGCAGGACGAGCGTCATCGTCGCCAGGGTGCAGACGGTGGCGAGCGCGCCGCCGGATCCCTCGGCGTTGAAGACGGCGACCCGGTTGCGGAGCGCGCCGACGAGGAGGGACAGGCCGACGATGCCGTTGCAAGTGATCATGATCGCCGCAAAGACGGTGTCACGGGCGTACGTCGAGGTCTTCTCGCCGCCTCCCACCATCAGGGTGACGATGAGTCCGACCTCGATGACGGTGACCGCCACGGCGAGGACGAGGGAGCCGTAGGGTTCGCCCACGCGGTGGGCGATGACCTCCGCGTGGTGGACCGCCGCGAGGACGGCGGCGATGAGGCAGAGGGCGATGAGCCCGACGGCGAAGCCCGGCAGGTCGCGCCCCCAGGCCGCGACGAGCACAAGCGCCGCCACCACCGGCCCCCAGGTGGTCCACTGCCGTGTCAATGACACCGTGCTCGAACTCATGATCCGCATCCTGCCACAAAGGGGGCTTTCGCCCCGGTTCGGTCAATCCAGGGGGTCACCGAGGCCGTGCTCGTACGCGGTGAGCGTCTCCAGGAACATCCGTCGCTGCTCCGCGTCGAGCGGCGCGAGCGCCGCGCGCCAGGCGGCGGCGCTGCGGCCGAGCCAGCCGTCGATCGCGGCGCTGTGCGCCGGCGCGATCGAGACGATCTTGCGCCTGCGGTCGGCGGGGTCCTCGACCCGTTCCAGTACGCCCTTCTTCGCCAGGTCCCCGACCATGAGGCTCACGGTCGTGGGGGCGACCTCCAGCCGGGCGGCGAGCTCGTTGACGCCGAGCGGTCCGTCGAAGAGGAGGTAGGCGAGCAGGGAGAGGTGGCGGGGCGCGAGGGTGAGCGACTGGAGCTCGTCGGGGATCCGGATCCGCTTGGCCCGCCCGACCATGCGGGGCATGAGGAGCAGCAGCGTACGGACGGCCTCGTCAAGATCCGGCCGTTCGGGGGGCTCGTCTTCCTCGCGTGCTGTCGGCACCGCGCACTCCCTCCCATTGATTTTGCTTTCAAAGCAAAGGTATCTACGGAAGAGATCCTACCGGATGACAGCGGCATGCCCGGTTCCAGACCTGCTGGGACCGGACATGTCCTGGATGGGGGCCGGAACTAGAGGGGGCGCTCGTGGCCCTCCCAGTACGGGTCCCGCAAACGGCGCTTGTACAGCTTGCCGTTGGGGTCGCGGGGCATGGCCGTGACGAAGTCGACCGACTTCGGGCGCTTGAAACCGGCGAGCCGGTCCGCGCAGTGGGCCAGGATCTCGGTGGCGAGCGCCGCTCCCGGCGCGTACCCCTCCGCCACCTCGACGACGGCCTTGACCTCCTCGCCCCAGTCGGCGTGCGGGATGCCGAACGCGGCGGCGTCGGCGACGGCCGGATGGGCGAGGAGCGCGGCCTCGATCTCGGCCGGGTAGATGTTGACCCCGCCGGAGATGATCATGTCGATCTTGCGGTCGCGGAGGAAGAGATAGCCGTCCTCGTCGAGGACGCCGAGGTCCCCGACGGTGAAGAAGTCGCCGATGCGGTTCTTCGCCGTCTTCGCCTCGTCCTTGTGGTACTGGAAACCGCCGGTGTTCATCTTGAGGTAGACGGTGCCGAGTTCGCCCGGCGGCAGCCGGACCCCGTCGTCGTCGAAGACGGCGAGTTCGCTGATGGGCCACGCCCTGCCGACGGTGCCGGGCTTCTTCAGCCACTCGTCGGCGGTCGCGAAGGCACCGCCGCCCTCGCTCGCGGCGTAGTACTCCTCGACGCACCCGCCCCACCAGTCGATCATCGCCCGCTTGACGTGTTCGGGGCAGGGCGCGGCACCGTGGATGGCGTGCCGCATGGAGGAGACGTCGTACCGCTCCCGCACCTCCCCCGGGAGGGAGAGCAGCCGGTGGAACTGGGTGGGGACCATGTGGGTGTGGGTGCAGGCGTACCGGTCGATCAGCCGGAGCATCTCCTCCGGCGCCCACCGGTCCATCAGGACGAGGGGGTGCCCGATGTGCAGCGCGGCGGCCGCGAACTGCAGCACGGCGGTGTGGTAGAGCGGCGAGCAGACGAGGTGGACGTTCCCGCCGCCCGGCCGGATGCCGAAGATGCCGAGGAAGCCGCCGAGATGGGTCTCCTCGGGGAGCCGACCGGGGAGCGGCCGCCGGATGCCGCGGGGCCGCCCGGTGGTGCCGGAGGTGTAGTTCATGACCCAGCCGAGGGTGCGGTCGGCGGGCGCGACCCCGTCCCGCCCTTCGAGCAGCTCGGCGTAGGGGCGGAAACCGGGGATCGCCCCCACGGCGTACCGGTGGGTGGCGGCGAGACCGGCCTCGTCGGCGGCGACGGTCACGGCCTGCGCGAACCGCTCGTGGGCGAGGAGGACCTTCGCCCCCGAGTCGGCGACGATCCAGGCGATCTCGGGGCCGACGAAGTGGTGGTTGACGGGGACGAGGTAGAAGCCGGCCTGGGTGGCGGCGAGATGGGCGGCGAAGAACTCGGGGCCGTTGGGGAGGACCACGGCGAAGGCGTCGCCCCGCTCGAGACCGGCCGCCCGCAATCCGTGGACCAGCCGGTTCGCCTCGGTGTGCAGCCGGCCGGCGGTCCACTCCTCGCCGTCGGGCGCGACCAGGACCGTACGGCCCGGGTCGGCGGCGGCCTGCGCCCAGAATCCGGGGGCCGTCCCACTGCTCATCCCTCGCTCCTTCCGGCGATGCGGTTGACACGGTCGACGGCCTTCTCGAAGCCGCGGGTGAGCTCGTCGACGACCTGCTGGACGCTGCGCTCGGAGTTCATCCGGCCGACGATCTGCCCGACGGGGGTGCCGAGGAGCGGATCGACCTCGTACCGCTGGATGCGGGAGACGGCCTCGGCGACGAGGAGTCCCTGCAGCGGCATGGGGAGCGTGCCGGGGCCCGCCGGGTCGTCCCACGCGTCGGTCCACTCGGTGCGGAGCTGCCGGGCGGGCTTGCCGGTCAGGGCGCGGGAGCGGACGGTGTCGCCGGAACCGGCGGCGAGGAGCTTGGCCGTGAGGGCGCGGGAGTGCAGCTCGGCCTCGGTGGTCGTGAGCCAGATCGAGCCGAGCCAGACGCCCTGCGCGCCGAGCGCGAGTCCGGCGGCGATCTGCTCGCCGCTGCCGATGCCGCCGGCGGCGAGCACGGGCAGCGGGGAGACGGCGTCGACGACCTCGGGGGTGAGGACCATGGAGGCGATCTCGCCGGTGTGGCCGCCCGCCTCGTACCCCTGGGCGACGACGACGTCGATGCCGGCCTCGGCGTGGTGGCGGGCGTGGCGGGCACTGCCGGCGAGGGCGGCGACGAGCACGCCGTGGTCGTGGGCGCGGGCGACGACGTCGGCCGGTGGGGAGCCGAGGGCGTTGGCGAGCAGTTTGATCGGGTAGTCGAAGGCCACGTCGAGCTGGTTGCGGGCGACCTGCTCCATCCAGCCGGTGATGCGCCAGCCGGAGGCCTCGCCCTCGGCGAGTTCGGGCACGCCGTGTTTGGCGAGGGTGGCGCGGACGAACGCCCGGTGCTCCTCCGGGATCATGGCCTCGACGTCGGCCTCGGTCAGTGTCCGGCCTCCCGTGGCCTCGACCTTCTTGGCGGGCATCACGACGTCGAGCCCGTAGGGCAGGCCGTCGGTGTGCTCCTGCATCCAGTCGAGGTCGCGGGCGAGGTCGTCGGGGGCGGTGTAGCGGACCGCCCCGAGGACGCCGAACCCGCCGGCTCTGGTGAGTGCGGCGGCCACCGCGGGGAAGGGCGTGAAGCCGAAGATGGCGTGCTCGATCCCCAGGGTGCGACTCAGCTCCGTCTTCATGGGCGGCAGGATGCCGCAGCGGCGTGCCGGAGGGAAGAGCTTTTCTGATGCATCGTCAGATTCTTTGCGGCGGCAGGTCGACGTTTCGCCGCGGCCCGCGGTGGGAGAGGGTGGGCATGACGGAGGATGCGACACGAGACGGACGGCTGAGCCGCCGCGCGTTCGGCGGCGGGGTACTGGCCCTCGGAGGTGCGGTGATGATCGGTGCGGTGCCGGGGGCCGCGGCCGCCCCGGGGCCCGGCTCGGGATCGGGATCGGGGCTTCCGGGCGAGGGAGCAGGGTCCGCCTTCTCGGCCGGGTCCGCCTCCTCCGCCCCGTCGGCCGCGCGGCGGACCACGCTGCGGCGCGGCTCGGCCCGGCGGGCCGGGCTGCTCGCCCCGCACCTGGACCGGCTCGTGACGGAGGCCGAGAGCTTCCTCGCCCCCTCCCCCACCCACCCCTGGTACGCGGGCGCGGTGCTGCTCGCCGGGCGCGGCGGGACCGTCGCCCTGCACCGGGCGATCGGCTCGGCCGTGCGGTACGCGGCCTACGACGAGAAGACGGACACCGGGATCGAGCTGCCGCCCGAGCTGCGGGTCCCCATGACCGAGCGGACCGTCTTCGACCTGGCGTCGGTCTCCAAGCTGTTCACCTCGATCCTGGCGGTGCAGCAGATCGAGCGCGGCACCCTGGACCTGGAGGCGAGGGTCACCTCGTACCTGCCGGAGTTCGGCGGCGGCGGGAAGCAGGACGTCACGGTCCGTCAGCTGCTCACCCACACCTCCGGGTTCCGGTCCTGGATCCCGCTGTACCGGGAGCCGACGCGGGAGGGGAAGCTGCGGCTGCTCTGGAGCGAGGTCCCGGCGAACCCGCCGGGCTCGACGTACCTCTACTCCGATCTGAATCTGATCTCCCTTCAGCTGATCCTGGAGGAGATCACCGGTCTCGGTCTGGATGTCCTGCTCCACGACGAGATCACCGCTCCGCTCGGGATGCACCGCACGCGGTTCAATCCCCCGCTCTCCTGGCGGCCGGAGATCGCGGCCACCGAGGACGCCCGGCCGCCCTGGTCCGGCCTCGACCGGGGCATGGTGCGCGGCGAGGTCCACGACGAGAACGCCCACAGCATGGGCGGCGTCGCGGGCCACGCCGGGATCTTCTCCCGCGCCTGGGACCTCGCGATCCTCGCCCGCACCCTGCTCAACGGCGGGGCGTACGGACGGGCCCGCGTCCTCTCCCCCGCCTCCGTGGAGCTGATGTTCACCGACTTCAACACCGCCTTCCCCGGCGACGAGCACGGCCTCGGCTTCGAGCTCTACCAGCACTGGTACATGGGCGCGATGGCCACGCCCCGGACGGCCGGCCACACCGGCTTCACCGGCACCAGCCTCGTCCTGGACCCGACGACCGACGCGTTCCTGATCGTCCTCGGCAACTCCGTCCACCCCGTGCGCTCCTGGCGCTCGGGCTCGGCCCCCCGCGTGGCCACCGCGAACGAACTGGCCAGGGCCGTACCCGTACGACCGGCCCGGGACCGTACGGCCCCCGCGCTCCCGGCCTCGCTCCGGCGGCGGAAACCCCCGTGGTTCGCCGGGATGGCGAGCGCCACGACCGCCACGCTGACGCTCCCCCGGGTGACGGGCGCCGTCCGCCTGGAGTGCGCGCTGTGGTGGGACACCGAGCCGGGCGCGGACCCGGTCGTCCTGGAGACCTCCGGGGACGGCGGCGCGACCTGGCGGCCGGTGCCCTTCACCACCGACGGGCGCACCGCACACCCGACGGGCACGGTCGGCGGCTGGTCAGGCCGGATCTGGCACACCGTCACCGCAGCACTGCCCGGGGCGGACGCGCTCCTGCGCTGGCGGTACACCACCGACCAGCGGTACGTGGGGCGGGGTGTGTACGTGGACGGGCTGCGGCTGCTCGACGGGGCGGGGCACCGGGTGTTCGACGAGACGCGGCCGGCCGACGGGGCCCGGATCGAGGCGAACGGCTGGGCCAGATCGGCCGATTGAGCTCACCCGGTCGGACAGCGGTGCGGACTGCGCACACGTGATCACATGAGGTACCGTCCCGACGGGAGATCTCACCGGGGGGATGAGACGAACGCGGAGGCGAGCGTCTGTCGTGTCGCCCGTACGCGGTGCTCTTCCGGACCGCGGGGGTCGCCGCAACCGGCCCGCCGACGAGCGGCACGACCGCTTCCAGGCCCAGCCGCTCCCACGCCCTTCGCCTTCGTATCGAGGTGTTCCTTCGTGTCGTCCCTGTCCGAGCGCCGCCCACCGGGCGCGCGCCGCTTCGCACTGTCCGCATGGCTGTGCGCGCTCTCCCTCGCCGTCCTGGCGGCGCTCGTCCTCGCGGTCACACCGCCGACGCGCGCGGCCGCGTCCACGAACACGGCCACGGCCGCCGCCGCGTCGGTCCCGACGCAGGTGCTCACCACCCTGTTCAAGGCGCGCGAGACCTACTTCTGCACCCGGATCCCGGCCGTCGTCACCACGGGGACGGGCGTCGTCCTCGCCTTCGCCGAGGGCCGCACGCGGCTGGACACGACCGGCTGCAACGACGTCGGCGACAACGACCTGGTGCTCAAGAGGTCGCTCGACGGCGGCAAGACCTGGGAGAAGGACCTCAGGGTGGTCGTCGGCGCGGGTGACGTGCTGGCGCACGGCAACCCCGCCCCCGTCGTGGACGCGGCCACCGGCCGGATCACGCTCCTGTACTCCAGCAGCGACTGGAACCGCAACGCGGCCGCCCCCTCGCGGAAGGGCTTCTCCCGCACCGTCCACGCCGTGCACAGCACGGACGGCGGGGCGACCTGGTCCGCGAGCGTCGCGCTGCCGCAGCTCAAGGCCGCGGGATGGGGCTGGGTGTCCACCGGCCCCGGCCACGGCATCCAGCTCGACCGCGGCCCGCACCAGGGTCGGCTGATCGTGCCGGGCGACCACACGGCGGGGGGCGACACGACCGCCGGGGCCCAGCTGTACTTCAGCGACGACGGCGGCCTGAACTGGAGCCTGGGCGCGACCACCACCCCGGTACCGAAGACCGGCGCGTTCCCCGGTGAGTTGACCGTCGCCCAGACCACCGACGGCGCCGTGTACGTCAACGCGCGCAACTCCGAACCCACCCGCTGCCTCACCAACGAGCACCGGCTGGAGACCACGAGCGTCGACGGCGGCGCCTCCTTCGCCGCGCCCTTCACCCCGGTGGCCAACCTGGACACCTCCCCGACGTTCGGCTCGCTGCTGCGGCTGCACGCGATGGATCGCGACGGCAAGCCCGACCAGCTCCTCTACTCGGGTCCCTCGCGGCTCGGCCCGAGCGCGCTGGAGGACCGGCGAGAGCTGGCCGTCCGTTCCTCGTACGACGAGGGCCGGACCTGGAAGACCGTCGGCACCCTGGTCTCGGCGGCCCGCACCGGCTACTCCGATCTGACGCTGCTGCCGGACCGCTCCATCGGCATCCTGTACGAGACGGCCGGCAACATCCCGCACGGCAACGTCGTCTTCGCCTCCTTCACCGAGACGGCGATGAACGGCGCGGCCACCGAGCTGCGGCGCCCGCGCACCGCCGACACCCGCGAGCGGGCCCCCGGCACGCCCGGCAACCACGCCGTCATCCACGGCGGAGCCGTCCTCGGAGCGCGCGGCAGCGGCAAGGCCATGGAGTTCGACGGCACGGACGACTACCTGCGCCTCGTCTGCTCGCCGTCCCTGCGGGTCGACGACAAGGACTTCACCGTCACGGCCTGGTTCCGGCACTCGGCCACCACCGGCACGCTGCCGATCGTGTGGGCGTACGGGATGCAGGGCCGGCACTTCTCGGTCCGCGCCGAACCCGGTGCGGGCAACGTCCTGCGCGCCACCGTCGGCACGGACGCCCGCGTCACCGAGGTGACGCTGCCCTCCTCCTACAACGACGGCGCGTGGCACCACGTCGTGTTCAGCCGTGGCGGCGGCGGCATCAGCCTCGCCGTGGACGAGGGCGCTCCGGCCACCGCCGCCATGAAGGTGGCGATGATGGAGACGAACACGAGCCTCACCCCCTCCGGCGAGTTCAACATCCACATCGGTGCCCGGCCCGACTTCCCCAACCAGCCGGCCGGGGTCGCGCAGCTCTTCCGCGGGACCCTGGACGACGTGCGCCTCTTCGGGAAGGCGCTGACCCCGGCGGAGGCCGCCCTGGTGCGGGACGGCTCGCTCACCGTGGCCACCGAGGACGAACGTCTGCGTCTCGGTTTCTCCACCATCTGGTAGCCGCGGCGGCCCACGGTCGGCGGGGGACGCCCCTCGCCGACCGTGGGCGTGGACTCCCGGTGACCGAGCCACCGGCCGGCCGTCGCGCGCGTCTCAGGCGCCGGGCTCCGCTGCCGCGCGCAGGGCGGTCAGTACGGGGCTGATCAGCGGGTGCTCCTCGGCGCCGCGCCGGACGGCGGCGAAGACCCGGCGCGTCGGGGCGACGCCGTCGATCGGGCGGACCTCCACGCCCGTGAGCTCCGTCCCGCGCAGGGCCGAACGCGGCACGAGCGCCACGCCCGCGCCCGCCGCCGCGAGGGCCACGACCGCGCGGAAGTCGTCGGACGAGTGCTCCGGGCGCAGCGCGAAGCCCGCGTACTCGCAGGCCAGGACGGTGACGTCGTGGCAGGGGTTGCCGGTGGACTGCCCGATCCAGGCGTCCTTGGCGAGGTCGGCGAGCGCGACGCGCTCCTGGTGCGCCAGCCGGTGGCCGGGCGGCAGGACCGCGTCGAAGGGCTCCGCGTAGAGCGGGACGCGGGTGAGACGGGCGTCGTCCTCGCCCGGAGCGCCCCGGTACTCGACGGCGACGGCCACGTCCACCTGCCGGTCGAGGACCATGAGCAGGCTCTCGTCGCCCTCGGCGTCGCGCACCCGGACCCGGATGCCGGGCGCGGTGCGGGCCAGGGCCGTGAGGGCCGGGGCCACCACCAGGCCGATGCCGGTGGCGAAGGCGGCGACCGTGACCGTACCGGCCTCGCCGGAGCTGTAGGCGGCGAGTTCGGACTCGGCGCGCTCCAACTGGGCCAGGACCGCGTTGGCGTGGCTGAGCAGGATCTCGCCGGCCGGGGTGAGCCGGGCCCCTCGGGCGCTGCGGTCCACCAGCCGGTGGCCGGTCTCCTGCTCCAGGGCGGCGAGCTGCTGGGAGACGGCGGAGGGGGTGAGATAGAGCGCGGCGGCCGCTGCCGTGACCGTGCGGTGGTCGGCCACCGCACGGAGGATGTGCAACCGCCGCGCTTCGATCATTCCCCCAGTCTCGCAGGCCGCGGGGCCCGCGCCCGCCTCAGCCCCGCAGGGCGGCGCGGGCGTCGACGAAGGCGTCCACGGCCCGGTTCACGTCCTGGGTGGAGTGGGCGGCGGAGAGCTGGACGCGGATCCGGGCCTGGCCCTGCGGCACGACCGGGTACGAGAAGCCGATCACGTACACGCCGCGCTCCAGGAGGAGCTCGGCCATGCGGCCGGCCTCGGACGCGTCGCCGATCATGACGGGGGCGATGGCGTGGTCGCCGGGGAGGATGTCGAAGCCCTCGGCCGTCATACGGGTGCGGAACAGCTCCGTGTTGGCTCGCAGCCGGTCGCGCAGGTCACCGGCGGTCTCCAGGAGGTCGAGGACCTTGAGGGAGGCGGCGGCGATCACCGGGGCGAGGGTGTTCGAGAAGAGGTACGGGCGGGAGCGCTGGCGCAGCAGGGCGACGATCTCGGCGCGGGCGGCGACGTAGCCGCCGGAGGCACCGCCGAGGGCCTTGCCGAGGGTGCCGGTGATGATGTCGACGCGGTCCATGACGCCGTGCAGCTCGGGGGTGCCGCGGCCGCCGGGGCCGACGAAGCCGACGGCGTGCGAGTCGTCGACCATGACCATGGCGTCGTAGCGCTCGGCCAGGTCGCAGATCTCGTCGAGCGGGGCGACGTAGCCGTCCATGGAGAAGACGCCGTCGGTGACGATGAGCTTGCGCCGGGCGCCGCCGTCGGCGGCCTCCTTCAGCCGCTGCTCCAGGTCGGCCATGTCACGGTTGGCGTAGCGGAAGCGGCGGGCCTTGGAGAGGCGGATGCCGTCGATGATCGAGGCGTGGTTGAGGGCGTCGGAGATGACGGCGTCCTCGGGGCCGAGGATCGTCTCGAAGACACCGCCGTTGGCGTCGAAGCAGGAGGAGTAGAGGATCGTGTCCTCCTGGCCGAGGAAGGAGGACAGGCGCGCCTCCAGCTCCTTGTGCACCTCCTGCGTGCCGCAGATGAAGCGGACGGACGCCATGCCGTAGCCCCAGCGGTCGAGCGCCTCGTGGGCGGAGGCGATGACGTCGGGGTGGTCGGCGAGGCCCAGGTAGTTGTTGGCACAGAAGTTGAGCACCTCGCCGGAACGGCCGCCCGAGGTGACGGCGACGGTGGCCGACTGCGGGGTGCCGATGACGCGCTCGGGCTTGTGCAGTCCGGCCTGCCGGATCTCGTCGAGGGTGGCACGGATGTCGTCGCGTACGGAATCGAACATGGGTCAGGCTCCCGCAGTCCAGTCGAGGATGATCTTGCCGCTCTTGCCGGAGGCCGCGTCGTCGAAGGCGGCCTCGAAGTCGGTGTACGCGTAACGCCCGGTGATCACGGGGGCGAGGTCGAGACCGCCCTCCAGGAGCACCGACATCGCGTACCAGGTCTCGAACATCTCGCGGCCGTAGATGCCCTTGACCGTGATCATGGAGGTGACGATCTTCGCCCAGTCGACGGCGAAGTCCTCGCTGGGCAGGCCCAGCATGGCGATCCTGCCGCCGTTCGTCATGTTGGCGACCATGTCGCGCATCGCGCGCGGGTTGCCGGACATCTCCAGGCCGACGTCGAAGCCCTCCTTCAGCCCGAGGGTGCGCTGGCCGTCGGCGATGGTCTGCTCGGCGACGTTGAGGGCGAGGGTGACGCCCGTCTTGCGCGCCAGGGCCAGGCGCTCCTCGCTGACGTCGGTGATCATCACGCTGCGGGCGCCGGCGTGCTTGGCGACGGCGGCGGCCATGATGCCGATCGGGCCCGCGCCGGTGACGAGGACGTCCTCGCCGACGAGCGGGAAGGAGAGCGCCGTGTGCACGGCGTTGCCGAAGGGGTCGAAGATCGCGGCGACGTCGAGGTCGACGGGGACGCGGTGCACCCACACGTTGGACGCGGGCAGGGCCACGTACTCGGCGAAGGCCCCGTCCCGGCCGACGCCGAGGCCGATCGTGGCGCGGCAGAGGTGGCGGCGGCCGGCCAGACAGTTGCGGCACTTGCCGCAGACGAGGTGGCCCTCGCCGCTGACGAGGTCGCCGACGGCGATGTCGGACACGTCACGGCCGACGGAGACGACCTCGCCGACGAACTCGTGGCCGATGGTCAGCGGCGTCGCGATCGTCTTCTGCGCCCAGCCGTCCCAGGACCGGATGTGCAGGTCGGTCCCGCAGATCCCGGTCCGCTTGACCTTGATGAGTACGTCTCCGGGGCCGGTCTCCGGCTCGGGCACGTCCGTGAGCCAGAGTCCCGGCTCCGCCTTCAGCTTGACCAGCGCCTTCAATGCAACGGCTCCCGACGTGCGTGTCCTGTGATGTGCGGGGTCCGGGCGCGGCTGCGCGCCCAAGATCCCCGGAAGAGAATCTTCCGTACGGAGCGCCCGCGGTCCATCGAGGATTTCTTAAGCGCGCTCGCAGATCAGCTTCACACCACAGGCGAGGGCGGGGCGACGTCAACGCGCCCGAACGGAGAGGGCACCGTCGGGGCGGTCGCTGTGGCGGTGGCGGAGGTCCGGAGGCCGGGGCGGGGGGCCCGGGGCCGGGAACGGGGACCCGGGCGGCGGGGCCGTACCCCCGTCACCGCCCCAGGGCCGCCATCGCCGCGTTGTGGCCGGGGATGCCGCTCACTCCCCCGCCCCGGACCGCGCCCGCTCCGCAGAGCAGCACGTTGGCGTGCCGGGTCTCCACGCCCCAGCGGCCCGTGCCCTCCTCCGCGTACGGGAAGGAGAGGTCGCGGTGGAAGATGTGGCCGCCGGGAAGCCGCAGTTCACGTTCGAGGTCGAGGGGGGTCTTCGCCTCGACGCAGGGGCGGCCGTCCGCGTCGAGGGCGAGGCAGTCGGCGATCGGCTCGTCCAGATGGGCGTCGAGCTGGGCGAGGGTCGCCCCGAGGAGCGCGGCCCTGGCGCCCTCGTTGTCGGCGGTGAACAGCCGGGCGGGGGTGTGCAGCCCGAACAGGGTGAGGGTCTGGTGGCCGGTGGCGGCGAGCTCGGGTCCCAGGATCGTCGGGTCGGTGAGGGAGTGGCAGTAGATCTCGGAGGGCGGAGCGGAGGGCAGCCGGCCGGCGGCGGCCTCGGCGTGGGCGGTGGCGAGCTGCCCGTACCCCTCGGCGATGTGGAAGGTGCCGGCGAAGGCCTCGCGCGGGTCGACGGAGCGGTCGCGGAGCCTCGGCAGCCGGGTGAGCAGCATGTTGACCTTGAGCTGGGCGCCCTCCGGGGCGGGCGGGGGCGTCTCGCCGAGGAGGGTGGCCAGGTCGCGGGGCGAGGCGTTGACGAGGACCCGGTCGGCCTCGACGACGCCCTCGCCGTCGGCGGTGCGGTAGCCGATCGAGGCCCGCCGCCCGTCGGTCTCGATCCGGGTGACCTCGTGACCGGTGAGGAGGTGCGCCCCGGCGGCGCGGGCCGCGTCGGCGAGGGCGTCGGTGAGCGCGCCCATGCCGCCGACGGGCACGTCCCAGTCGCCGGTGCCGCCGCCGATGACGTGGTAGAGGAAGCAGCGGTTCTGCAGGAGCGTCGGGTCGTGGGCGTCGGCGAAGGTGCCGATGACGGCGTCGGTGAGGACCACACCGCGGACGAGGTCGTCGGCGAACTCCCGCTCGACGGTGACGCCGAGGGGCTCCTCGAAGAGCATCCGCCAGGTCTCGGGGTCGTCGACACGGGCACGGAGCGCGGCGCGGGTGGGGAGCGGCTCGGTGAGGGTGGGGAAGAGGCGGCGGGCGGCCCGGCCGGTGCGCTCGTAGAAGGCCTGCCAGGCCTCGTACTCGCGGTCGGAGCCGGTCAGCGCGGCGAAGGAGGCGCGGGTGCGGTCGGGGCCGCCGCCGACGAGCAGGCCGCCGTCGCCCTTCGGGGTGTACGAGGAGACGGACCGTTTCCGTACGGCGAACCGCAGCCCCAGCTCGCGGACGATCTTCTCCGGGAGGAGCGAGACGAGGTACGAGTACCGGGAGAGGCGCGCGTCGACCCCGGCGAAGGGGCGGGTGGACACGGCGGCCCCACCGGTCGAGCCGAGCCGTTCGAGGACGAGCACGGAACGCCCGGCGCGGGCCAGGTAGGCGGCGGCGACCAGGCCGTTGTGGCCGCCTCCGACGACGACGGCGTCGTAGGAACGGGCGGCGGCCGGGCCGCCGGGAGACGGTGCGGGGACGGTCATGGCTCATGCTCACACGGGCGGGCGAGCCGGGGAAAGGGGGCGGTGGATCAAGGCCGCGGTGGGGTCGCCGCCCTCAGCAGGAGGGCCGCCGCCTCGGCGTGGCGGCCCAGGCGCTCCAGACAGTGGGCCTCGTCCTCCAGCGCGGCGACGGTGTCGGGGTGGGCGGGTCCGAGGAGGCGGGTGCGGACGGCGGCGATCGCGCGGTGCGCCGCCAGGGCCTCCTCCCAGCGGCCGAGCCGGCCGAGGGCCACAGCGGCCTCCCGACGGCTCTGCAGGGTGTCGGGGTGGTCCGCTCCCAGGACCCGGTCTCGGTCGGCGTGGACGCTCTCCGACTCGGCGAGCGCCTCCGGCCAGCGCCCGAGCCGGCCGAGGTTGACGGCGAGGGCGTGCCGGGCGCGGAGGGTCTCGGGCCCGTCGGCGCCCTGCGCGCGGGTGCGGGCGGTGACGAGGTCGCGGCAGACGTCCAGCGCGTCGGCGGCCTGGCCGAGCCGGCCGAGGAAGACCCCGGTCTCGTAGCGGGCGGCGAGGGTCTCCGGGTGGTCGGGGCCGAGGGCCGAGGCGCGTGCGGCGGCGACCGCCCGGTACTGGGCGAGCGCCTCCTCGCCGCGTCCCAGGCGTCCGAGGGTGTACGCCACCTCGTGCCGGGTCACGAGGGTGTCCGGATGGTCCTCGCCGAGCAGCCGGGCGCGTGCCTCGGCGACCTCGTGGGCCGTGCGGTACGACTCCTCCAGGCGGCCGAGGCGCCCCAGTGTGAACGCCAGGTTGTGGCGGCAGCGCAGGGTGTCGGGGTGGTCGGGGCCGACGGTGCGCTCGCGTGCGGCGAGCACGGTGACGTACACCTCGTACGCCTCGGGGTGCCGTCCGAGGCGGCCGAGCGCGTACGCCCGCTCCTGCCGGGCGGCCAGGGTGTCGGGGTGGTCCTCGCCGAGGACGCGCGCGCGGTCCGCGGCGACCCGGTCGAAGACGCGCAGGGCGTCGGCGGGGCGGTCGAGCCGGGCGAGGGCGAAGCCGACCTCGTACTGGCTGGCGAGGGTGTCGGGGTGGTCGTCGCCGAGGGCCGCCGAGCGGTGCTCGGCGACGGACCGGTGGACGGACTCGGCCTCGTCCCAGCGGCCGAGACGGCCGAGACCCATGCCCGCGCGGTACCGGCCGGCGAGCACCGCGACCAGTTCGGCGGAGGGGGCGACGCGCGGCGGCGCGGGCGCCTCCGGTGGGGCGGCGGTGGTCCACTCGGTGGTGAGCACGGCCGCGGCGGGGTCGTGCGCGGCGGGGCGCGGCGCGGTGGTGGCGTCGGCGGGCCGGTGCCCGCCGGTGATCCCACGGAGCCACGCGGGGGCGGGCACGGGCACGGGGGGTGCGGCGGGCCCGGGGCCCGGGACGACCGTGCCCCCGGAGACCGCCGCCCCGGGAAGCGGACCGCCGGGCAGCACTCCACCGGGCAGGGACAGCGAGATCCGCCCCGAGACGATCCGGCGGCGCAGGTCGCCCGCGTCGGCCGGTCGCTCCTCCGGCACCTTCGCGAGCAGGTCGACCACGATCCGGTCGAAGTAGTCGGGGAGTTCGGCGCGGTGGGAGCGCGGCGGACTCGGCACGGTGTCCCGGTGTCCGATGAGAATCGCCCAGGAGTCGCCGAGGTCGAAGGGCGGCACGCCGGTGGCCAGTTCGTACAGCACGCAGCCCAGCGAGTAGAGGTCGCTGCGGTGGTCGATCTCGCCGCCGCCGATCTGCTCGGGCGACATGTAGTGGGGCGTGCCCATGGCGATGCCGGTCCCGGTGAGGCGGGAGGTGAACCCCATGTCGGCGCCGAGGCGCGCTATCCCGAAGTCGCAGATCTTCACCGTCCCGTCCCGGAGCCGCATGATGTTCGCGGGCTTCAGGTCGCGGTGCACGATGCCCTGGCGGTGGGTGTACGCGAGGGCGTCGGCGACCTGGTCGGCGATCTCGACGAGGTCCTGGACGGGCAGCGGGTGCTGGGCGTTGGCGGCGAGGAGCTGGCTGAGGTTGCGCCCTTCCAGGAGTTCCATGACGAGGAAGAGCACGCCGTCGTACTCGCCGAAGTCGTGCACGACGGTGATGCCCCGGTGCTGGAGCGCGGCGGCCACCCGGGCCTCGCGCCGGAAGCGCTCGCGCACCACGGTGAGGACCTGGGGGTCCTGCTGCGGTCCGAGCGGTTTGAGGCACTTCACGGCCACCCCGCGGCCGAGCGCCTCGTCGGTGGCGCGCCAGACCTCGCCCATGCCCCCGCGACCGATCACCTCGTGCAGGCGGTACCGGCCCTGGATCAGTCTCGATTCCCCCATCGTGTGCTGCCGCCCCCGTCGATCTCCTCCGCCTTCTCCGGCTGCTCCAGTATGGACGCCGGTTCGGACAGTGGGTACGGGGCGGGGTACGCGTATGGGTCGGGTCGCGTCTCCGGCCCGAGCCGGTCCACGGCGCGGAGGATGTGCCGGGGCGGCAGCCGCCAGCGCAGGCGGGCGGGCACGCAGCGCAGGAGGTTGGCCGTGGCGACGAGCCGGTGGGTGACGCTCTCGGGCGGCGGGGCGGGGCGGCCGTAGAGCGCGTGGGCGTACGGGGGCAGGGTGTCGTACGCGAGCGCCGTGACGCGCCGCCAGATCACCTCGCGCGCCGGTACGAGGACGGGTTTCACGGGCGGTCTGCGGAGGAAGTCCTCGACGGTGCGGGCGTCGGGTCCGGCGGCGAGCCGGGGGCGTACGGCGTCGAAGTAGGCGGCCAGTTCGGCGGTGGATCCGGGGACGGTGGCCGGGTCGAGTCCGACGAGCCGGGCCGAGGTGCGGTGCTCGTCGACGTACCGGTCGGCCCGGGCGTCGTCGAGCGGGATGCCGGAGCGGCGTGCGACGGAGAGGTAGGAGTCGGTCTCGGCGCAGTGCACCCAGAGGAGCAGCTCGGGGTCGTCCACGCCGATGAGCCGGTGGATCCGGCGCACCCGCGCGCCGGCCGCCTCCGCCGCCTCGGTGGTCCCGTAGCTCAGGGTCCCGACGAAGTTCGCGGTCCGCATGAGCCGGCCCCAGGGGTCCTCCTGGAAGGAGCTGTTGATCATGACGCCGCGCACCGCGACGGGGTGCAGCGCCTGGAGCCACAGCGCCCGGACGCCGGCGATCCACATGACCGGGTCGCTGTGCAGCTGCCAGGTGACCGAGCGGGGGCCGAACAGCCCGGGGTCGGCACTCATGAAGCGTCCTCCCTCATGCCGTTCAGGCTACGCCGGAACGGGCCCCTCGGAACCGGTCGCGCACCCGGCGGCTCAGGCGGGGACGGGCGCGAGCCCGGCGTCGTCGAAGGGCGGATACCTCTCGGCGCCCGTGCGTTCGGCCGCGTCGATGTAGACGGCGAGGGCGTCGCGGGAGCGGGCCAGTGCGGCCATCTGGTCGTCGAGCCGGCCCATCCGCGACCGCATCGCGGCGAGCAGTTCGGGGCACCCGACCAGTTCCGGCCCCTCGCCGACCGCACAGGGCAGCAGGTAGGCGATGTCCTCGGAGGACAATCCCGCGCCGAGCAGGTGCCGGATCTGCTTGACCCTCAGCACGGCGCCCTCGTCGTACGAGCGGTATCCGTTCGCGCGGCGCTCCGCCTCCAGGAGGCCCTGGGCCTCGTAGTAGCGCAGCTGATGGGTGTGGACACCCGTCAGGCGACTCAGTTCCCCGATCCGCATCGACAACCTCGCTTGACCTTCACACCGGTATGAACGTCGACGATGCTGCCATGACCAACCCAACCACCGCACCCGTGACCGTCGTCGGACTCGGGCTGATGGGCCGGGCGCTCGCCGCCGCGTTCCTGAAGGCCGGGCATCCCACCACCGTATGGAACCGTTCGGCCGCCAAGGCCGACGCACTCGTGGCCCAGGGCGCGCGCCTGGCGCCCTCCGTCGCCGCCGCGATCGGGGCGAGCCCCCTGACGATCCTCTGTGTCACGGACTACCGGGCCGTGCGCGAACTGCTCGACGCGGACGGCGCCGGACTCGCCGGCGCGACGCTGGTCAACCTCACCTCGGGCTCCTCGGCCCAGGCCCGCGAGACCGCCCGCTGGGCCGAACAGCACGGCGCCCGCTACCTGGACGGCGCCCTCATGGCCGTACCGCCGGTGATCGGGACGGCGGAGGCGCTCGTCCTGCAGAGCGGCCCGCCGGAGCACTTCGAGGCGCACAGGACCACCCTGGAGGCGCTCGGCACCGTCACCCACCTCGGCTCCGACCCCGGACTCGGGTCCCTGTACGACGTGGCCGGCCTCGCCATGATGTGGAGCGTCCTCAACGCCTGGCTGCAGGGCACGGCCCTGCTCAGGACGGCCGGGGTGGACGCCACGACGTTCGCTTCGTTCGCACGGCAGATGGCGGCCGGGGTGGCCGACTGGCTGCCCGGCTACGCCGAGCAGGTCGACGCGGGTGCCTTCCCCGCCGAGGTGGCGACCCTGGAGACCGACGCGCGCGCGATGACCCACCTCATCGAGGAGAGCGAGGCGGTGGGCGTCAACGCCGAACTCCCGCGGCTGTTCAAGGTGCTGGCCGACCGCGCGATAGCGGCCGGGCACGGCGGGGAGCAGTACCCGGTGCTGATCGAGGAGTTCAGCAGGCCCGGGCCGCCCGACGCCGGCTGACGGCGAGGGACGGCCGGGGAGGGACCCGGGGGGCGGGGCGGGCCTCAGGGCTCGATGTTCTGGTTCAGGTGGAACAGGTTCCCCGGGTCGTACGCCCGCTTGACCTCGACCAGGCGGTCGTAGTTCGGGCCGTAGTTGGCCCTGGTCCGGCTCTGGTCGTCGTCCGACATGAAGTTGACGTAGCCGCCCTCCTCCGAGTGCGGGGCGGTCGCCGCGTAGTAGTCGCGGACCCAGGCGATGTTGGCCTCGTTGGCGGAGGGGTCGGGCCACATCCCGGCGATGACGGTGGCGAACGAGGCGTCCCGGTAGGCGAAGGCCGTGGCCTCCGGCGCGACGCGGTGGCAGGCTCCGTCGATCGGGTAGATGTGGACCGTCGAGTTCACGGCGGGCAGCCCCGCGGCGTGCTCCACGTGGGCACCGATCGCGGCATCGGTGAGCTCGGTGACGAAGTTGGCCTTCCAGTAGTGCTGGAGGCCGGGGGGTACGAGCGCGTCGAACGCGCTGTTGAGCGCCGGGTACGGCATGGGTCCGACGTGCTCGGCGACCACCGGCGCGAAGTCGTGGAGGGGCTGGAGGGCGCGCTCTCCCTCGTCGAGCGGTCCGGTCCAGCACGCCACGACCAGGGCGAACGTGTCACCGTGCCGGTCCTCCGGGATGAACGGGAGCGGTGGGGCGATCTGGAAGGCGGGGAACCCGCCCAGTTCCTCCGGCGCGTCGGCGATGTACTCGGCGAAGGAGCGCACGACGGTGGCGGCGTCCTCCAGCTCGAAGAGCATCGGTCCGCCGTAGACGTCCCTGACGGGGCTGAGCCGGTACTCGAACGAGGTCACGGCGCCGAAGTTGCCCCCTCCTCCGCGCAGGGCCCAGAAGAGGTCGGCGTTCTCCTCCTCGCTCGCGACGAGGAACCGGCCGTCCGCGGTCACCACATCGGCCGAGATCAGGTTGTCGCAGCTCAGGCCCGCTCCGCGGGCGAGGTAGCCGATGCCGCCGCCGAGGGTGAGTCCGCCGACGCCCGTGGTGGAGATGATCCCGCCGGTGGTGGCGAGCCCGAAGGGGTGGGTCGCCGCGTTGAAGTCGCCCCAGGTCGCCCCGCCCTCCGCGCGGGCGGTCCGCCGCCGGGGGTCGACGCGGACGCCGCGCATCCCGGAGAGATCGGCCACGACCCCGTCGTCGCAGGTCCCGAAGCCGGGCACGCTGTGCCCACCGCCCCGGACCGCGAGATCGAGCCCGTTCTCTCGGGCGAAGTCGACCGCGGCGATGACGTCGCCCGCGTTGACGCAGCGCACGACGACGGCGGGCCTCCTGTCGATCATCGCGTTGTGCACGGCGCGCGCCTCGTCGAAGCCGTCGTCGTCGGCCGTGACGACCGTCCCGCGTACCCGTTCGCGCAGCTGGTCGTTCGAGAGCTTGCCCATGGCCACCGCTCCTCGTTCGAATCAGTTCCACGCTACGCCGATGGCACCGAGCCTCAACCCGAGCCCTGTACGGGGCGCGCTGCCCCCGGCGTTGCGCGACGGCCCCGCCGTGGCCCCGGACGCGGCGCCGGCCCGCTCCGTCCAGCAGGTGAGCCGCCGACCCGTCGGCTCCCGGGCGCCACTAGGGTTCCCCTACCCGTGGCCGGTACGCGATGACCCGGCCACCCCTTCCGCACCACGCCCATGAGGATGCACATGTTTACGGTCAACGAGTACTTCGACGGCTCGGTCAAGTCGATCGGGTTCACGCAGGAGCAGGGCCCGGCGACCATCGGCGTCATGGCCCCCGGGGCATACGAGTTCGGCACCGCCGCCCCGGAGATCATGCACGTGGTCAGCGGCGCCCTGACGGTCAGCCTGCCCGGCGCCACCACGTGGGAGACCTTCGCCGCCGGTGACCGCTTCGAGGTCCCCGGCGACAGCCGGTTCCGGATCGAGGTCGCGGTGGAGACCGCCTACCTCTGCGAATACCGCTGATCCCGGCGCCGCGCGAGCGCGCGAGGCCGGGGGTGTCGCCAGGCCCTAGCGGCGGACGCGGGGCATGCCCAGGCCGATCCAGGAGATGATCTCGCGCTGGATCTCGTTGTTGCCGCCGCCGAAGGTGAAGATGACCGCCGAGCGGTAGCCGCGTTCGAGTTCGCCGTGGAGGACCGTGCCCGCCGAGCCCTCCTTGAGGGCGCCCGCCGCCGCGACGACCTCCATCAGGGCCGCGTAGGCGTCGCGGCGGGCCTCGGAGCCGTACACCTTCACGGCGGAGGCGTCCTGGGGGGTGAGCGTGCCGTGCTGGACGGCGTTCACCATCTGCCAGTTGAGGAGCTTCATCGCGTCGAGCCGCACGTGCGTGCGGGCGAGGGTGCGGCGGACCCACGGCAGGTCGATGACGCGGCGGCCGTCGGCGAGCGGGGTGTCGGCGGCCCAGCGCTGTACGTCGTGGAGCGCGCGGATCGCCATCGTGCCGTGTGCGGCGAGGGTGACGCGTTCGTGGTTGAGCTGGTTGGTGATGAGCCGCCAGCCCTTGTTCTCCTCGCCCACCCGGCGCGCCGCGGGCACCCGGACGTTGTCGTAGTAGCTGGCGGTGGTGTCGTGCGAGGCGAGGGTGTTGATGATCGTGCAGGAGTAGCCGGGGTCGCTCGTGGGGACCAGCAGCATCGTGATGCCCTTGTGCGGAGGGGCGTCCGGGTCGGTGCGGACCGCCAGCCAGACCCAGTCGGCGGTGTCGCCGTTGGTGGTCCAGATCTTCTGGCCGTCGACGGTGTACGTGCCGGTGCTCTCGTCCCCCTCCCGCACCGCCCGGGTCTTCAGGGCCGCGAGGTCGGTGCCCGCGTCCGGCTCGCTGTAGCCGATGGCGAAGTCGATCTCTCCGGAGAGGATCCCGGGCAGGAAGAAGGCCTTCTGTTCCTCGGTGCCGAACCGCATGATCGTCGGTCCGACCGTGTTCAGCGCCATGAGGGGCAGCGGCACGCCCGCCTGCGCCGCCTCGTCGAAGAAGATGAACTGCTCCATCGGGGTCAGCCCGCGTCCCCCGTACTCGGTCGGCCAGCCGACCCCGAGCCAGCCGTCGGCGCCGAGCCGGCGCACGGTCTCGCGGTAGAAGCGCTTCTGCGCGGCCGGGTCCGCGTAACGGGTGTGGACGTCCTCCGGGACCAGCTCGGCGAAGTACGCACGCAGCTCGGCGCGCAGGCTGTTCTGCTCGGGCGTGTATTCGAGGTGCATGGGGCCCTCCCGTGGCGGCGGTCCTGCGGCGTCCTCGGTGCGGTGCGACGCGTGACGGCGGCCACGGTAGAACGTGTTCCACAAATGCGGAAGCCTCGGGGCGGCCCCGGACGGCCCGGGGCCCCGGGCCGGGGGTGCCGGACCGGGGCCTTCGGGGTACTGAGGGGAGGGATCTCCGGGGACCGGGCTCGGCCGGTCCTACGGCAGAAGCTCGTCCATGGACGCGCGGCCCTTCTCCGCCATGCGGCGTTCCGCCCAGGCCAGGCTCTTCGGATTCACGTCACGGCCGGAGGCGAGGACCAGGTCCTCCGCCGTGAACTCGCCCTCCGACCCGGCGTGCAGCAGCCGGTCGGGCGTCGGGAAGTCCCCCACGGACGTCTTGTCGGGCTCAGCGTTCATGCCGCCTCCTACGTGTTCTTCCGGCACTGGCCATTCTCGTGTCCGGCCACCGGGAGCGCATCCGGGCGGGACGCGGACGCAGGTCAGGCCTCCGGGGTGCCCTCGTGCGGGCGGACGCGGGCGACGGCGGACGAGGGCGACGGCGGACGAGGGCGACGGCGGCCCGAGGGGGCGGGAGCCGGGGGGCCGCACCAGGCTGTTCCGGCCCGTCGGGGACCGCGCTTCCCCGCGCGTTTCCGGGCGTGGAGCGCCCCCGGGCACCCGCCCGCGTGTCCCCCGGCCGAGGCGAACTCGCGCCACGCCGTGTCATCGCCATGGCGTCCGAAGGGCGCGGGTTCGACAATGGGGGGGATGACCGATGAAGACCGGCGTACGCGCAACGGCGAGATCGGGCCCGCCGAGTGGCTCGCCATGAACCGGACCGGCAGCTTCGACTGGGATCTCGACACGGGCACCATCGATGTCGACGAGCCGGGGCTGCGGGTCTTCGGGCTGGCCCCGGACGGCTACGACGGCCGCCCGGTGTCGCTCCTCGCCCGTCTCGCCCCCCAGGAGCGGGGCCGACTGGAGGGCGTCGTACGGCAGGCGGTCAAGAGCGGGGAGGTGTCGTACACCGCGCACTTCCCCATCCCGCAGGACGACGGACCACCCCACTGGACGCACGTCCAGGCGCGGATCCTGCGCTCGCCGGACGGGCGGGCCCGGCGGATCGTCGGCGTCGTACGGGACACGACCGCCGAGGTGACGCGGTTCGCCTTCGTCCAGGAGCTGGAGAAGCGGCGCGAGGTCCAGACGAGCATCGTCGAGCGGACGACGAACGCGCTGTCGCGCGCGGTGACGGTGGACGACGTGACGGCGGCCCTGACCGGCCCCGGCGGGCTCGCCCGGCTCGGCGCCGACGGGCTGGCGCTCGGACTCGTCGAGAACGGTTCGCTCAACATCATCGCCCTCAGCGGCGAGACCCTTGACGTCCTCAACGACTTCCGCGTCCGGCGCCTCGACCGGGGGCTGCCGCTGGCCGAGGCGGTCCTCAGCGGGCGGCCCCGGTTCGTCTCCTCGTTCCAGTCGCTGGGGCGGGACTTCCCCGAACTCGCCCCGTACCTGGCGCGGCTGGACTTCCGGGCCGCCTGTTACCTGCCGCTGGTCGCGCAGGCGCGCTCCCTCGGCGGCATGGCCCTGTTCTACCGGGGCCGCACGTCGTTCAACGCCGACGAGCGCAACCTCGCGCTCGGGCTCGCGGCGATCGTCGCCCAGTCGCTCCAGCGGGCGATCCTCTTCGACGAGGAGCGGGAGCTGGCGACCGGGCTCCAGGCGACGATGCTGCCGCGCCGGATCCCCCGGATCACCGGCGGCGAGATCGCCGTGCGGTACCACGCGGCCTGGAGCGGCCGGCAGGTCGGCGGCGACTGGTACGACGTGATCGCGCTGCCCCGGGGCCGGGTGGGGATCGTCGTGGGCGACGTCCAGGGCCACGACACCCACGCCGCCGCCATCATGGGGCAGCTGCGGATCGCCCTGCGGGCCTACGCCGGCGAGGGACACGCGCCGTCGACGGTCCTGGCCCGCGCCTCCCGCTTCCTCGCCGAACTGGACACCAACCGCTTCGCCACCTGCACCTACGCCCAGGTGGACCTGGGGAGCGGCACCCTGCGCGCCGTCCGGGCCGGGCACCTCGGGCCGCTGATCCGGCACACCGACGGCCGGGTCGGACAGCCCAACCTGCGGGGCGGGCTGCCGCTGGGTCTCGCGACGGTGTTCGGGGACGAGGAGTTCCCGGAGACCCGGCTCGACCTCGTGCCCGGCGAGACGCTCGTCCTCTGCACGGACGGTCTCGTCGAGCAGCCGGGCAGCGACATCGAGAGCGGTCTCGCCGCGCTCTCGGAGGCCATCAGCAGCGGCCCGCCGCAGGCGGAGGCGCTCGCCGACCACCTCTCCGAACGGCTCTGGGAGCGCTGGGGCTCGGGCGACGACGTGGCGCTCCTGGTGCTGCGGCGCAGCCCCGACCCCGGCACGCCGAGGGCGCCCCGCATCCACCAGTACATCCACCAGGCCGACCCGCAGGGCCTCTCGGACGCGCGGGCCGCTGTGGGGCAGGCGCTGCGCGACTGGGGCATGCCGGAACTGGCCGACGACGCCGAGCTGTTGACCGGCGAGCTGCTCGTCAACGTGCTGCTGCACACCGAGGGCGGTGCGGTGCTGACCCTGGAGGTGCTGCCCGAACCGGTGCGACGGGTACGGCTCACGGTGCAGGACCGGTCGAGCGCCTGGCCCCGGCGGCGCACCCCCGGCGAGGCCGCCACCTCGGGACGGGGACTGCTGCTGCTCGACGCGCTGGCCTCCCGGTGGGGGGTCGAGCCGCGCGGCGAGGGGAAGGCGGTCTGGTGCGAGATCGGCCCGATCACGGTGCCGGCGGACTCCACGGCGCACGGCGCCTGAGGCGGACGTCATGGACCCCGTGGCCGCTCTGAACCGGATCGCGTTCCTGCTGGAACGGGCGCAGGCGCCGAGGTACCGGGCGCAGGCCTTCCGCACGGCGGCCACCGCCGTCGCCGCGCTCCCGGAGGGCGAGGCGGAGCGGCGCGCGACGGCGGACTCCCTGGAGTCCGTGAAGGGGCTCGGGCCCAAGACGGCGGCGGTGGTGCGCGAGGCGCTGGCGGGGCAGGTGCCGGAGTACTTGGCGCGGCTGGAGGCGGAACTGGAGGAGTCCCTGCGGACGGCGGAGCCGGGGAGCGGCGGCGAGGCGCTGCGGGCCGCCCTGCGCGGTGACTGTCACCTCCACTCGGACTGGTCCGACGGCGGTGCCACGATCGAGGACATGGGCCGTGCGGCGGCGGCTCTCGGCCACGAGTGGGCGGTCCTCACCGACCATTCGCCCCGGCTCACGGTGGCGCGCGGCCTGTCGCCGGAGCGGCTGCGGGAGCAACTGGACGTGGTGGCGCGGCTGAACGAGGAGTGGGCGCCGTTCCGCCTGCTCACCGGGATCGAGTGCGACATCCTGGAGGACGGCTCGCTCGACCAGGAGCCCGAACTGCTCGACCGTCTCGACCTGGTGGTCGGTTCGGTGCACTCGAAGCTCCGGATGGAGGCCGGGGCGATGACCCGCCGCCTCGAACGGGCGGTCCGCGACCCGCTGATGGACGTCCTCGGGCACTGCACGGGCCGGCTGGTGGCGGGTGGGCGGCTGCGGCCGGAGTCCGAGTTCGACGCGGAACGGGTGTTCGCCGCGTGCGCCGAGTCCGGGACGGCCGTCGAGATCAACAGCCGCCCGGAACGGCTCGATCCGCCGCGGCGGCTGCTGCGGCTCGCGGTGGCGGCGGGGACGTACTTCGCCGTGGACACGGACGCGCACGCGCCGGGCCAGCTGGAGTGGCAGATCCTCGGCTGCGCGCGGGCGGAGGAGTGCGGAGTGCCTGAGGAGCGGGTGATCAACACCTGGTCGGCGGAGCGCCTGCTGGAGTGGACACGGGAGTAGGGGCCACGGGTGCCGGGCCACGGGAGTGGGCCGCCGGAGCAGGGCAGCGGGAGTGGGCCTCGGGGCCGGAACACGCGGCTGGCTTCCGGGCCCGGCCCCGACCGGCCCTCGCGGAGCCGGCCAGGGCCGCCGGGCCATCCGGGCAGCCGGGCAGCCGGGCAGCCGGGCAGCCGGGCCAGTGTCAGGCTCGCTGCCAGACCGTGGTCGCGTTGCAGAACTCGCGGATGCCGTGGCCGGAGAGCTCCCGGCCGTACCCCGAGCGCTTGATCCCGCCGAAGGGGAGGGCGGGGTGCGAGGCCGTCATGCCGTTGACGAAGACGCCGCCGGCCTCCAGGTCACGGACGAAGAAGTCGACGTCCTGCGGGGAGCGCGTCCAGACGTTGGAGCTGAGGCCGAACGGGGAGTCGTTGGCGACGGCCACGGCCTCCTCGATGTCGCTGACCGGGTAGACCGTGGCGACCGGCCCGAAGGCCTCCTCGTGGTGGATCCGCATCTGCGGGGTGATGCCGGTGAGGACGGTGGGCCGGTAGTACCAGCCGTTCCTGAGCTCGGGCTCGTCCGGCCGCCGACCGCCGCACAGGGCGGTGGCGCCCCGCCGTACCGCGTCGTCGACGAGTTCCTCCAGGTCGGTCCTGCCCTGCTCCGTGGCGAGGGGGCCGACATCGGTGGACCCGTCGAGGGGGTCGCCGACCGTGAGGGCGTTCATCGCGGCCGTGAACCGCTCGGAGAAGTCGTCGTACACGTCCCGGTGGACGATGAACCGCTTGGCGGCGATGCAGGACTGTCCGTTGTTCTGGACCCGCGCGGTGACGGCCGTCTTCACGGCCGCGACGATGTCGGCGGAGGGCATCACGATGAACGGGTCGCTGCCGCCGAGCTCCAGGACCGTCTTCTTCACCTCGTCGCCCGCGACGGCGGCGACGGCCCGGCCGGCCGGTTCGCTGCCGGTGAGGGTGGCGGCGACGACCCTGGGGTCCCGGAGGACGCGCTCGACGTCGCCGGAGCCGATGAGGAGAGCCTGGAAGCAGCCTTCGGGGTATCCGGCGCGGCGGAAGAGGTCCCCGAGGTAGAGCGCGGTCCTCGGCACGTTGGAGGCGTGCTTGAGGAGGCCGGTGTTGCCCGCCATGAGCGCCGGCGCGGCGAAGCGGATCACCTGCCAGAGCGGGAAGTTCCACGGCATCACGGCGAGGATCGGGCCGAGGGGCCGGTAGTGGACCCGGGCCACGTCCGCGCCGGAGTCCTGGACGTCGCTCTCGGCCGGGTGCTCGTCGGCGAGCAGCGCCTCGGCCGTACGGGCGTACCAGCGCATGGTCTTGGCGCACTTGGCGGCCTCCGCGCGGGCGGCGGCGATCGGCTTGCCCATCTCGACGGTCATCGTGCGGGCGATGTCCTCGTTGTCCTCGTCGAGGAGGGCCGCGGCGGCGCGCATGAGACGGGCGCGTTCGGAGAAGGACGTGGTGCGGTACTGGCGGAACGCCTCGTGCGCTGCGGCGATCCGCCGCTCGACCTCCTCGGGCCCGTGGGCCTCGTAGGTGCGCAGCGTCTCGCCGGTCGCGGGGTTCACGGTGGCGATGCCCATGACCTGTCTCCTCCTGCCATCGGCCCCCGTCCGACGTTTCCGCCAAGCGCGGTCCGGCGCAACAGGGACGGGGCGGTGGGGTGACGCGACCGTCTCAGGCGGTGAGCCAGGTGAGCGCGCCGGAGAGGTGCGCGCGGAAGACCGGGTCGCGGTACGTCTCCGGGGCGTGACCGAGCGCGGTGAAGAGGACGCGCCCCCGGTCCACCTCGCGGCACCAGACCAGCGGGTGGTCGGCTCCGTGGGTGCCGCCGAGGTAGGTGGTCTCGTCGGCGCGCGCGAGGACCCGTACGCCGGAGCCCCCGTTCCCGCGCGGGTCGGACGTGAAGTTGTACCACTCGTCGGTCCACTCCCAGCGGTCCGGGAGCGGGGCGGTCGCCGGGTGGTCGTGGGCGTCGACGAGGACGGCGCCGGGCTGGACCTCGGGGTGGCCGTCGAAGCGGGTGCCGAGCAGTTCTCCGTAGAAGGGCCAGTCAGGTTCGGCGTTGGCCGCCGCGTGGACGGCGAGGAGGGCGCCGCCGCCCCTCAGGTACGCCTCGAAGGCGGCGCGCCCCTCGGGTGTCAGGACGGTGCCGGTCGTGGACAGCAGTACGACGACGGCGCACCCGGCCAGGCGTCCGGGGGTGAGGGCGCCCGGGTCCTCGGTGACCTCGGCCGTCCGCCCGAGATCGCGGGCCAGCTCCGTGAGAGCGGCGGCGCCGTCGGGGATCGACTCGTGGCGGTAGCCCGCCGTGCGGGTGTAGATGAGGACGTCGGCGGTGGGCACGCGGGGGGCTCCAGGGGAGAGAGAAAGCGCTTACTGACCAGCGTCGACCGTAGCCAACGGGAAACCGGGGCCGCAACCCCCGCCGGTCCGTTGTCGTATCGGATACATCTCTGTATCTTTTGGCGCGCCGCGCCCGCCCGAGCGCGAGCCCACCGCCCCGGACCCACCCGCTCACTCACTTTCCCTCTCACCCGCTCACCCGCTCACGAGGAGCCGCCATGAGCACCGTGCCGCCCGCGCTCGCCGCCGCCGTCGGGCCGCTGCCCGACGGGGTCGTCCTGCCGCTGCCGCCCACCTTCGACTCCGTCGAGGAGGAGCGCCGCTACCGCAAGGAGCAACTCGCCGCCGGGTTCCGGATCTTCGGCCGGTTCGGCTTCTCGGAGGGGGTCGCCGGGCACATCACCGTCCGCGATCCCGGCGACCCGAACGCCTTCTGGGTCAACCCCTTCGGCATGAGCTTCGGCCAGATCAAGGCCTCCGACCTGATCCTGGTGGACCACGAGGGGACCGTGCTGGAGGGGCGCAGGCCCGTGAACCGGGCCGCGTTCGTCATCCATTCGCGGGTCCACGCCGCCCGGCCCGACGCGATCGCCGCCGCGCACTCCCACTCCCTGCACGGCAAGGCCTTCTCCAGCCTCGGCATCCCGCTCGACCCGATCACCCAGGACGCCTGCGCGTTCTTCGAGGACCACGGGATCTACGACGACTACCGGGGCGTGGTGAACGAGACCGAGGAGGGTGAGCGGGTCGCCAAGGCCCTGGGCGCGTACAAGGCGGTCATCCTCAAGAACCACGGACTCCTCACCGTAGGCCACTCCGTCGCCGAGGCCGTCTGGTGGTTCGTCACCATGGAGCGCTCCTGCCAGGCGCAGCTCCTCGCGATGGCCGCGGGCACCCCGCAGCTCATCGACCGCGAGACGGCCCTGCTGACCCGCGGGCAGGTCGGCGGACACCTGGCCGGATGGTTCCAGGCGCGCCCGCTGTGGGATCAGATCACCGCGTCCGACCCGGACCTCTTCGACTGAGGCCGCCCGGGCAGCTCCCTCGTCGACACCTCCAGGAGCGGGGCCAGGAACTCCCGCTCCAGACTGCCCGGCGGCAGCTCCGCCGGTTCGACGTAGCTCTGCGCGAGACCGCCCTCGCGCAGGGCGATGAGGAGCCGCGCGAAGCGGTCGGCGTCGACGGTCAGTTCGCGCCCCGCACGGCGCAGGACGAGGGTGAGGCCGCGGGCGATCTCGGCCCGCAGCCGCTCGTCGTGGCGGGCCAGGACCCAGGCGGTCTGCGGGTCGCGGATGGCGTGCAGGGTGAACTCGGTGGTGACCAGGTACCAGTCCCGCTCGTCCGGTTCGACGCGGGCGGCGAGCTCCGCGAGCCGGGTCAGGGTGTACTCCTCGGCGGTCAGCGCGTCGATCGCCTCGGCGAGCCGCCGCACGGTCCGGTCGCTGTGCTCGTCGAAGAGGGCGAGGAAGAGTTCTTCCTTGCTGGCGAAGTTCGAGTAGTACGCGCCCCGTGTGTAACCGGCGCGCTCGCAGATCTGCTCGATCGTCGTCGCGTGGAAGCCGTGCTCGGCGAAGGTCTCCAGGGCGGCCTTGAGAAGCGCCGCGCGGGTACGGGGCCGCCGCCTGGTGACACCTTTCGGCACGGGTGGTCCCTCCTTCGTACGGGCCGCGCCCTGCGGCGGACGCCCACGATACCGGCGCCCGCAACTCGGGCAGGGACGGGCGGCGGCGGATAAAATTCACGCATGGGAGAGCGACCCGTCGCGCCCGCGGCGCCTGATCTGGTCCTCGAGATCGACGGGGACGCGACCCGCCTGAAGCCGGGCCGCGTCTACCGCGTCGGGCGGGACCCGGCCGGCGAGATCGTGCTGTCGGACGCGCGGGCCTCCTGGCACCACGCGGTACTGAGCGCCGCCGACGGTCACTGGATCCTGACCGACGAGGGCAGCACGAACGGCACCTTCACCGACGGCCTGCGCGTGGCCGGGGTACGGGAGGTGGGCGCCGGGACGGTCGTACGGTTCGGGCATCCGGAGGAGGGCCCGCGCGCGGTGCTCTCGACGGGGACGCGGACCGGCGAGGGCGAGCCGCCGGCCGGTGCGGCCGGGCCGTCGGACGTCGCCGGGCAACCGATCGAAGCCGAGCCGCCGCGCGTCGCGAAGCCCTCGAACAAGGCCGTGGCAGAGCCGTCCTTCTCCGCCGCAGCCGAGCCGCCCGTCGTCGCCGAGCCCTCCCACGTCACCGAGCCGCCCGTCGTCGCAGAGCCCTCCGTCGTACGGGAGTCGCCGCCGGCGCCACCGCCGGCGAGCCGCGAGTCCGGGCCGCCCCGGCCGCCCTCCGTCTCGTACCCGGCCGCCACCGGTGCCTTCCGGCGGCCCACCTCCGTGCGGCCGCTGCCCACCCACAGCATCAGGATCGGCCGCGCTCCCGACAACGACGTGGTCGTGTCCGATCTCGTCGTCTCCCGGCGCCACGCCGAACTGCTGGCCCAGCCCGACGGCACGTACCGGATCCACGACCTCGGCAGTCACAACGGCACCTTCCTCAACGGCAGCCCCGTCGTCGACGCCCGCGTGACACCGGACGACATCATCGGCATCGGCCACTGCGCGTTCTGTCTGATCGGCGGGCAGCTCGTCGAGTTCACCGACACCGGCGAGGTGTCCCTCGACGTCCAGTCGCTCGCGGTCACCGTCGACCACGGGCGCAAGACGCTGCTCGACGAGGTGTCGTTCCCGGTGGGCCAGAAGTGTCTGCTCGGGGTCGTCGGGCCGTCCGGTGCG
The DNA here is from genome assembly GCF_040296665.1 of Streptomyces sp. NPDC002057. Classification (NCBI taxonomy): domain Bacteria; kingdom Bacillati; phylum Actinomycetota; class Actinomycetes; order Kitasatosporales; family Streptomycetaceae; genus Streptomyces; species Streptomyces sp. NPDC002057. Next base: position 103,197 of record NZ_JBEOXR010000025.1, read on the forward strand.
GGCAAGTCGACGCTCCTGGGCGCGCTCACCGGGCAGCGGCCCGCCGACCGGGGCACGGTGCTCTACGACGGCCGTGACCTGTACCGGGACTACGCCGAGCTGCGGCAGCGCATCGGGCTCGTCCCGCAGGACGACATCCTGCACCTCCAGCTCACCGTGCGCCGGGCCCTCGGCTACGCGGCCGAGCTGCGGTTCCCCGAGGACACCGTGCCCGCCGAGCGGCGGGCCCGGGTGGACGAGGTGATCCGCGAGCTGGGCCTCGTCGAGCGCGCCGAGCAGCCGATCCACAGCCTCTCCGGCGGCCAGCGCAAGCGGGTGAGCGTCGCTCTCGAACTGCTCACCAAGCCGTCGCTCCTCTTCCTCGACGAGCCGACCTCCGGCCTCGACCCGGGCATGGACCGGTCCGTGATGCACATGCTGCGCGGACTCGCGGACGACGGGCGGACGGTGGTCGTGGTCACGCACAGCGTGCTCAGCCTCGACGTGTGCGACCGGCTGCTCGTGCTCGCGCCGGGCGGCCGGGTCGCCTACTACGGACCGCCCGGGGACAGCCTCGGCTTCTTCGGGTACACGCAGTGGCCGGAGGCCTTCGAGGCCTTCGAGAACGACCGGGACCGCGACTGGGCCGGTCAGTACCGGTCGTCCACCTTCCAGCGCCGGTACATCACCGACGCCTCGGCCCGCCCGAACGTCCCCGTCCCCGTGGACGGCTCCGCCCCGGCCGTCGCGGAGCCGGCGCCGCCGCCGAAGGCGCAGAGCTGGGGCTCCCAGCTGCGGACGCTCGTACGGCGTTACGCGGCGGCGCTCTCCGCCGACCGCACCTTCCTCGCCATCATGATCGCCCTGCCGTTCGTGATGGGGGCGATGGCCCGGGCCCTGTCCGAGGGCAGTCTCAACGCCGAGTCCTCGCTGAACGTGCTGCTCATCCTGTGTGTGGGCGGTGTCCTCACCGGCGCGGCGAACGCCGTGCGCGAGCTGGTCAAGGAGCGCACGATCTACCGGCGCGAGAGAGCCGTGGGCCTCTCCCGCTCCGCGTACCTCGCCTCCAAGGTGGTGGTCCTCGGCCTCATCACGGTCGTGCAGGCGGTCGTCCTGACCCTGGTGGCCCTGATCGGCGTGCCGCTGAACGTGCCCGGCGGGAAGGGCGTCCTGATGCCTCCGCTCGTGGAGATCACCCTCGCCGTCGCGCTCCTGTCCTTCACGGCGATGATGCTCGGCCTGCTCGTCTCGGCGCTGGTCCGCAAGGAGGAGGTGACGATGCCGCTGCTCGTCCTCCTCGCCATCGTGCAGGTGGTGTTCTGCGGGGCGCTCCTGACCGTGCGGGGCACGCTCGTCCTGGAGCAGCTGGCCTGGCTGGTGCCCTCGCGGTGGGCGTTCGCGGCGATGGGCGCGACGATCGACATCGGGAAGGTCGCGCCCACGGACAAGACGACGGATCCGCTGATGCGGCACACGGCGGAGGCCTGGCTGTTCGACATGGGCATGATGGTGGTGCTCTGTCTCGTCCTCGGCCTGGTCGTGGCCCGGCTGCTGCGCCGGCACGAACCGGTCGTCATGCGGAGGTAGGCCCGTGAGCGTCCCCGTACCCGAGTACGTGCCGGACTTCCGGCCCACCCATGTCGTGCCCCGCGCCGGCCTCTCCGCCTGGGAGGCGCCGGATCCGGGGCTGGAGACGACGTCGCTCGACGCGTTCCTGCCGGTGCGCCTGGAGGAGCGGGCCGGTGACTGGGGGCGGATCCTGTGCTCCAACGGCTGGACGGCGTGGGTCGACGCACGGCTCCTCGTCACCGTCCCGGACGATCCCCCGGCGGCGGGACAGCCCCTCACCAGGACCGCCGATCCACGGCCCCTGATCGCCCGCGCCGAGGACGCGCTCGGCCGCTACCGGCGGGCGGCGGAGGCACTGGGGGCGGGCCGCGTCGACGGTGAGAACTTCCGGCTGCGGACGCGCGGCCTGCGGGTGGGCATGGTCGTCGACGGCGAGTCGGTCTGGCTGTACGACGCGGAGCACGAGCGGTGGGTGTACTGCGACGGCGTGGGACTGAGTACGTACGCGGCGTCCTCGGCGCCGTCGGTCGCCGCCGCCCCTTCCCCGGGCGGCCCCTCACCGGCTGTCGGGTCCGCGCCGGCCCTCGCGGAGGTCGAGGACCTCGACGAGGTCAAGGACTCCGAGCCCTCCGAGGAACCCCCGAAGCCCCAGGAACCCCAGGAGCACAAAGAGAACGACGAGGAGCGCGAGGCTCCCCGGAAACCCGAGACACCCCGGACTCCCGGCGGCGAGGAGGACACCGGCGCCGCGCCCCCCTCGCACGCGCCGACCCAGGTGGTGCCCCAGGTGGCGCCCCGGGTCGACCCGTCCGCCGCCGCCGCCGGGCCGCCCCCCCCCGGCCGGGGCGGGCACGGCACGACGACGGCGACGTGGATGACGACGACCACGGCGACGTGAGCAACGAC
>NZ_JBEOXR010000026.1:0-105127 GCF_040296665.1 Streptomyces sp. NPDC002057
CGTGGGGTGGATCGCTGTGACCTGCTGGTTCGCCTGGCTGGGACCTCCTAATCACCTCCTAAGTTTGGAAAGACTGGGTAGCTGCGCTGCCGCGGCTGATCTGGGGAGGAACAGATAGATCACGCAGGTTCTGTGCCCAGCCCCAGCCACCGGCGTCCGACGGAGCAGCTTTAGGCCGGCGCGGAGCCGGTCTCCCCCCAACGCACCCTCTAACTCCCATCCCGTCTGCCGTCGACCCACACACCGTGGAGCAGGCGCGGTGCCGGGCGTCCAGGTGGAGCGCGCCACTGTACGAACGACCTGGACGCCCGGTGCCGTGTCTGCTCGGCTCTGCCTGGGTCGACGGCAGACGGGATGGGAGTTCCCCACCGCAACACCCCACGGCCGGCACCCGCTCACAAAGCCCACGCCATCCCGGAGCCTGAGCGCCCCCGCCGGAGGCATCGTCTTGAGCCGCACTTGCGTGCCGCCTCGGCCGCATCGTGGTTCGTCGCCCATCAACCCGAGCTGTCAGGCGTGCGGACGGCGGCCGGGCTGGAGCGGGGCGGAGACAGGAGCGCAGGCCCGGGCGACGGGCCGCGCGCGCCGCGCTGTGCGCGGCGGGTGCCTTGATGAGGTAGAGAAACCTGTAACAGCTCTCCCGCTGCCCCTCGGCTACGCCGTGATGAGTGCGTCGGCGATGGCCTGCATGTCCTCTGTGATGACGTCGGCCTGGGCCTCGGTGAACTGGTCCGTCTTGTGGGGCTTGTTGGCGTAGCCGATGACCGTTGCGCCTGCCGCGTGGGCCGCCTGGATGTCCGTGAGCGAGTCGCCGATCAGGGTGCAGCTGGTGACGTCGATGTGCATCTGCTCGGCTGCCGTGATGAGCGGGAACGGGTTCGGCTTCATCAGGTGCGGCTGCTCGGAGGGCCGACCCACGATCTTCGTGACGCACTCCTCCAGCCCGTGGAGCCCAAGGAAGACCCGCACACACTCAGTGGAGTTGTTGCTCACCACGGCTACACCTCGACCGGCCGCGCGTGCTGCCTGGAGTGCTTCGGCTGCTCCTGGCGTCGGCTGGCCAGACACGGCAACGGCTCGGACCTCGGCGGCCGTGAGAGCCTGCTCGATCTTCTGGCCCAGTTCGGAGTCGGCCTCGTGTGCGATGCGCAGGACCTCGATGGGGTCGTCCGTCTGGGAAGCCTTCGCGCCCGCGGCTTCATCCTGAGCTGAGACGAGGGCGGTCAGCTCCCGCGCGACTTCGGGCGCCGGCAGTCCCGCGAACACGTCGCACACGGGTCCGTCGAAGTCGAAGAGGATGACTCGGGCGTTTGCCAGGGTCTCGGTGAGCGGGTCAGCGTGCGTCAAGGTCGAAGTCCCTTCCGATGGTCTCCCAGACGCTGTCGAACCACATCCGGGCCTGCTGGACCTGCTGGGTTCCGCCCGAGGACTCGCCGTCGTTGATCGAGTGATGGAAGAGGACGGTGTCCTTGCCCACGAGGTCGTAGATCTCGATCGTCTCGCCCTGGGCGACGACCTTGTTGGGGCGGATCGGGTAGTACCCGAAGAACGCGTCCTCGTTGTTGACCACATAGAGCTTGAAGAACTGCGTTCCGCTGTGTACCCGGACGCTGATCCTGGTCTCGGCGACCAGGCCGAGGTGCCCAAGCTCGGTGATGGCGTCCCGGATGCTGCGGGTGTAGCCGACCATGATGTCGTGCATGCGGTCGCGGAGCCGCTTATCGTCGGCGCCGTCCTCCATGCGCACAGGTGCGGCCTGCGGCACGGACATGTCCGGGACGAGTATCCGCATGGTGATGCTCGACGGGGTGAGCCTGCCGATCCGGATCTTGTCGAGCGGCTCCTGAAGGGCACCGTGCAGGGTCTCGCTGGAGAATCCAGCGAAGTCGATGGTGACGTGGTCCTTGGCGAAAGCCTGCTCCACATACGGCCGAAGTCCCGCCGGCCTTTCGGTCCGGTTGCGCACGTAGACGCCGCTGCCCTTGCGGGAGACCACGAGCCCGTCGTCTTCGAGGTCCCGTAGCGCCCGTTGGATCGTGGCCCGCGCGAACCCGTACAGCTCCGTCAGTTCCTTGTGGGACGGGAGCTTCTCGCCCGGCGCCAGCCGCCTCGTTCGGATGGCAGCGCTGAGGCTGCTGGCCACCTGCTCGTAGGGGGAACGCTCGTCGTCTGGGTCGAGGGGCTCGGGGACAAAGGTCATGAGTCGATCGTAGGCGACTGGGCTAGGTCAGGACAGTCATGGCAGTCATGTCGTTGACATGGCTAGCCATCCCCCCTAACTTCGAGATGTGACCAACCGGGTTAGCCAAGTTGGTCATCTGGTCCCTTCCTGCTCCTCGAAGGAGAAACTCATGCCGTCGTTCAAGGTGGACACGTCTACTGCTGTGGTGTTCGTGGCCACGGCTCCCACGCCGAAGCTCGTGAGCAAGCAGACCGGTGAGCGCGCGGTGGACCGGGAGACCGGTGCCGGGCTGTCCACGGTGGGTCTGCTGATCTCGGACGAGGGGGAGGGCAACCTCTACCAGGTGACCGTTCCGGAGACCGGTCTCCCCGACGGGCTCGCGCCGGGCATGCCGGTGTCGGTCATCGGCCTCAAGGCGCGCGACTGGGAGAACACGTTCAACGGCCAGACCCGTCACGGCATCTCGTTCCGCGCGGTCGCGGTCACCCCGGTCGGGGTCTGACCATGACGGATCTGTCGACGTTATGGGAGGTCGGCCTCCCGCTCGCCGGGGCCGGTGGCGGTCTTGGGTACGCGAAGGTCCGCGCGCCGCGTGTGTTCTGGTCGCTGGTGGGTCTGCCGGTGGCGACTACGCGGTTCGCGGTGACGTACCGGTCGACGATGGATGTGTGCGGGCTGACGGTTCAGCCGTCCCGCCTGCGGGCGTTCATGGTCCGCAACCTCGCCCGCCGACCCGACGTCCAGCCCGTGCCGCCGAAGATCCGTGGGGTGCGGGCCTCCTCGACCGGCCTGCGGGTCACCCTCCGACTCCCCGCCGGTCTGGAGCCCGCCGACGTGATGGCGGCCTCCGAGCGGCTGCGCCACGCCTGGGGCGTCCACTCCGTCCACGTGACCGAGACCAAGCCGGGGTTCGTCGAACTGCGGATGACCGGCTACAACGTCCTGCGACAGGTCAGGATGCCCCGCCCCATCGCCTCCGGCCCCATGACGGTTCCGGTCGCGCTGCGGGAGGACGGCACCGCGTTCGTCCGCGACTACCTCAAGGTCCCGCACGCGTTGACCTTGGGCGCGAACCAGTCGGGCAAGTCGATGTACCAGCGCAACCTGATCGCGGGCCTTGCCCGTCTCCGGGTCGCCCTGGTCGGGATCGACTGCAAGCGGGGTGTCGAACAGCAGCGGTACGCGCCGCGCCTGTCCGGGCTCGCGATTACGCCCGAGGAAGCGTCGGGACTCCTGGATGCGCTGGTGGAGGAGATGGAGGACCGGTTCGACCTGCTCAGCGACCATGGCGCCGCCGACATCTGGGAACTCCCGGACCACATCCGCCCTGTGCCCGTCGTGCTCCTGGTGGACGAGGTCGCTGAACTGTTCCTCGTGGCGACCAGGAAGGACGAGGAACGCCGGGACCGGATGGTCACCCAGTTGATCCGGCTTGGGCAGATGGCCCGCGCGGCCGGCATGTTCCTGGAGGTCTGCGGGCAGCGGTTCGGCTCCGACCTCGGCAAGGGCGCCACCGCGCTGCGGGCCCAACTCACCGGGCGCGTGGTGCACCGGGTCAACGACAAGCAGACCGCCGAAATGGGCCTGGGCGACATCGCCCCGGATGCCGTCGTCGCCGTGACGTCGATCCCGCCCGATCTGCCCGGCCTCGCGGTGGCCGGTGACACCTCCGGCGGCTGGTCCCGCATCCGCACCCCCGCCCTGACCGCGTCCGAAGCGGCCGCGATCTGCGCCGAGCACGCGCACCTCACCCCAGACGTCCCACGCCTCCACTCCTACAAGCCGGTAGTCCCCGCCTCTGCTGGGGCTGCCGGGCCTGTCCCGCTGGTAAAGCCGGTTCCGGCGACCAGCTGACACCCCTCTTCCCTCGGTTGGCGTGACCGTCTCACGCCAGGTCCCTACCCGACCCATGCCCGAAAGGAGGTGACCTCGTGTTCCGCACTCTCCGCCTCGACGCCGTACTGATCCAGGCCGTCATCGCCGGTGCCTTGTCCTTCGCCCACCTGCACGACCTGGCAGCCGCGGCCGGACAGGACGGCTGGAAGGCCTGGGCCTACCCGGTCAGCGTCGACCTGCTCCTCGTCGCCGCCTGGCGCCGGATGCGCAAAGACGGCGGCAACCGCGACGCCTGGCTCTGGTTCGCCATCGCCCTCATCGCATCACTCGGCGCCAACGTCGCCACCGCCGGACTCCTCGACATGAACGACGTCCCCGACTGGCTGCGCATCCTCGTCGCCGGATGGCCCGCCCTCGCCTTCCTCGGCGGCACCCTCCTCGCCCACGCACCCGCCCCCGAGCCCGAACCCCAGCCCGCGGCTGAGCCTGACCTCGAACCCGCTGCGCCGGACCTGGTCGTGGAACGCGTCCCGGACCCGGCTCCCGAGCTTCCGCCGGCCGAACCTGCCGCGCAGGACACGCCGTCGACACCCGAAGTCACGCCGGAATCCGTCACCCCGGCGCCCGCGGCTTCGGTGCCGCCCGCGCTGCTCGACCACGCCCGGAAGATCGCGGACGCCCATCACGCCCAGACCGGCGCCCCCATCGACGCGGCCACCCTCCGCACCCGCCTCGGCATCCCGGCACCCCTGGCCGACTCCATCGCCCTCCAACTCGCCTGACCAGAAAGGAGGTAAGACCCGTGCGCCCGAATCGCTTCCACCACGTGATCCGCATCGGCCCGGTCCAGGTCGGCACCCACCACGACGGCCGGGGCCGCACCAAGCACACCGCCGTGTGCACCGCCCCGCGCTGCGACTTCTCCGCCGACTACAACACCCGCGCCGCCGCCGAACTCGCGGCCCGCACCCACCGCTGCAACCCCCGCTGACCCCTGAGGAGATCCGCGTCATGGACGTCCCGCTCTGGCTCGCCCTGATCGTCGTCGGGGGCCTCGGCATCAAGCTCATCCGCCCGCCCTGGTGGCTCGTCGCCGTGATCCTCCTCGGCGGCTACCTCCTCGCTGACAGCCTCTTCGCCCCGCTCATCGACCCGATCGCCAAGTAGGGAGACCCCCGTCATGCTCCAGCCCCGCATCCCGGTCAACCCGCTCCCGACCGGCCACACCATCCCGATCCACAAGCCCGCCCCCGTGACCGACATCGAGCCGACCCAGGCCCCCATCCCGGTACCGGTCGTCCCCGCCCGGACCACGGTCCAGCTCACCCCGGGCAGCGCGCTCGCCCTCGCCGCCGGCGGTGGCGCCGTCGTCCTGGTCGTCGGCACGGTTCTGGTCTCGATGCTTCTCGCGGTCGCCATCACCGGGGTCTCCGTCGCCCTGATCGCCGTCGTCGTGCGCCTCGTCGTCCGCGACATGCAGAAGGGCCGGTGACCCTCATGGACACGCAGACGATTGCCGCCGCGGGCTTACCGGCCTTGGGCTGGGCCCTGCACGGCGGGCTGCTCTGGCGCCGCCTGGCCACCGCCCGACGCGACCCCCTGACCGGCCTCCACACCCGCGCCGGATGGACCACCCGCGCCGAACACCTGCTGGCCAAGCACCCCGGCGCCCTCGTCCTCCTGGTCGACCTGGACGACTTCAAGGCCATCAACGACACCCACGGCCACGCCGCCGGAGACGCCGTCCTCACCGCCACCGCGGGGCGCCTGGCTGACTGGTGCGGGCGCCACGGCTTCGCCGCCCGCCTCGGCGGAGACGAGTTCGCCGTCATCGTCACCGACCCCGGCCACACCGCCGGCCTTTTCGCCCTCCGGATCGCCCTGGACCAGCCGGTCGACCACAGCGGTCACGTCCTGTCGGTCTCGGCCTCGGTCGGCCACTGCCACCGCGACCAGCTGCCGGTCCCGACCCTCACCGACGCCCTCTCGGCCGCCGACGCCTCGATGTACGCGGCCAAGGGCCACGGCAGGCGCAACACACACTGAGCGGCCCCCGGGACGGCCTTGGTCGCCAAACTTCCGCCGCCCCGGGCGCCTGAACACCCTCCAGATCCAACGGACCCGAAAGGGAAACCTCATGATGCCCCAGCCCCGGACCCCGCGCGTCTGCTCCCACTGCGACGGCTTCCCCGTCGTCCACATCACCACCGGTATCACGCTGGACGGGCAGCGCAGCACCCTCGCCGCCGCCTGCCCCGCCTGCCAGGGCACCGGCACCCGCAACGCCCCGGCAGCCCTCGCCCGCGCGGGGAAGTGACCACGTTGACCGACACCGCCACTGCGGCGGGCCTGGACCCGGCCACCCTGAGCGACCTGCTCCGGGTGGCCGGGTCTCCCGGCTTCGACCGCCTCACCGAGCAACTCCGCCGCACCGGCGGCTGCACCGCCCCCATCCGCCTCACCGGCGGCACCAAGACCCTCGACCCCGCCACCCGCACCGTGCTCCACGCCTACAACACTGACGCCGAGCCCGGAGGCGTCCTGCGGGTCGCGTGCGGCAACCGGCGGGCCTCCCGCTGCCCCTCCTGCGCTTGGACCTACGCGGGCGACACCTACCACCTCATCCGCGCCGGACTCGTTGGTGCCCCGGACAAGGGCACCCCCGACACGATCCGCGATCACCCCCGGGTCTTCGCCACCCTCACCGCCCCGTCCTTCGGCCCCGTTCACAACCGGCCCGGGACCCGCCCCTGTCGCTGCGGCACCCGTCACGCCGAGGACGCCCCGGAGCTGGGCACGCCGCTCGACCCGGCCGCGTACGACTACGCGGGTGCGGTGCTGTGGAACAACCACGCCTCCGAGCTTTGGCGCTACTTCACGATCTACCTCCGCCGCGAGATCGCCGCCCGCGCCGGTCTCACCCAGAAAGCCGCCCGCGAACAGTCCCGCGTCTCCTTCGGCAAGGTCGCCGAGTACCAGAAACGCGGCGCCGTCCACTTCCATGCCGTCATCCGCTTCGACGGCCCTGAAGGCCCTCACACCCCGCCCCCGGCCTGGGCGACCCTCGACCTCCTCACCGACGCCATCCACGCCGCCGCCGCCCGCGTCCACATCGTCGTACCCGCTGCCCCGGCGTACGGCGTCGGCCAGGACCTGACGCTCACCTGGGGCACCCAGCTCGACGTCCAGCCCATCGGCGCCTTCGGTCAAGGCGAGGAACTGACCGAACAGGCCGTCGCCTCCTACGTCGCCAAGTACGCGACCAAGGCCGCCGAGACCACGGGCACCGTCGACCGCTCCGTCGGCAACAAGGAAGTCCTGATCCTCCTCGACGTCCCCGACCACACCCGGCGCCTCATAGAAACCTGTATGGACCTGGACGCGGCCTACCCGAACCGACGCCTCCGCGCCTGGGCGCACATGCTCGGCTTCCGCGGCCACTTCTCCACCAAATCCCACGCCTACTCCACCACCCTCGGCGCCTTACGCCAGGTCCGCGCCGACTACCGCGCCCACCAGCAACGCACCGCCCTCGGCCTCCCCAACCCCGACGAACACCCCGAGTCCACCCTCCTCGTCGTCGCCCACTGGACCTACGCCGGCCACGGCACCACACCCGGCGAATCCTGGCTCGCCGCCAACATCCGCCGCGACATCCAACACAACCGCGAACACGCCCGCGAGATCCGCGCCCAGCTCGAAGCGTCCACCGAACAGGAGTGGTGACCCATGTCCGCACGTCTGCTCACCGTCGACCAGGTCGCCGAACTCCTCGGCACATCCGTCCGGTTCCCCCGGCGACTGATCGAGGAACGACGCATCACCTTCGTCAAGGTTGGTCGCCACGTCCGCATCCCCGAGCACGTCATCCAGGCGTACATCGAGACCCACACCGTGCAGCCCATCGAGCGTCGCTATGGGCAGGTGGCCTGATGGCGAACCGTAAGGGCCAGCGCCGCCGGTTCGGCACCGTCCGACAGCTTGCGTCCGGCCGCTGGCAGGCTCGCTACCGCGACCCGCTGTCGGGGGAAACGAAGTCGGCGCCGCACACCTTCGACACCAAGACGGACGCCCTCGTCTGGCTGACCACCATCGAGGCGGAGATCATCCGGGGCACCTACCAGGCCCCCGACGCGGGCAAGGTCGCCTTCGGGCCTTACGCCGACGACTGGTTGAAGCACCGCAAGCTGGAGGACCGCACCCGGGAGCGGAACGAAAGCGTGATCCGGCTGCACATCAAGCCGACCTTCGGCGCCGGGACAGTGGCCGCGATCACCACACCTCGGGTCCGGGCCTGGCGCACCGCCCTCCTGGAGGACGGCGTGGGCGAGCCGACCGTCGTCAAGGCGTACCAACTCCTCCGCGCGATCCTGAACACGGCTCTCGACGACGAGCTGATCCGCCGCAACCCGTGCCGCATCAAGGGCGCCGACCGCTACGACGTCCCGGAGCGGCCCGTCCTCACCGTGGCCGAGGTGTACGCCGTGGCCGACGCCATCCGGCCGCACCACAGGGTGCTCGTCCTCCTCGCCGCCTTCACCACGCTCCGCTTCGGCGAGCTGGCCTCCCTCCGCCGCCGTGACCTTGACCTGACCCGCTCCGTGGTCCTGGTCCGCCGCGCACAGACCGAGCTGCAGAACGGCACCCTGGCCGACAAGGCACCGAAGTCCGCCGCCGGCGTCCGGCCCGTCGCCTTCCCTGCTGAGCTTGTCCCCGAGCTCGTTCACCACCTGGAGCACTTCGCCGGGGCTGGGCAGGACGGCCACCTGTTCCGGGGGCCCCGCGGTGGTCTCCTCCGACGGAGCAACTTCCGGGACGACTGGACCGCCGCCCGCGCCACCGCCGGCGTCTCCGGGGACGTGCACTTCCACGACCTCCGCCACACCGGGAACACCCTCGCCTCCAGCGCCGGAGCCAGCACCCGCGAGCTGATGACGAGGATGGGCCACAGCACGACCCGGGCCGCGCTGATCTACCAGCACATGACGAGCGACCGTGATCAGCACATCGCGGGCAAGCTCGGAGAGATGATCCGCCAAGCCCGTAAGGACAAGCCATCTGGCACGTAGGTGGCACGGCCGCGATCATGTGAAAGGGCCAGCGCCGGGGAATCATGCCCCTGCGCTGGCCCTTTTCGTGGAGCCCCCTGTCGGGTTCGAACCGACGACCCCCGCTTTACAAGAGCGGTGCTCTGGCCAGCTGAGCTAAGGAGGCAGCGAGTGCAGTGTAACCAACGACGTCCTGGTGGCGGTCGGAAATCTCACCGGCTGCGGAGTGCTGACAGATCGGGCGGCGGCGGGTAGCGTCACGTGCAGTTCACCCAGGTGGACTAGACCTCAATCCTTCCTTTACTCGGATCGTCCGGCACGTTCCTGCCGGTGAAGGGACACACCACCATGGCTTCCGTCACTTTCGACAAGGCGACCCGGGTCTACCCCGGTGCCACCAAGCCCTCCGTCGACCAGCTCGACATCGAGATCGCCGACGGCGAGTTCCTCGTCCTGGTCGGGCCCTCCGGCTGTGGCAAGTCGACCTCCCTGCGCATGCTCGCGGGTCTCGAGGACGTCAACGCCGGCTCCATCCGCATCGGTGACCGCGACGTCACGCACCTGCCGCCCAAGGACCGGGACATCGCGATGGTGTTCCAGAACTACGCGCTGTACCCGCACATGACCGTCGCCGACAACATGGGCTTCGCGCTCAAGATCGCCGGCGTCAACAAGGCCGAGATCCGCGCCAAGGTCGAAGAGGCCGCGAAGATCCTCGACCTCACCGAGTACCTCGACCGCAAGCCGAAGGCCCTCTCCGGCGGTCAGCGTCAGCGTGTCGCCATGGGTCGCGCCATCGTGCGCGAGCCGCAGGTCTTCCTCATGGACGAGCCGCTGTCGAACCTCGACGCCAAGCTGCGCGTCTCGACGCGTACGCAGATCGCGGGCCTCCAGCGCCGTCTGGGCATCACCACGGTCTACGTCACCCACGACCAGACCGAGGCCCTCACCATGGGCGACCGCGTCGCCGTCCTCAAGGACGGTCTGCTCCAGCAGGTCGACTCCCCGCGCAACATGTACGACCGGCCCGCCAACCTCTTCGTCGCCGGCTTCATCGGCTCCCCCGCCATGAACCTGATCGAGGTCCCGATCACCGACGGCGGCGTGAAGTTCGGCAACAGCGTCGTCCCGGTCTCCCGTGACGCCATCGCCGCGGCCTCCGCCAACGGCGACACCACCGTCACCGTCGGCGTCCGCCCCGAGCACTTCGACGTGCAGGGCCCCACCGGCAAGGACGGCCTGGCCGTCACCGTCAACGTCGTCGAGGAGCTCGGCTCCGACGGCTTCGTGTACGGCTCCACCCGCGTCGGCGGCGAGGACAAGGACCTGGTCGTCCGCGTCGGCGGCCGTGACGTCCCGTCCAAGGGCACCACGCTGCACGTCGTCCCGCGCGCCGCCGAGCTCCACGTCTTCTCGACCTCCACGGGCGCCCGCCTCAGCGACTGACCCGAAGCCCGAGCCGGACCGACCCGGACCGGATCGACCCGAGCCGGATCGGACCGGACCGAGCCAGACCGGGCCGAGCCGGACCGACCCGGAGCAGAGCAGAGCAGAGCAGAGCAAGCTGGCTGAACGGCCCCGTATCCCCTGTGGATGCGGGGCCGTTCGGCCATCTGCCGCGCAAGTGGTGGTTTACCCCGGAAAACCCCGGCATTCAGGGTCCACCCCCACCCTCCGCGTCAACACGGGATTCGAAAAGCCACTTCGAACCATCCCCCGCGAGAGTGACTAAATGTCGCCATATCACTACCGGCCGCTACGCTCGCCTGCGTGACGCACACTGCCCGCCGAATCGGCCGCTCTCTCGCCCTCGTCCTGCCCGTCGTCCTGGTGCTCTCGGGAACGCTCGCGGTGTCCGCCGTTCCGTGGGCCGGCAAGGACTCCGGGACCCAGCTCACGGCATCCTCCTCCGAGGTCTCCGTCCGGGCCAAGTCCCGTGCCCCGCAGGACGTCCTGCGCGACCAGCTCCTCGCCGAGCTCCAGGAGAAGGACCCCGGCATCGCCCTCACCCACCTCCAGCGCGAGGTGGAGAACCGGCCCTCCCTCGCCAAGCACTGCATGTCCATCGCCCGCTCCCTCGGCCGCGCCGCCGTCGAGCAGTACGGCCCCTCCCGCGCCCAGGCCTTCTCCCGCCCGGTCTGCGACACGTCGTACGCGACCGGCGTGATGCGCGCGAGCTGAACAGCCCGACACTGAGCGACGTCGCGCGTCCGGACCTCTCGCGTACGGGGCGCCTATCGTTCCCCGTATGCACACCTCTCCGACGCAGGCCGTGGTCCTGGCGGGCGGCCAGGGCTCACGGCTGCGCCCCTACACCGACGACCGCCCCAAGCCGATGGTCGAGATCCCGGGCACCGGGACCCCGATCATCGGCCATCAGCTTTCCTGGCTCGCCTCCGAGGGCGTGACCGACGCCGTCGTCTCCTGCGGCCACCTCGCCGAAGTGCTCCAGGAGTGGCTGGCAGGCGCCGACCTTCCCCTCAAGGTGACGACGGTCGTCGAGACCGAGCCCCTGGGCCGCGGTGGCGGCCTCAAGTACGCCGCCGCGCACCTGCCCGCGCCGGACCAGCCCTGGTACGCCACCAACGGCGACATCTGGACCCGCTTCTCGCTCCGCGAGATGGCCGCCTTCCACGCGGAGCGCGACGCCCTCGCCACCCTCGCCCTGGCCCGCCCCCGCATCCCGTGGGGCGCCGTCGAGACCGACACCTTCGGGCACATCACCGACTTCATCGAGTCGCCGCCGTCGCCGTTCCTCATCAACGCGGGCGTGTACGTCTTCTCCGCCGCGTTCACCGAGCTCCTCCCGGACCTCGGCGACCACGAGCGCACCACGTTCCCCCGGCTCGCCCGCGAGCGGCGCCTCGCGGGCTTCCCGCTGCCCCAGGGGGCGTACTGGCGGGCCATCGACACCGCCAAGGACCTCACCGAGGCCGCCAAGGAGCTCGCCGCCCAGCGGGGCTGAGACCGAGGACGGGAAAGGGCGGCACCGCGTACGAACCGCGGTGCCGCCCTTTCCCGTCCTTGAGGGACCTCTCCCGGGTCTCAGCCCAGCAGGCCGCCGATCGGGTTCCGCGCGCCGCCCGACGTCGAGCCGCTCTCCGACGGCGTGCCCGTCGAGCCGGTCGAACCGCCGGTGGAGCCGCCGCTCGACGTGCCGCCCGTGGTGGTCGGGGTGTCGCTGGTGGACGGCGGGGGCTCCGGGTCGGAGCGCGTGGGCGTACGGCTGCCGCCGCCGTCGCCGGTGCCGGCGCCCTGCGTCGCCGTCGGGCGCTGCTCCTGCGTCCGGGGGGCCTCGCGGGTCGTCTCGGTGGGACGGGTCGCCTCCTTCGTCTCCTCCCGCTCCGCCGGGGCCTCGCTGGTCGCGGCGGGCCGGGGCGCGGTGGACGCGGCCTCGGAGGGGGCGCGGCGCGTCGGCTCCGTGGGCAGCGGGCGGCCGGGGAGGTGGTTGATCGGGTCGTCGTTGGGGCCCGGGACGGTGACCATCTCGGTGGAGCGGACCGCGCCGCCGAGGACGGAGCCGATGAGGAGCGTGAGACCGACGACGACGGCGGCGAGGAGGGTGCTGCGCCGCGTGACGCGGCGGCGGAGGTCCCACAGGTCGGCGCGGGGGCCGAGGGTGCGCCAGGCCTCCCCGGCGAGGCGGCCGTCGAGGGAGTAGACGGGGGCGCCGGCGATGATCAGCGGCGACCAGGCGGCCAGGTAGATGATGTCGGCGGAGTCGTAGACCGGGACGGTCTTCCAGCTGACGGTCAGGATGAGCGCGGCGGAGAGCATCGCGCCGACGACGGCGGCGACGCGCTGCCAGAGGCCGAGCACGGTGAGGACGCCGACGACGACCTGGAGGAAGGCGACGGTGAGTCCGGCGCCGACGGGGTGCTGGAGGGCGAAGTCGCGGAGGGGTTCGGCGAGGGCCCAGGGGTGGAGGGAGTTGAGCCACTTCACCATGGAGCCGCGCTCGCCGCCGTCGAAGTAGACGGGGTCGCAGAGCTTGCCCATGCCGGCGTAGATGGAGATGAAGCCGAGGAAGACGCGGAGCGGGAGGAGGACGACGCCGAGGTTCATCCGGCGGCCGGGGTAGTAGGCGTGCCGGACGGCGTCCTGGCCGTGGCGCTGCTGGGGCCTGCCGTCGGCCGTCTCGTCCTCGTACGGTCCGGTGGTCTCGGGCCGGAGGTCGTACAGGTCGTCGTACGCGCCCTCGGCGCGCCGCATGGGCGGCAGCAGCGGGCCGGAGTCGGCGGTCACCACGGGGGTGGGCATGGTGTCGTCGATACGCGGGATGGCCTGGGTGGAGCCCCCGTCCAGACCCGCGTGGCCGCGGCCGCCGACCGGGTCGAGCGTCGAGACGGAGGACTCGCGTACGGCCTGGAGGAGGCCGGTCGCGCCCGGCGAGGACTTGCCGCTCCACACGACGGGACGACGGCGCTGGCCGCCCGCTCCGGCCGCCGCCCCGGACAGGGCGGCGACGCGGGCTCCGGCGCCGAGCTTCGGCTGCGGGGCGGGCGCGAGCCGCACACGGAAGCTGGCGTGGTTCACGATCACCTGGGCGGGATCGGAATCCACCTTGACCATGCTCAACGCGGGCTGATCGTCGAACCCCGGCCGGGGCGTTCTGGTGTCCACACTCATCTAACCGAGTGATCTGGGTTTAGGACACTGCCTTGACGGCTCGCAAATGTCCGAGACCCGTCAAGATCACGCCACGGCCGGGGCCGGGGGTACCGCTGTGGCCGATGTCAGCCCATGCGGCGGCGGGCCGCCTCGTAGAGCACGACGCCGGCGGCGACACCGGCGTTGAGCGACTCGGCGCCGCCCGGCATCGGGATGCGGACGAGGAAGTCGCAGGTCTCGCCGACGAGGCGGGAGAGACCCTTGCCCTCGGAGCCGACGACGATGACGACCGGGCCGCCCAGCTCCTCCAGCTCGTGGACCTCGCGGTCACCGTCGGCGGCGAGGCCGACGACCGTGACACCGGCCTTCTGGTACTGCTCCAGGCAGCGCGTCAGGTTGGTGGCGCGGGCGACCGGGGTGCGGGCGGCGGTGCCGGCCGAGGTCTTCCAGGCACCGGCGGTCATACCGGCGGCGCGGCGCTCGGGGACGACGACGCCGTGGCCGCCGAAGGCGGAGACGGAGCGGACGACGGCGCCGAGGTTACGCGGGTCGGTGACGCCGTCGAGGGCGACGATCAGCGGGTCCTCGTGGTCGTCGAAGGCGGCCGTGACCAGGTCCTCCGGGTGCGCGTACTCGTACGGCGGGACCTGGAGGACGAGGCCCTGGTGGTTGAGGCCGTTCGTCATCCGGTCGAGCTCGGGGCGCGGCGCCTCCATGATGTTGATGTTGCCGCGGCCGGTGGCGAGGTTCAGGGCCTCGCGCACGCGCTCGTCGTTGTCGATGAACTGCTGCACGTACAGCGTCGAGGCGGGCACGCCGTCGCGCAGGGCCTCGAAGACCGGGTTGCGGCCGACGACCATCTCGGACAGGCCCTTGCCGCCGCGGCGGGCGACGGGCTTGCGCTTGGCCGCGTTCCGGGCCATCGCGTTGGTGACGCGGTACGCCTTGTGGCCCTTGCGGGCCTCGGCCTTGGGCGTCGGACCCTTGCCTTCGAGGCCCTTGCGCCGCTGGCCACCGCTGCCGATCGTCGCACCCTTCTTGTTGGACGTGCGACGGTTCCTGCGCTGGCTGTTCCCGGCCATGACTACCTAATCCTCGGTGTTGCGTACATAGGTCTGTAACTGAAGTGTGCCGCCCGGAGGCCCGAGCGGCACATCTTCTAACGGTTGCCCAGCGTCCAGCGGGGGCCGTCGGGGCTGTCCTCGATGGCGAGGCCGGACTGGTTGAGCTGGTCGCGGATCGCGTCCGCGGACGCCCAGTCCTTGCGCTCGCGCGCCGACTCGCGCTGCTGGAGCACGAGCCGTACGAGGGTGTCGACGACGCCGTGGAGCTCCTCGCCGCCACCGGTCTCCTCGGCCCAGTGCGGGTCGAGGGGGTCCAGGCCGAGGACGCCGAGCATGGCACGGACCTCGGCGAGGCGGGCGATGGCCTCGTCCTTGTCGTCCGCGGCGAGGGCGCTGTTGCCCTGGCGGACGGTGGTGTGGATGATCGCGAGCGCGTGCGGCACGCCCAGGTCGTCGTCCATGGCCTCGGCGAAGGCCGGCGGCACCTCGGCGGCGGGGGCGACGGTCGTCCCGGCCTTCTCGGTGGCGCGCTGGACGAAGCCCTCGATACGGGCGAACGCCGACTCGGCCTCGCGCAGGGCTTCCTCGCTGTACTCGATCATCGAGCGGTAGTGCGGGGTGCCCAGGTAGTAGCGGAGGACGATGGGGCGCCAGTTCTTCACCATCTCGGACACCAGCACGCTGTTGCCGAGCGACTTCGACATCTTCTCGCCGCTCATGGTGACCCAGGCGTTGTGCACCCAGTACTGCGCGAACGCGTCGCCGTAGGCCTTGGCCTGGGCGATCTCGTTCTCGTGGTGCGGGAAGATCAGGTCGAGGCCGCCGCCGTGGATGTCGAAGGCGGAGCCCAGGTACTTGTGGGCCATGGCCGAGCACTCCAGGTGCCAGCCGGGACGGCCGCGGCCCCACGGGGTCTCCCAGTCGGGCTCGCCCGGCTTGGTCGCCTTCCACATCGCGAAGTCGCGCGGGTCGCGCTTGCCGGTGATGCCGTCCTCGGCGGGCTGGCGCAGGTCGTCGATGTCCTGGTTGGACAGCTCCAGGTAGCCCGGGAAGGAGCGCACGTCGAAGTAGACGCTGCCGTCGGCCTCGTACGCGTGACCGCGCTCGATGAGGCCGCGCATCATCTCGATCATCTCGGGGACGTGGCCGGTGGCGCGGGGCTCGTAGGTGGGCGGGAGGCAACCGAGCGCCTCGTAGCCCGAGTTGAACGCCCGCTCGTTCTCGAAGCCGATGGACCACCAGGGGCGGCCCTGGTCCGTCGCCTTGGCGATGATCTTGTCGTCGATGTCGGTGACGTTGCGGATGAACGTGACGTCGTAGCCGCGGTACGCGAACCAGCGGCGCATGATGTCGAAGTTCAGCCCCGACCGGATGTGCCCGATGTGCGGGGCCGCCTGGACGGTGGCACCACAGAGGTAGATCGAGACCTGGCCCGGCGTGAGCGGGGTGAAGTCACGGATCTGCCGGGCGCTGGTGTCGTACAGGCGAATAGTCACCACTCCAGGGTAGTGGGCGTGTGGTAGTGCCCCGATACCTGTTCCCGGTCTCCGATGACGTTTTTCACCGGTACCGGTGGCCGCCGGTACCGGTGAACGCCCCGGGACGCGCCCGGTGGACGCGGACACGCCCGCCCGGCCGGGTGTCCGCGGCCGTGGTTACGCCCGCCCGGCCGGGTGTCCGCGGCCGCGGTTACGCCCGCCCGGCCGGGTACACGAGGGCCGTCGCGAGCGCCGCGAGGCCCTCGGCGCGACCGGTGAGACCGAGGCCGTCCGTCGTGGTGCCGGAGACGGAGACCGGTGCGCCGGCCGCAGCGCTCAGCGCCTTCTGGGCCTCGTCGCGCCGCTTGCCGACCTTGGGCCGGACGCCGACGACCTGCACGGCGATGTTGCCGATCTCGTACCCCTCGGCGCGGACGATCCGGGCGGCCTCGGCGAGCAGGGTGACGCCGGAGGCGCCGGACCACTCGGGGCGCGAGGTGCCGAAGTGGGCGCCGAGGTCGCCGATTCCGGCGGCGGAGAAGAGCGCGTCGCAGGCGGCGTGGGCGGCGACGTCGCCGTCGGAGTGCCCGGCGAGGCCGTACCCGTCGTTCTCGTCGGCGTCCCAGAGGAGGCCCGCGCACCAGAGTTCGCGGCCCTTCTCGAAGGCGTGGACGTCGGTGCCGATGCCGGTACGGGGCAGCACGGGGATCTCAGAAGCCATCGTTGGCCCTCCTGCGGGCGAGTACGGCCTCGGCGAGGACGAGGTCGAGGGGTCGGGTCACCTTGAAGGCCTCCTCGTGGCCGGGCACGACGACGACGGGCGCGCCGAGCCGCTCGACCATGCCGGCGTCGTCGGTGGCGCCCTCGCCGGTGAGGGCGATGGTGGCGTGGGCGTTGACCAGGGTGTCGTGGTCGAAGCCCTGCGGGGTCTGGACGGCGCGGAGGCGGGCGCGGACCGGGGTGGCGACGACCTGCTCGGGGTCGCCGGGCCTCTCGGCCGGCTCGACCTCCTTCACCGTGTCCGCGACGGGCAGCGCGGGGACGACGGCGACGGCCCCGTCCCGCACGGCCTCGATGACGGCGTCCACGGTGTCGACGGGGACGAGCGGCCGTGCGGCGTCGTGGACGAGGACGGTGGTGATGCCCTCGGGGAGCGCTTCGAGGCCGAGGCGTACGGACTCCTGGCGGGTGTCACCGCCGGGGACGACGAGGTAGTCGGTCCGCTCGGGGAGGGCGTGGGCGTCGAGGAGGTTCTTGACCTCGGGGGCGCCTTCGGGGGGTGCGACCACGACGACGAGCGAAACCGCGCGAGAGGCGGCCATCGCGCGGACGGCGTGGACGAGCATGGGGGTGCCGTTCAGCGCGCGCAGCGCCTTGGGGGCGCCCGGCCCGAGGCGTACGCCCCGTCCGGCCGCCGGGATCACCACGGCGGTACGAGGAGGACGCACTTCGTCTGTCATCGGTTGCACTCCGGCAGGTTTGTTTCCGCGGCCGACATGGGTATGGCCTCACCGTGCCGGACGCTCCGCCTTGACCGGGCCCTTTCCGTGACGACGGTCGAGGCGTTGCCGCCCGAGCACAGGGGTTCGGACGTAACAGGGGGTGCGGGTTCTCTCTCAGCGGTGCACACACGTGACTGACGCCGTGTGCGTACGGCCGTGCGTACGCTCCGCATGCGTACGCGAGCAGGTGTACGGAGACCTACGTCCTCGAACGTACGGCACGTGGCCGTGCGGACAGGGGCGGATGCAGGCCGGTAGCCGTACGGCGCGTGGCCGTACGGAGTGGATGTACGTGAACATGCCGCAGGGCCCGACGGCAGCACTGTGTGGATCACAGCACGCCAGCGGGCACCGCGGCATCGCTTCACTTGGTAGCGCGCTCAGTGACTTCCGAGCACGCTCAGGACGCGAGGACCTCGTCGAGGAGAGCCTCGGCCTTGTCCTCGTTCGTGTTCTCCGCGAGGGCCAGCTCGCTGACCAGGATCTGCCGCGCCTTGGCGAGCATGCGCTTCTCACCGGCGGAGAGACCCCGCTCGCGCTCGCGCCGCCACAGGTCGCGGACTACTTCGGCGACCTTGATGACATCGCCGGAGGCGAGCTTCTCGAGATTTGCCTTGTAGCGACGGGACCAGTTCGTCGGCTCTTCGGCGTACGGTGCGCGCAGCACCTCGAAGACCCGGTCCAGCCCGTCCTGACCGACCACGTCGCGAACACCGACGAACTCCGCATTGTCCGCCGGCACACGAACCGTCAGGTCGCCCTGCGCGACCTTGAGCACCAAGTAGGTCTTGTCCACGCCTTTGATCTGGCGAGTTTCGATGGCCTCGATCAGCGCGGCCCCGTGATGGGGATAGACCACGGTGTCGCCAACCTTGAACGTCATGTGACAGGTACCCCTTCCGTGGCTATCCAGGGTAACACGGATACGGCTTCTTCTGAATGGCGTTTTCGCAGGTCAGGGCATATCTCGGGGCTTGACAACAGCGACACGAACGTGCTGCGGAGGGCTTCCGGAAGGCGGTATTCGCAGGTCGGAGCGGCTGCGCGGACGGAGAGAAACGCGCACGTTACACCTACCCGGACCCCCTCCAGGGAGGGGTGATGCCCCAGATTGTCGGGTTCGGAGGGGCCTTCTTCGCCTACTCCGTTCGAGGATCGTCCACCCGTACGGATGCATCACGGAGGGATTCCGTAATTGATCAGTCGACGCGGGTCGGGGATATCCGGAGGTACGGCTCCCGGGAATGCGCGGCGGCCCTCGAATTGATCAAGGCGGTTATGTGAACAACAGGTCAATGGGTCGTGATCCAGCCACACCGGCCGACACTCGACGAAGGGGCCCGACGGGTCGCCGGACCGCCCCGGAGACGCCCGCGGCCGGTTAGGGGCGGGTCGGGTGCGGGACGGAGAGTGCGGCTCGGTAACCTAAGCGCGCTGACGCACCTTTAGTTGGCCCTTAGTTCCGCAGCCTGTCCGTAGCCTGATCCGTTCGTCCTAGGAGATGCCGCCGCCGTGAGCCGCAGCCTTCGACGCGGCGCCCTCGCCGCTACCGCCATCGTGTTCTCCATCGCCGCGCTGTCCGCCTGTGGGGCGGGCAACGACGCGCAGACGCTCGGCGTCCGGCCGGACAACGCCGCCGTCACCGTGGACGACGTCAAGATCCAGAACGCCCTCGTGATCACCCAGCCCGAGGCCGCGTCCAAGGGCCCGGCCGTCGTCTCGGCCACCGTCTTCAACAACGGTGACGCGGCCCAGACGCTCGACTCCATCACCCTGCCCGGCAGCAGCGCCACCGTGCAGCTGAAGGCGGCCGAGGGCACCGGCCCGATCACCGTCCCGGCCGGCGGCTCCGTCGTCATCGGCGGTGAGGGCAACGCCTCCGCCGTGATCGAGAACGGCAACCAGGCCACCCGCGACGGCAACGCGCAGAAGGTCGTCTTCAAGCTGAGCAAGACCGGCGACGTGAGCCTGGCCGCCTTCGTCGTCCCGGCGACGAGCTACTTCAAGGAGTACGGCCCGGCCGTGGTCCCCGCGCCCCCGGGCACCGAGCCCACCGCCACCGCCTCGCCCTCCGGCGAGACCGAGGGCGGCCACGGCAGCGAGGGCGAGCCGTCGGGCGAGGCGAGCCACGAGGCCGGTCACTGACCGCACCGCGCACCTGCGTGAAAGGGCGCCTTCCCCGGCCGGGGAAGGCGCCCTTTCACTCGTTCGGACGCGTCGTACGGTTCGGGGCCGAACACGTCGTACGGTCTACGGCCGGACGCGCCGCACCCTCCGCGGCCGGACGCGTCGTGCGGTCTACGGCTCGAACTTGTAGCCCAGGCCGCGGACCGTCACCAGGTAGCGCGGGGCTCCCGGGTCCGGCTCGATCTTGGCGCGGAGGCGCTTGACGTGGACGTCGAGGGTCTTCGTGTCACCGACGTAGTCCGCGCCCCACACCCGGTCGATGAGCTGCATACGGGTCAGCACGCGGCCCGCGTTGCGCAGCAGCATCTCCAGGAGGTCGAACTCCTTCAGCGGCAGGTCGACCTTGCCGCCCGCGACCGTCACCACGTGGCGGTCGACGTCCATACGGACCGGGCCGGCCTCCAGGGCGGCCGGGGTGACCTCCTCCGGCTCACCGCGGCGGCGCAGGACCGCGCGGATGCGGGCGACCAGCTCCCGCGAGGAGAAGGGCTTCGTCACGTAGTCGTCGGCTCCTATCTCCAGCCCGACGACCTTGTCGATCTCGCTGTCCTTGGCGGTCACCATGATGACCGGGACGTTCGAGCGACCGCGCAGCTGACGGCACACCTCGGTGCCGGGCAGCCCCGGAAGCATCAGGTCGAGGAGGACGAGGTCGGCCCCGTTGCGCTCGAACTCGTCGAGACCGTCGGGCCCGGTCGCCGCTACGGCGACTTCGAAGCCCTCCTTGCGAAGCATGTACGACAGGGCGTCGCTGAAGGATTCCTCATCCTCGACGACGAGCACTCGGGTCACGGAAGGACCTCCGGGGCAGGAAGCGGTTCGGTCATGAGATCAGGGGTGGGGGACGAGGCGGGTCGGCGGTCCCGTACGGCGCCCGCCTCGGGCAGCCGCAGGGTGAAGGTGGAGCCCTGGCCCTCGGTGCTCCAGACGGTGACCTCGCCGCCGTGCGAGGCGGCGACGTGCTTGACGATGGCCAGGCCGAGCCCCGTACCGCCGGTGGCGCGGGAGCGGGCCGGATCGACGCGGTAGAAGCGCTCGAAGACGCGCTCCTTGTCCTTGTCGGGGATGCCGATGCCCTGGTCGGTGACGGCTATCTCGATGAGATCGCCGGAGGGGGCGGCGACACGGCGGGCGGCGATGCCCACCCGTGTACGGGCCGGTGAGTAGTTGACCGCGTTCTCGACGAGGTTGCCGAGAGCGGCGGCGAGCTGGCCGCGGCTGCCCCAGACCCGCAGGTCGGCGTCGCCTCCGGAGACCATGGTGATCTGCTTGGTGGAGGCGGGCTGCCGGGAGCGGTCGATCGCCTCGGCGACGAGTTCGTCCACGGACACGGGCTCGGAGTCTTCCAGCGGGTCGTCGTTCTGCACGCGGGAGAGGTCGATGAGCTCCTGTACGAGGTTGGTGAGGCGGGTCGCCTCTATCTGCATGCGGCCGGCGAAGCGGGTGACCGCCTCGGGGTCGTCCGAGGCGTCCATGACCGCCTCGGAGAGCAGGGAGAGCGCCCCCGTGGGGGTCTTGAGCTCATGGCTCACGTTGGCGACGAAGTCGCGCCGTACCGCTTCGATACGACGGGCCTCGGTCAGGTCCTCGACCAGGAGCAGCACGAGGCGCGAACCCAGCGGGGCCACCCGGGCGGAGACGGCGAGGGCCTCGCCGCGTCCGGTGCCGCGCCGCGGCAGGTCCAGCTCGACCTGCCGTATCTCCCCGTCGCGGCGGGTGTCGCGGGCCATGTTGAGCATGGGCTCCACGGCCAGCTTCCCGCCCCGGACCAGGCCGAGCGCGTACGCCGCCGAGCTGGCCTTCACCACGGAGTCGCTCTCGTCGAGGACGACCGCGGAGGAGCGCAGCACGGACAGCACGGTGTCGACGCCGGGCGGGAGCACGGCGTCGGTGTGCAGGGAGGTTCGGGTGGGTCTCGCCTGGTCGCGCTCGCTCCAGCGGAACGCCAGCATGGCGATCACGCCGGTGCACACTCCGGCGATCGCGGCCAATGCGGCAACCGCCGCGTTCACGTCCATGCCTCAAGGTTATGCGGGGTGGCGGACACTCTCCCAGCCGTCCGAGTGGCTCCTCGAACAGTCGTCGCCCAGAGTTCACTCTCAGGACCTGGCCGGTTCATTTGTCGCGACCGGGGCAGTGGCGTGCGTAGCCCAGAGTTCACCTTGGGGAAAGTGCCGGTTCATGTGTGCGGGTGGAACCGGACGCGTAGGGGGCCGAACGTGGGAGCGTGGGGGTCCGACGCCCCACCCGGACCCCGGAGCTTTGCGTAGAGAGGGACACCATGCGGGACGCGTACCACGAGGAACTGGATTCGATCGGCGAGAGCCTGGTCGAGATGGCCCGACTCGTCGGGTCGGCGGTCGGGCGGGCCACGACGGCGATGCTCGACGCGGATCTCAAGCTCGCGGAGAGCGTGATCGCGGCGGACCAGAAGGTCGACGACCTCCAGCACGACCTGGAGGCCCGGGCGATAGCACTGCTCGCGCGGCAGCAGCCGGTGGCGACCGATCTGCGGATCGTGGTGACCTCGCTGCGCATGAGCGCCGACCTGGAGCGCTCGGGCGACCTGGCGCAGCACGTCGCGAAGCTGGCGCGGCTGCGGTTCCCGGACTCGGCCGTACCGCGTGACCTGCACGCGACCATCCTGGAGATGGGCCAGCTGGCGCAGCGCCTGATGGCGAAGGCGGCGGAGGTCATCATCACGAAGGACGTCGACCTGGCGCTCCAGCTGGAGCAGGACGACGACGAGATGGACCTGCTGCACCGGACGCTGTTCCAGCACCTGATCGACGACCGCTGGAAGCACGGCATCGAGACGGCGGTCGACGTGACGCTTCTCGGCCGCTACTACGAGCGGTTCGCCGACCACGCGGTGTCGGTCGCGAAGCGGGTCGTCTACCTGGTGACGGGTGAGCACGCGGACGAGCTGCAGGCGGCGGACTCGCCGGTCGAGGGCGCATAGGGCGCTCGGGGTCCGTCGGGCGGCGCGGGCGCCGATGCGCCGTTGATGCGCCGGTCCGAGTGGGCATGCAATGGGGGGAGGCGATGTGCGCCTCGAAAGGGAGGGACCCCCATGGCCGAATCCCCCATGCCGACCGAATCCGGAGCGGAGGCGCCGCGCGAGGCGGTGTTCCTGCCCGTGCTGGGCGCCTGCGGGTGCGGCTCGGGCTGCGGCTGCGGCTGCCAGTCGGGTTCGCCGTGCCAGTGCGGCGGCTGCTCGGGCTGACAGCGAAGGGGTGGGGCGCGGGCATCCGCACCCCACCCCCCTCCGCGCACGGGTCAGATGTCGAGGACGCCGACGGTCTGGCCGCCGCTGAGCTCACCGGTCGGGCGGAATCCGAGCCGGTGGTAGAAGGCGCCGGGGCCGTCGTCGCCCGGCTCCCAGGTGACGTAGAGGCGCCGCTCGCCGCGCCGCCGCAGCTCGTCGCGTACGGCTTCGACGGCGAAGCGTCCGTACCCCTTGCCCTGGACGTCGGAGGCGATGTTGAGCCGCCAGAGACCGCTGCGGCGGTCGGCGGGGTCCTTCTCCTCGTTCCACGGGATGTCGAGGAAGGCCATGAGGAAGCCGACGAGCCGGTCGCCGTCGAAGATCAGCCGGGGCCAGGCGGTGTCCCCGTGCGCGTACGCCTCGGCGAGGGAGCGCGAGACGGGGGAGACGTTCTTCTCCTGATGGGGGTGGACGCGCAGGCCGAGGGCGGCGTCGACGGTGGCGGGGGTGACCTTCTCCAGGCGGAGGGGTGAGGGTCGGTCGGGGGCCGGGGTGGCGGGAGGCGTGCTCATGGCCAGGACCGTAACGATTCCGCGTGATCACCACCGCCGAATTTCGGTGCGGGCAGGATGGCCCCCATGGTTCCCACGACCGCCCGGCTCCGCCGCCGCGCACTCCTCGCCGCCGCCGTACTGTCGGCCCTGCCCGCGCTGGCCGGCTGCGGCGTCGGGTCCGCGGGCGTCACGGGCGTCACCGTGACGGCGGAGGGAGCGCCGGTGGGCGTGGTCCTGGTGTGCCACGACCGGATCGACACGGCGGTGCTGTACCCGGACGAGCCGGTCACCGACCCGGACGCGGACGTCACGGCGGAGGCCGCGGAACCGGAGTACACGGACTCCTGGTCGGCGGCCACGCCCGTCGAGGACTTCTCGACCTGGCCCCTGACCCTCCCGCCGGGCGCGGAGACCGCCACCCTCTTCTGGACGCCGGAGGAACCTCCGCGCCCCCTGGAGCCGGGTCGGCTCTACACGCTGTACGGCGCGACCCGGGACAACTCGTGGTCCACGGACCACCACTCGTTCACCCTGGCCGACCTGAAGCACCTCACCCCGGACCGGGTCAGCTACACGCACGGCGACACGGTCCGCACCACGACCCTCACGGATTTCCGGGCCCACGCCTGCGACGCCTTCTGACGACACGCCGAGGCCGCCTCCCCGCCGGGCGCGGCGGGAAGGGGGCTCGTACGGGGAGAGCGTGCGTCAGGGTTACTTCTTGCCCTGGTTCTTGACCGCCTCGATCGCCGCCGCCGCGGCTTCCGGGTCGAGGTAGGTGCCGCCCGGGTTGAGGGGCTTGAAGTTCTCGTCGAGCTCGTAGGCGAGGGGGATGCCCGTCGGGATGTTGAGGCCCGCGATGGCCTCGTCCGAGATGCCGTCGAGGTGCTTGACCAGGGCGCGGAGGCTGTTGCCGTGGGCGGCGACCAGGACCGTGCGGCCGGTGAGGAGGTCGGGGACGATCGCGTCGTACCAGTACGGGAGCATCCGCTCCACGACGTCCTTCAGGCACTCGGTGCGCGGGCGCAGCTCCGGCGGGATCGTCGCGTAACGCGCGTCGTGCGCCTGCGAGTACTCGCTGTCGTCGGAGAGCGCCGGCGGCGGGGTGTCGTACGAGCGGCGCCACAGCATGAACTGCTCCTCGCCGAACTCGGCGAGCGTCTGGGCCTTGTCCTTGCCCTGGAGGGCGCCGTAGTGGCGCTCGTTGAGGCGCCACGAGCGGTGGACCGGGATCCAGTGGCGGTCCGCGGACTCCAGCGCGAGCTGGGCGGTGCGGATGGCGCGCTTCTGGAGGGAGGTGTGCAGCACGTCGGGGAGCAGGCCGGCGTCCTTGAGCAGCTCGCCGCCGCGCGTCGCCTCCTTCTCGCCCTTCGCGGTGAGGTTCACGTCCACCCAACCGGTGAACAGATTCTTCTCGTTCCACTCGCTCTCGCCGTGGCGGAGGAGGATCAGCTTGTACGGTGCGTCGGCCATGCGTACGAGCCTAATGGACCTCTGACGATTGACGCGCGTCGTCAATTGGCTGGCGTCCGACACATGAGATGCGTAAGTTACGGACGCCGGAAGCAGGGCTTACGCAGACCAAGGGGCCGCCACACATGTCCATCGACTCGCTCAGACGATCAGCCCGGGCGACGGTCTCCGGCTTCCCGCAGGGCTTCTGGTGGCTCTGGCTCTCGACCCTGGTCAACCGGACCGGGGCCTTCGTCCTGACGTTCCTCTCCCTCTACCTGACCGTGGAGCTCGGCCACTCCGCCTGGTTCGCCGGACTCGTCGTCGCCCTCCACGGTCTCGGCGGCGTCGCCGGCTCCCCGCTCGGCGGCACCCTCACCGACCGCTGGGGCCGGCGCCCCACCATGGTCACCATGCACCTCGCGGCCGCCGCCTGCGCCGCCGCCCTCGCCGTCGTCACCAGCGCCTGGGCCATCGCGACGGTCGTCCTCCTCATGGGCGTCGCGATGCAGGCCGTCCGCCCCTCCATCAACGCCACCATCGCCGACATGGTCCCCGCCCACGACGTGCGCCGGGCCTACGCCCTCAACTACTGGGCCCTCAACCTCGGCTTCGCCATCGCCTCCATCGGCGGCGGCGCCGCGATCTTCCTCGGCTACCGCACCCTCTTCGTCGTCGACGCCGTCGCCACCACCCTGTGCGCCGTCATCGTCTTCCTGCGGCTCCCCGAGACCCGCCCCCAGGCCCGTACCGACAAGGCCGGCGAGCCGGTCGTCGAGGCCAAGGTCAGCATGGTCACCGTGCTGCGCGACGCCCCCTTCCGCACCCTCGTCCTCCTCAACCTCCTCGTCTGCCTCGTCTTCACCGCCCCCTGGATCGGTCTCCCCCTCACCATGGCGGACCAGGGCCTCTCGCCCTCCTCGTACGGCATGGTCATCGCCGTCAACGGCATCGTGATCGTCGGCTTCCAGCTGCTCGTCAACAAGCTGACCGACAAGCGCTCCCCGGTCCTCCTGCTCACCCTCTCCTCCCTCCTCTTCGCCGTCGGCACCGGCGCCACCGCCCTCGCCGGCTCCCCCGTGGCCTTCGCCGCGACCGTGATCGTCTGGACGGTCGGCGAGATGATCCACGTCCCGACGAACGCCGCCGCCACCGCCCGTCTCGCCCCCGAGCACGCCCGGGGCCGCTACCAGGGCGTCATGGGCATGTCCTGGGCCGTCGCCGGCTTCGTCGCCCCGATCGGCGCCGGCGCCGTCGTCGGCGGTCCCGGCCCCGACGTCCTGTGGGCGGCCACGGCCGCGATCGGCGCCCTCGCCGCCGTCGGCTACCTCACCCGTCTGCGCAAGGCCCTAGCCGACGACGAGGACGGCGTCCCGATGCCGCTGCCCGACCCCCGCGCTACCGAGGCCGCGCCCGCCACGGCCAAGGACGCCCAGACCCCCGTCGGCTCCTGACCCCCGCTCACCGCCCTCACCCGGTGCCGTAGGCCGCCCACCGCACCAGGCCGAAGCCCTTCCCCTCCCTGCGCACCTCGGCGGCACCGGCGCCGCCGAAGTGCGCGGGCACGACCAGCTCCCGCTGATCGGCGGCGCGTTCGAGGATCCGGCGGCGGCTGGTCGCCGCCCGGTCCGCGTCCAGGCAGAAGCAGCTGGCGCAGGAGGGGTCGAGGATCTGCACGGGGCTGTGGAGGAGGTCTCCGACGAAGACCGCCCGGTCCCCGCCGGACGCGAGCCGCAGTACGGCGGAGCCGGGGGTGTGGCCGGGCGCGGACTCCAGGACGAGGTTCTCGTCGATGCGGTGGGACCCGTCCCACAGATCGACCAGCCCGGCGCGGTGCACGGGCGCGACGCTGTCCTCGTAGACGAGCCGGTCCTCCTCGTGGAGGCCGTCGCCGTACGCGTTCCCCGGACCGAAGTGGACGTCGTCGGCGGCCGGGACGAGGTACCGGGCGTTCGGGAAGGTCGGCACCCAGGTGCCCCGGTCGTCCCGGGTGTTCCAGCCGACGTGGTCGGCGTGCAGGTGGGTGTTGACGATGACGTCCACCTCCTCGGGGCGGATCCCGGCCCGCTCCAGAAGGCCGGGGAAGTCGCCCCGCCGCTGGTGGAAGTGCGGCGAGTGCGGCCGCTCGCGCCCGTCGCCGACGCCCGTGTCGACCAGGACGGTCCGGCCGCCGCTGCGCAGCACCCAGCTCTGCAGCGCCATGACCGCGCTGTCGGTGTCCGGCGCCCAGTGGTCCGGCGCGAGCCACTCCTCGTTGGCCTGCCACAGGTCGGCCCCGGAGTCGGGGACGAGGCCGCGGGCCGGGGCGAACGGCCCCTGCCACTCGACGATCCGGAGGATCTCGACGTCCCCCAGGACGATGCTCGGTGTGCTCTCGTTGGTCATGAAACCGACCCTAGGGAGGGGTGGTTGAGCCTCTCAATGCTCGTGGGGCTCCCCTGGATACGCGAGACGCTCACCGCCCCGACCGGGGCGGATACCCTGCCGCCCATGGACGTGGTCAGCGACGCGATCTCGGCCGTCCGCGCCGGGCGGCCCTCCTCCGACCGGGTACGGGTGGGCGGGCGCTGGTGCGCGCGGCTCGATCCGTACGACGGCGCCGGCTTCCACATCGTCCTGAAGGGCGGTTGCTGGCTGCTGCCCGACGGTGGCGCACCGGTCGCGCTCGGCGCGGGAGACGCGGTGCTGCTGCCGCACGGGACGGGGCACGTCATCGCCGACGCGCCCGCCGACGCGGCCATGCTCGCGCGGGCGGTGCCCTTCGTCCCGTGGCGGGACGGCGGTCCGCCCGGCTCGCCCCTCACCCCGTCCCCGCCCGGGTCCGGCGGGCGCGAGGTGGAGATGCTCTGCGGCAAGTACCGGCTCGACCGCAGCCACGCGCACCCGCTCCTGGCGGAGCTCCCTCCGGTCGTCCACCTGCCGAGCCGGCCCGGTGCGCATCCCGAACTCCGCGCCGCCATCGACCTGCTGGGCGGCGAACTCGACGAGCGGCGACCCGGCTCGGGCGTCGCGCTGCCCAGCCTGCTCGACCTGCTGCTCGTCTACATGATCCGTTCGTGGCTGGCCGAGGGTACGGCCGGAGCCTGGCCGGCCGTCCTCGGCGACCCGGTGACCGCCGCCGCGCTGCGCGCGCTGCACTCCGACCCGGCCGCCCCGTGGACCACCGACCGGCTCGCGGCCGAGGCGGGGGTCTCCCGGCCCACGCTGGC
This sequence comes from Streptomyces sp. NPDC002057, assembly GCF_040296665.1. Classification (NCBI taxonomy): domain Bacteria; kingdom Bacillati; phylum Actinomycetota; class Actinomycetes; order Kitasatosporales; family Streptomycetaceae; genus Streptomyces; species Streptomyces sp. NPDC002057. Next base: position 28,332 of record NZ_JBEOXR010000026.1, read on the forward strand.
CCGCCGTTTCACCGCGCTCGTCGGCAGGCCTCCGATGGCGTATCTGACGTGGTGGCGGCTGACCCGCGCCGCCGCCCTGCTCCGGGAGACCGACGATCCGCTGGCGGCCGTCGCCCGGCGGGTCGGCTACAGCACGCCGTACGCCCTCTCGCACGCCTTCCGCCGGGAGTTCGGCACGACGCCGGGCCGGTACCGGAGCAGCGGGGACCCGGGCAGCCGGGCCCCCGCTGCCCCCGGCACGCGTGCCGGCTGACCCCGGCCGAGCGCCCGTCAGCCCCGGCCGAGCGCCCACCGCCCCCGGCCGAGTGCCGACCAGCCCCAGGCGAGTGCCCGCTATCCCCGGCCGAGTGCTCGCTGGGCCTCGTACAGGTTCCGCGGGCGGACCGACCCCGGGGTTCCGTACGCCTCCACGCGCGCGTGGAGGTCGCCCGTGAAGTCCGGGACGTCGGTCTGGTCGAACTCGCGGACCTCGCTGATGCCGACCGTCGCGCTGTACGGGGCGATGGTGTCGATCTTCACCAGCCCCGCCCGGCCGTTGGTCACCGTGACGTTCCAGTGGGCGAACCGGGCCCCGTAGAGCGGGCCCGCGGAGGCGTCGCCGCCGTGCCGGCCGTTGTTCTCGACCGTGATCTCGGTCCGTACGTTGGCGAAGGGCATGCCCCGGTGGGTGTCGAAGGTGCCCATCTCCATCACCCCGCGCGACCAGACGTTGTGGCTGGACAGACCCTCGACGTTGATGCCGTGGAGCTGGGTCCCGGCCGGTGCGGGGACGGTACGGGCCGCGACGCGGAACTCCTCGACCAGGTTGTCGTGCGCGCCCTCGCGGCAGAAGTACGGGTGGTGGGAGCCGCGCCCCTCCACCCGCGTACGGCGCAGGGTGCAGGCGGAGGCGGCGACGAGCCCGAAGCCGTTGTCGACGTGGCGGACCACGACGTCCTCCGCCCAGCAGTCGTACGCGCACTGGAAGGTGACGCCGTTGTACCCCTGGTCGAGCAGGTGCGGTGACTGCGGGGTCTCCACCGCCTCCAGGGTCAGGCCCACCACCCCCGAGCCGGTGAGCGGCTCCGCCCCGGAGATCAGCCGGGGGTCCCACTCCGGGCGGAGGTCGAGCGGAAGGGGCCGTTCGAGGGTCACGGTCCGGCCCCGCACGGAGGTGATCCGTACGGGCCACTCGTAGGGGACGTAGCTGGTCAGCTTCGTCCTCTCGTCCCAGGTGTACGCCTCCGGGCCCGGGCCGCCCCCCGCCATGTGCTCCAGGAGCGTGTGGTCGGGATCGTCGGCGAGGCGGAGGACGACGAGTCGGCCGCGCCGGAGGGCGGAGGGGTCCTCGACGGTGACCGAGCGGTCGCCCCGGCGGGCCGGGCGGAGGGTCGTCAGCGTGGTCCACTCGTCGCGACGGTTGCCGGTCCAGCCCTCGAAGGGCCAGGCCCGGTCCCGTATCGCCGCGACGAGGGAGGCGTGCCGGGCGCGCGGGGAGAGCCAGATCAGGCCGCCGGCCCAGGACCAGGAGGACTTGTCGCCGCCGTAGCGGGAGCCGTACGGGCCGATCAGCTCGGTGAGGTTCCGGGTGGCGAGCAGGGTCGTGCGGCCGGAGCCCGCGCCGCGCAGGACGGTTCCGCTGTGGCCGATCCGGAGGTAGTCGTCGATCCGGTACGTGCCCGGCGGCAGCAGGACCGTGCCGCCGCCGCGCTCCCCCGCCGCCGCGAGGGCCCGGTTGAGGGCGGGCGCGGAGTCGGCCGATCCGTCGGGGGTGGCCCCGTAGGCGAGCGCGTTCGCCACGACGGGCGGGCGGGGCGCGCGGCGGGCTCCGGCGTGGGCGCCGGCCCGGCCCACGTAGGGGATCTGGGGGTGGGTGTAGGGGTCGGCTTCGAACTCCCGCCAGAGCTCCGCGGGGCGGGTGGGGGGAGCGAGGCCGGTGGTGCCCAGTGCCGCGGTCGTGGCTCCCGCGACTGCCACCGCGCCGCCGACGAACTGCCTTCTGCTCAGTGCCATGCCTCTGAACCTTTCACGTATATGAATGGTGTTCAGATCTGCGTCGGGCGTGAGCATGGCACTGCGCGGCTCTTGCGGGAAGAGGTCAGTTACCGGGTTTCTGGGTCAGGTTCTTGAACGCGTCGAGGTTCCGGGTCGACTCGCCGCGCGAGACCCGCCACTCGTACTCACGACGGATCGCCGAGGCGAACCCCAGCTCCAGCAGGGTGTTGAAGTCGCCGTCCGCCGCCTCCAGGACCGAGCCGAGCAGCCGGTCCAGCTCCTCGGGCGTGACCGCGGAGAGCGGCAGCTTGCCGGCGAGATAGACGTCGCCCAGGGCGTCGACCGCGTAACTCACCCCGTACAGCTTGAGGTTGCGTTCCAGCAGCCAGCGGTGGACGCCCGCCTCGTTCTCGTCCGGGTGGCGGATGACGAAGGCGTTGAGGGAGAGCGAGTGGCGGCCGGTGCGCAGCGACAGCGTCGTGAAGAGCTTGCGCGTGCCGGGGAGTTTGACCACGTAGGAGCCCGGTTCGGGGGACTCCCACTCCAGCTCCGCGTCCTTGAAAGTGTCCTCGACGATCCGTCGGACGTCCTCAGCCTCAGCCATGGTGGGAGCGTACGCGACGGCGGTTCTCCCGCAGCCGATGGTCGTGCACGGCGGCCGTGTACACGTCCGCCGTACCCGAGGCCGCCGTGTCCCAGCCGAACGAGCCGGCGTGCCGGGCCGCCGCCGCGCCCATCGTGGCCGACAGCGACGGATCGGCCACGAAGCGGCCGAGCGCGCGGGCGTAGTCCGCCGGATCGTGGCCCTGGACGAGGAAGCCGGTCACGTCGTCCCGTACGGCCACGGGCAGACCGCCCACCGCCGCCGCGACGACCGGGGTGCCGGCCGCCTGCGCCTCTATGGCGACCAGACCGAAGGACTCGCTGTACGAGGGCATGACCAGGACGCTCGCCGCGCGGAACCAGTCGGCGAGCCGGTCCTGGCCCACCGGCGGGTGGAAGCGCACGATGTCCGCGATGCCGAGCCGGGCCGCCAGCTTCTGCAGCCCCTCCGGCTTCGCGAGGCCGCTGCCGCTCGGGCCGCCGACCACCGGAACGATCATGCGCGAGCGCAGCGAGGGATCCTGGTCGAGGAGCACCGCGGCGGACCGCAGCAGGATGTCCGGGGCCTTCAGCGGCTGTATGCGGCCGGCGAAGACCGGGATGAAGGCGTCCTGCGGCAGCCCGAGCCGGGCGCGGGCGGCGGCGCGGCCGTCGGCGGGACGGAAGTGGTCGAGGTTGACGCCCGGGTGGACGACCGCGATCTTGCCGGGGTCCGCCTCGTAGAAACGGGCGAGCTCGTCGGCCTCCTCGGCCGTGTTGGCGATCAGCCGGTCGGCGGCCGAGACGATCTGCGTCTCGCCGATCACGCGGGCCGCGGGCTCGGGCGTGTCGCCCTCGGCCAGCGCCGCGTTCTTGACCTTCGCCATGGTGTGCATGGCGTGGACGAGCGGGACGCCCCAGCGCTCGGCGGCGAGCCAGCCGACATGGCCGGAGAGCCAGTAGTGGGAGTGGACGAGGTCGTAGTGGCCGGGCCGGTGGCCCGCCCACGCCTGCATCACGCCGTGCGTGAAGGCGCAGAGCTGGGCCGGCAGCTCCTCCTTGGCCAGACCCTCGTACGGACCGGCGTCGACGTGCCGGACGAGGACACCGGGGGTCAGCTCGACGACCGGGGGCAGGCCGCCGGTCGTGGCCCGGGTGAAGATCTCCACCTCGATGTCGATGGCGGCGAGCCGTTTCGCCAGCTCGACGATGTAGACGTTCATACCGCCCGCGTCGCCCGTGCCCGGCTGGTGCAGCGGGGAGGTGTGGACACTGAGCATGGCCACCCGGCGCGGGGTGCGGTTCCGGCCGGGGAGCCGGAGCCTGCTCGGCGCCGGGTGCCGGTGCCGGGTACCGGCGAACCGGGACACGTACTGGCTCACGTCGGCGGTCCTTCCGCTCGAGGGCAGTGTCGTCGGGCATGACGGCGGGAGGACGTGGTGCGCCCTCCGGCTCCGACAACAGCGGAATGGCCTCTTTCATTTCCACCCCGGGGGGCACTTTGCCAATTAATTACCGGGTGGGTGGTCGGTGGGCCGGTGGTCGCTCGGCGGGCGGAGGGCTTGGTGGGCGGGCCCTCGGTGACGGGAGTCCCCCGGCGGGCGGGGCCCTCGGCGGGGGTCGCTCGGCGGGCGGGCCCCCGGCCGCCGGGCCCCCGCGCTCGCCGGCCGGGGAGCGACCCGTACCCCTTACGCTCTTCGCATGGCCCCGCGCACCACCCGCCCCGTCGGCACCCCGACCCGCGGGACCACCAACCCCAACCGTCTGCGCCGCATGGACCGCTGGATCGCCGCCGTCCACGGACCCGCCCTGCGCCGCTCCCCCGAGCCGCCGCTCGCCGTGGACCTCGGCTACGGGGCCGCCCCCTGGACCGCCGTCGAACTCCTCGCCCGGCTGCGGACCGCCGAACCCCGCACCCGCCTCTACGGCATCGAGATCGAACCCGCCCGCGTCGAGGCCGCCAAGCCGTACGAACACGAGGGCCTCTCCTTCCTGCACGGCGGCTTCGAGGTGCCGGTGCCCGGCGAGGTCCACCTCATCCGCGCGGCGAACGTGCTCCGCCAGTACGACGAGGAGCAGGTCGCGGCCGTCTGGAAGCGGCTGTGCGGGCGACTCGCACCCGGCGGGCTGCTCGTGGAGGGCACCTGCGACGAGATCGGGCGCCGGCACGTCTGGGTGGCGCTCGACCGGAGCGGACCGCGCACGGTGACCTTCGCGACCCGGCTCGGCTCCCTGGAGCGCCCCTCGGACCTCGCGGAGCGGCTGCCGAAGGCGCTGATCCACCGCAACGTGCCGGGCGAGCCGGTGCACGCGTTCCTGCGGGACTTCGACCGGGCGTGGGCGGCGGCCGCCCCGTACGCCTCGCTCGGCGCGCGGCAGCGGTGGATCCGCGCCGCCCGCGACCTGGCGGCGGACTGGCCGCTGACGGACGGTCCCCGCCGGTGGCGCCAGGGCGAGCTGACGGTGCGGTGGGAGGCGCTGGCACCCCGGGGGTGAGGCCGCGTCCCCGCCATCTCCCCGCGGGCCTCGCTTTCCCCAACTCCCGCTGAATTTCCCGTACGCCGGGAACGCCACGCGCGCATCACTCGTCCCCCCTGGGGGGAACAGGCCCGACAGGCCCCGGTTTCCCCTGTTGCTTTGCGGTTTCGCATGGCACTATCGCCAAGGTCACCGTCAAGTTACTGACGGTAAATCAGATTTGGTCACTCGAGGGGGAGCTCGTGAACCGACGCCGCCACGCCACTGCCGCGATCACCGTGATCTGCGCCCTGACCGTGCTGGCCTCTCCCGCACTGACCCTCCAGGCCGCCGCCGCGCCCCTGCCGCCCGCCCCTCCGAAGAAGAGCCTGGAGGAGGTGCGCAAGGAGATAGACACCCTGTACCGGCAGGCCGCCGTCGCCACCGACGCGTACAACCTCGCGGAGGAGAGGACCAAGGAGCAGTCCGCGGAGATCGTCCGGGTCGCCCGGATGATCGTGGAGGGCCGCGAGAAGATCGAGGACCTCAAGGCCAAGGCCGGCGCCGCCGCCCGCGCCCAGTACCGCAACGGCGGACTGCCCGACGGCGCGCAGCTCGTCCTCACGAACGACCCGCAGCTCTTCCTCGACGCCGCCGGACGCCTCAAGGACGGGGCGAAGGCCACCACGGACCTCCTCGGCGAGATGACCCGCACCCAGGCCCAGTTGGACGTCTACGCCAAGGAGGCGGGCGTCAACTGGACGAGGCTGGAGGCCAACCGCGTCCGGCAGGCCGCGGCGAAGAAGGAGATCAACGACAAGATCGCCGCCGCCAAGAAGCTGGAGTCCGAACTCGCCGCCGAGGAGCGGGAGCGGCTGCGGCGCCTTGAGGAGCAGGCGCAGCAGAAGGCCCAGACGACCTGGCTCGGCACCGGCGCCCTCACCGGCCTGACCACGGACGCGACGCCGGAGGCCAAGAAGGCGATCGCGTACGCCACGGCCCAGATCGGCAAGCCGTACGGGTGGGGGGACGAGGGTCCGCGCGCGTACGACTGCTCGGGCCTGACCCAGAGCGCGTGGGGCTCGGCGGGACGGCAGATCCCGCGCACCTCGCAGGAGCAGTGGCGCCTGCTGCCCCGCGTGGACATCAAGGACATGCGGCCGGGCGACCTGATCGTCTACTTCAAGGACGCGAGCCACATCGGGATGTACGTCGGCAAGGGCACGATCGTGCACGCGCCGCGTCCCGGCCGGAACATCACGCTCGCGGGAGCGGGCTCGATGGAGATCCTGGGAGTCGTCCGCCCGATGTGACGGAGCCAGGGGCCCCCGCCCCGTCCGGGGCGGGGACGGCACGACGACGGCGACGTGGATGACGACGACCACGGCGACGTGAGCAACGACGGCGACGCGTACGGCCGCGACGCGTACGGCGACGGCGACGCGTACGACCGCGACGCGTACGGCGACGGCGACGTGTACGACCGCGACGGGTACGGCGACTGCGACGGCGACGTGACGGAGTGCACGCGCCGAAGCGGAACCGGGAAACCTCACCCGGCGTGACCTTTCTCATTGCCCCGGGGCCGCCCCTCCGGCCCTCCGGGGGCAAGTACCTCCCCTTCCGCGGCATATGCCAACACCGACGCGCGCACCCGCCCCCTGATCACCATTCCGCTGCGCACCGCCCTACCGCTATGGTCCGGGACGGGCGGGGCGCCACCCGGCGCCCTGCGCACCCTCGGGGGGAGGGAAGGAAACCCGGACCGATGCCCGTATCCCTACCGCGGCAGAGAAACGTCTCTGCTGATGCGGGACCCGGCGAAGCCACCGCTACGGACGCCACCGCCATGGACGCCACCGCTATGACAGGCACAGTCACAGGCACCGACCGCACCGATCTCACTCTCCTGGTCGTCGAGGACGACCCGGCGGGTGCCCTCGCCGTGCCCGAACTCCTCGACGCGGCGGACGCCGCCGGCACCCGGGTCCGCATCCGTACCGCCCGCAACCTCACCGAGGCCGAGCGGCTCCTCACCGACGACGTCCACTGCGTCCTCGTCGACCTCTCCCTGCCCGGCCCCCGGGCCGCCGCCGGCGACGACCCGCTCGCCCCGCTGCGCCACATCCTGCGCCTCGCCCCGCGCCACGCCGTTCTCGCCCTCGCGGCCTCGGCCGACGCGGAGCTGGCGGCCGAGGCGGTACGCGTCGGGGCCCAGGACCACCTCTTCCGCGAGGAACTCGACGGGCGGCTGCTCAGCCGGGCCATCCGGTACGCGGTCGAGCGCAAGCGGGCCGACGCCGTCCAGGTCAAGCTGGCCGAGTCCCGGCTGAGGGCCCAGGAGAACGCCCGCCTCGAACGCGGCCTGCTCCCCACCCCCCTCCTGGAGGGCTCCGACCTGCGGTTCGCGGCCCGCTACCGGCCCGGCCGGTCGCGCGCCCTGCTCGGCGGCGACTTCTACGACACGGTGCGTACGCCCGACGGCACCGTCCACGCCATGATCGGCGACGTCTGCGGGCACGGCCCCGACGAGGCCGCCCTCGGCGTCGAGCTGCGGATCGCGTGGCGGGCCCTGACCTTCGCGGGGCTGTGCGGGGACGAGCTGCTGTCGACGATGCAGCAGGTCCTGGAGCACGAGCGGGAGAGCGAGGAGATCTTCGCGACCCTCTGCACCGTCGACATCGCGCCCGACGGGCGCCGGGCGGGCCTGTGCCTGGCCGGCCACCCCTCGCCGCTGATCGCCCGGCAGGGGCGGACGGCCCGGCTGCTGCCGTACGAGGACGGCGGCCCGGCCCTCGGCCTGCTGCCGCGCGCCCGCTGGCCGCGCCGCCAGGTGGAGCTCGGCGGGTCCTGGAGCCTGCTCATGTACACGGACGGACTGATCGAGGGCCGCTCGGCCGGACCCGGCTCGCCGCGACTCGGCCAGGACGGGATGGTCGCGATGATCAACCGGCAGCTGGCCTCGGGGCTGCGCGGCGAGGAGCTCCTGGAGGCGGCGGTGACGGAGGTCCGGTCGCTGAACGGCGGCGAGCTGACGGACGACGTCGCGGTCCTGGCCCTGGAAAGGGACAGGACCCGGGGCTGAGCCCCGGGTCCCGCTGTCGGTCACTTCTTCGATCGTCCGCGCCTCTCCGGCCGCCGGCTGCTGTCGCGGCCGGCCACCGGCCGTCATCGCGGCCCCGGCCCGAAGGCCCCGGCCGCCGTCGGCGGCGGGTCGGCTACCTGCCGCCGTTGTAGGGGCCGTACGGTCCGTCGCTGCTGGAACCGCCGCCCCGGCGACCCCCGCCGCCGCCCGAGACCTGCTGGAGCGCCGGGCGGACGTCCACCATGAAGACGATGGCGGCGATCACGCCCGCGATCTGCAGGAACAGCATCGGGAAGAGCAGGTTCAGGGCGAGGTTGATGCCCAGGACGATCAGCCAGAACTTCTTCGTCTGCTTCTCGGCGGCGCGGTACGCGTCCTCGCGCGCCAGAGCGGCGAAGACGAGCGCGGCGACGGCGAAGCCGGTGAAGATCAGGAACATCACCAGGGAGAGAAGGGAGTCGAATCCCGCGCGCAACATGCTGAGCACCGCCTAGAGAAGAGGGGAAGAGCGCCTCGCGGTCAAGGTACCCGTTCCAACGCCCCGGGTACCCCCTATGGTGCCCGCCCTACTCCTTCTCGGCGGCGACGGTCGCCTTCTTGGCGGGCGCCTTGCGGGCGGTGGTCTTCCGGGCGGGCGCCTTCTTGGCCCCGGCGGCGTCGGCGGACCCGTCCGATGCGGCGGGCGCGTCGGCGGACTCCGCCGTGTCCTCGGCCTTGGTCTCGTCCGGCTCGACGACGACGGCGATCTCGACGATGTCCTCGGCGACCTCGCCACGCCAGGCCTTGACGGCCTCCTCGCCGTGGGCGGCGACCTCCTCGTACTTCTCGCGCGCCTTCACGGCGTACTCGGCGGCGACGCCGACACCGCGCAGGGCGAGGTCCTGGGCCGTCTCACCGAGCTTCTTGAGGTCCGTGTCGAGACCGCCGACGACATCGGCGAACTTCGACTGCACGGTGGCCTGGGCCTCCTTGGCCTGCGCGGTCACCTTCTCCTGCACGACCTTCGGGTCGGTGTTCCGCACGGCCTCGATGCGGGCGGGCGCCTCGGCGGCGAGCTGCTCGATGAGGCCCGGCACCTTCTTGGCCTGCTGCGCGACGAGGTCGGCGGTGCCGGCGGCGAAGTAGAGAGGGGTACGCAGTTCGTCGATGATGGCCATGCTGGTGGTCCTCCCGGATGTGGCGTACGAGCGAGTGGCGGGTGCGGCGAGCGGGCTAGGTCAGGGGTGGTTCGGCATCGGGCGCGGCGGCGCGGGCCCCGGCCGGCCGGGCGGCGGCCTCGTCGGCCGCTGCGGTGGCCGCTGCCGCGGCGGCCTCGACGACCTCGGTGGCGGCCGCGACTTCGGCGGCGTTCTCCTTGCGGAAGGAGTCGTAGATCTGGAGCAGCACCTGCTTCTGCCGCTCGTTGATCGAGGGGTCGGCCAGGATGACGGCGCGCGTCTCCAGCTCGTCCCGCTCCTTCTCGTCCAGGATCCCGGCCCGTACGTAGAGCGTCTCGGCGGAGATCCGCAGCGCCTTCGCGACCTGCTGCAACACCTCGGCGCTGGGCTTCCGCAGCCCCCGCTCGATCTGACTCAGGTACGGGTTCGACACCCCGGCGGCGTCGGCGAGCTGCCGCAGGGACAGCTGGGCGGTCCGCCGCTGCTCGCGGAGGTAGTCACCGAGATTGCCGACGTTGAGCGATGCCATGCCCCGACCATGCCAGCCATTGCTAACTATTGCAAGCACCTGCTTGCAATAGTCGCCCTGCGCGTCCCCGCGTGCCATGCTGGTGGGCGTGACCCTGGAGGACCTCGTGCGGCTGCGCCGGGCGCGGGACGTGATGGACCGCGACTACGCGCTGCCGCTGGACGTCCCCGCGCTGGCCCGCGTCGCGCTCATGTCGACCGGGCACTTCGCCCGCAGCTTCCGCGCCGCGTACGGCGAGACCCCGTACAGCTACCTCATGACCCGCCGCGTCGAGCGGGCCAAGGCCCTGCTCCGGCGGGGCGACCTGAGCGTGACGGACGTCTGCTTCGCCGTCGGGTGCACCTCGCTCGGGTCGTTCAGCACCCGCTTCACCGAACTCGTCGGCGAGACCCCGTCCGCCTACCGGGCCCGCCGCCACGAGGACGGCGCCGCCATCCCCGCCTGCGTCGCCAAGATCCGCACCCGACCGGTCCGCAGGACCTGACCGGAGTCCCGGGCACCCGAATCCCGGACCGAGGCCCTGTACCGAGCCCCTGGCCCGCAAGTCCCCGGACCGGAGCCCCGGACCGCCACCCCCGCACGGCCGCCCCGGGCCGCGAGCCCCCGGGCCGGGCGACCGGCGGCCGGGTACCGCCCCACCCATCGGTCAGGATCGGAGAAGCGGATTCCCGCGCCCGGCCGTAGCGTCGATCGCATGAACGTCAAGCTCTCGCAGTGCTTCATCGCCGTCGACGACCACGACAAGGCCCTCGCCTTCTACCGCGACGCCCTCGGTCTCGAAGTGCGCAACGACGTCGGTTTCGAGGGGATGCGCTGGGTGACCGTCGGGTCGCCCGCGCAGCCGGACGTGGAGATCGTCCTCGAACCGCCGCTCGCCGACCCCAACGCCTCCCCCGCCGACCGCCAGGCCGTGGCCGAACTCCTCGCCAAGGGCATGCTGCGGGGCGTGATCTTCTCCACCGAGGACGTCGACGCCACCTTCGAGCAGGTCCGGGCGGCCGGCGGCGAGGTCCTCCAGGAGCCGGTCGACCAGCCGTACGGCGTCCGCGACTGCGCCTTCCGCGACCCGGCCGGCAACATGCTCCGGTTCACCCAGCCCCGCACGACGTGACCGTCCCGGCCGGCCGGCCGACCGGCCGACTGACCGGCTGACCGGCTGACCGGCCGACCGGCCCAACCGTCGACCGAGCCGTCGCCAGGGCCACCGCCCGGCCCGTCCGACCCGCCCCGCGCGGGCCGAGCCTCCCCCTCACCCCTCCCTGCCGACCGGCCGCGTGCCAGCATGGGTCCGACGTCAACAGGGAGGGCAGTCATGCCGGTTGAGCGCGCCAGCAGGGACGTACCGTACGCCGAGAGGGACGTGCCCGAACCCGGCCGGGCACGGTGGGACCCGCCCGCAGGCGCGACCGGGCCCCGCCGCTCCGCCCGCGCGACCGGCGGGCGGGCGTGGTGAGCGCCCGGCGGCGCGCGGAGGTCCTCGACGAGACGGGCAGCCCGGGGCCCCGGCGGTTCTCCGGTCCCGCGACCGGGGACGAGCGGAGCATGCTCGCCGGGTTCCTGGCCGACCAGCGCGCGACGCTCGTGCTGAGGTGCGCGGGCCTGGAAGGGGCGCGGGAGGGCGAGCTGGCCCGGCGGTCTGTCGAGCCGTCCACGCTCTCGCTGCTCGGCCTGGTCCGGCACCTCACCGACGTCGAACGCCGCTGGTTCCGGAAGGTGCTCGCCGGGCAGGACGACGCCGGTCCGCTCTGGTCCTCGGCGGAGGACCCGGACGGGGACTTCGACGGCGCGGCGCCCGACGCGGCCTCCGTCGCCGCGGCCTGGGAGGCGTGGCGGGAGGCGGTCGACTTCGCCGAGCGCTTCGCGGCAGGGGCGCCGGACCTGGAGGTGTCGGGTCACGACGACTGGCGCGGCACGGTCTCGCTGCGCTGGGTCCTGGTCCACATGATCGAGGAGTACGCCCGTCACAACGGCCACGCGGACCTCCTCCGGGAACGCATCGACGGCACCAGGGGCATCTGAGCCACCGCCTCCGGGCGCCCTGCCCCTTCGCCCTCCGGCGCCGTCAGTCCCCCGCCCCCTCCGCCCAGCGGGCGAGCCTCTCGTAGTCCGCCGCGGTGAGTCCGCGGCGGGGGTCCACCCGGTGGAGCAGCGCCCGCCCGGGGTGGTGGGCGGCGACCCAGTCGTGGTCGACCGCGCCGATCTCGTCGTCCACCCAGGCGAACGGCCGCCCTCCGGCCCACGCCAGGAGCGCCGGCGTCTTCCAGTGCAGCCCCACCACGGCCCCGGAGCCGATCCCCACGGACCCTGCCCCCGTAGCCACGGACCCGGCCCCGGTCCCCGCAGACCCCGCCCCCGTAGCCACGGACCCGGCCCCGGTCCCCGTACCCGCCGACCCCGCCCCGGCGCCCTCCGGACCGGGCTCCTCGTCCGGCCACCCCACCCACGGCAGTGGGGGCAGGCCGAGGCGCGGGGCGATCCAGGCGTTCGCGTCGTCCTCCCAGGTCGTCGCCCACACCAGTTCGTACGGCAGTGCCGCGAGCCGCGGCCCCTGGGCGGGGTCCAGCCGTGCGAGGAGCGGGCTCACGGACGCGGGCGGCGCGGGCGGGTACGTCGGGTAGGCGCCACCGCTCGCCCCGAAGGGGATCAGCGGTCCGTCGACGTCCAGGAAGAGGAGCGGGATGGTCATGGCCCCATCGTGGCCGCACCCGGCCCCCACTCGTCCACTTCGCGATAATCCGCGACGGATCGATCCTCGTTACCCTGGGGGCCATGACAGCCATGGCGCCCACCCGCACCGAGCCCGACCTCTCCTACCTCCTCGACCACACCAGTCATGTCCTGCGGACCCGGATGGCCGCCGAGCTCGGCGCGATCGGGCTCACCGCGCGGATGCACTGCGTCCTCGTCCACGCCCTGGAGGAGGAGCGCACGCAGGCGCAGCTCGCGGAGATCGGCGACATGGACAAGACCACCATGGTGGTCACCGTCGACGCCCTGGAGAAGGCCGGGCTCGCCGAGCGCCGCCCGTCGAGCACCGACCGGCGGGCGCGGATCATCGCCGTGACCGAGGAGGGGGCGAAGGTCGCCGGGGAGAGCCAGAAGATCGTCGACGGCGTGCACGAGAGCGCCCTCGCCTCCCTTCCCGAGGACGAGCGCACGGTCCTCCTGCGCGCCCTGAACCGCCTGGCCACCGGCCATCTGGAAACCCCGGCCGAGGGCCCGCGCCCGGCCCGCCGGGCCCGGCAGCGCGGCTGACCCGGACCTGCGAGACCGCCTGACCCGAGCCCGGCATCGCGGCCGACCCGGGCCCGGGAAGCCCGGCCAACCCGGACCCGGCAGCACTGCCGACCCGAGCCCGGGAAGCCCGCCCGACCCGAGCCCCGCGGCACCGCCACCCCCGGCCCGGCGCGCCCGGCGGACCGCGCCCTCAAAGCGGTTCCGTAAAAAATAGTCTGCAACAAAACCTTCTGCTAATGTCACTCCTGTCGGCCTCCCCGGACCAGGAGTGACCCCCATGCCCAGATCCACCCGCCCCACCCGCGCCACCGCCCCCTCCCCGCAGCTCGCCCTCGGCGTCCTCGCCACCGGCATGCTGATGACGATCCTCGACGGCAGCATCGTCACCGTCGCGATGCCCGCCATCCAGAGCGACCTCGGGTTCACCCCCGTCGGCCTCAGCTGGGTCGTGAACGCCTACCTCATCGCCTTCGGCTCGCTCCTCCTCCTCTCCGGCCGCCTGGGCGACCTGATCGGCCGCAAGCGGATGTTCCTCGCGGGAACCGGCCTCTTCACCGCCGCCTCGCTCCTCGCCGGGGTCGCCGCCTCGCCCGGCGTCCTCATCGCCGCCCGCTTCCTCCAGGGCGTCGGCAGCGCGATGTCCTCCGCCGTCGGGCTCGGCATCCTCGTCACGCTCTTCACCGTGCCCCGCGAACGCTCGCGCGCCATCGCCGTGTTCAGCTTCACGGGCGCCGCCGGCGCCTCGCTCGGCCAGGTCCTCGGCGGTGTCCTCACCGACGCCCTCACCTGGAACTGGATCTTCTTCATCAACCTGCCGATCGGCGCCGCCACCCTCCTCGTGGCCCTCCGCGCCCTCCCCTCCGACCGCGGTCTCGGTCTCCGGGCCGGCGCCGACGTCATCGGCGCGTTCCTGGTCACCGCCGGTCTCATGACCGGGATCTACGCGGTCGTCAAGATCGAGGAGTACGGGGCCGGTTCGGCGCACACCCTCGGCCTCGGGGCCCTCGCGCTCGCCCTCCTCGCCGGCTTCCTCGTCCGCCAGGCGAAGACCGCGAACCCGCTCATGCCCCTGCGGATCCTCCGCTCGCGCAGCGTCGCCGGCGCCAACGCCGTCCAGATGCTGATGGTCGCCGCGCTCTTCTCCTTCCAGATCCTCGTCGCCCTCTACCTGCAGAAGGTCCTCGGCTACGGAGCCGCCGAGACCGGCCTCGCGATGCTGCCCGCCGCCGCCGTCATCGGCGCCGTCTCGCTCGGCGTCTCGGCCCGTCTCATCGCCCGCTTCGGCGAGCGGAACGTCCTGATCGCCGGGCTCCTCCTGCTCGTCGGCGTCCTCGGCCTGCTGACCCGCGTCCCCGTCCACGCCTCGTACGTCACCGACCTGCTCCCCGTGATGCTGCTGGCCGCCGGGTTCGGCCTGGCGCTTCCCGCCCTCACCTCGCTGGCCATGTCGGGCGCCGAGGAGAAGGACGCGGGCCTGGCCTCCGGCCTCTTCAACACCACCCAGCAGATCGGCATGGCGCTCGGCGTCGCGGTCCTCTCCACGCTCGCCGCCGCCCGCACCGAGACCCTCACCGCGGCCGGACGGCCGGCCGCCGAGGCGCTGACCGGCGGCTACCACCTGGCCTTCGCCGTCGGCGCCGGTCTCCTCCTCGTCGCCCTGGCCATCGCCGTCACCGTCCTGCGCCGCTCCACCGCCCACCGGCCGGAGGCACAGGAGCTCGCCCACCGGCCGGAGGCACAGGAGCTGCCGGAGCCCGCGAAGGCCCCGGCGACAATGACCCCATGAGAGCCGACCGACTCGTCGCCGCACTGCTCTACCTCCAGACCAGGCAACGGGTCACCGCCGCCGGACTCGCCGCCGAACTGGGCGTGTCCGAGCGCACCGCACGCCGGGATCTCGAAGCGCTCGCGAGCGCCGGGATCCCGGTGTTCTCGCAGGCGGGCCAGGGCGGCGGCTGGTCCCTCGTCGGCGGCGCCCGTACCGACCTGACCGGCTTGACCGCCCCGGAGATCCGCGGCCTCTTCCTCCTGGCCGGCCCCGACTCCGATGCGAGCCCGCAGACCAGGACCACCCTGCGGAAGCTCGTACGGGCCCTGCCCCCGCCCCTCCGGGAAGGCGCCGAGGCCGCGGCCCGCGCCGGGGTCTCCGACGGCGCCGATTGGGCCGGGACGGAGACGGAGGAGGCCCTGCTCGCTCCGCTCCAGCGGGCGGTGGTCGAGGCCAGGGAGGTCAGGATCGGGTACGCGCGGCCCGGCCGGGAGCCCCGCGAGCGGACCGTCAGCCCGCTGGGGATCGCCGTGAAGTCCGGGGTGCGCTACCTCGTCGCGGAGACGGAGCACGGCCTGCGGACCTTCCGGATCGGCCGGGTCGCCTCCGTGACCGAGACCGGCGCCCCCGCCGTACGGCCCGAGGGCTTCGACCTGCCCACCGCGTGGCGGGCGCTCGCCGCCCGGATGGAGGACCGGATGGTCGCGGCGACGGTACGCGGCCGGGCCGCACCCGGCACCGAGGCGGTCCTGGAGCGCCTGCTCGGAGGGCGGGTACGGTACGGGGAACGCGCCCCGGACGGCTGGACGGCGATCGAGGCCGACGGCCCCTCCCCCGAGGTGATCGCCGCCCGACTGGCCGGCCTCGGCGCCCGCGTGGAGCTCCTCGACCCGCCCGAGGCCCGGGCCGCCCTCGCCCGCGTCGGCGCCGAACTCACCGCGCTGTACGGGGAGACCGCCGGGAGGTAGCCCCCGCGCCCTTCCGCCGGTGCGTCACTCCGGCCCCGGCGCCAGCCACTCCGGCAGCTCCTCCGTGTGCACCAGGGTCAGCCGGGACACCGCCCGGGTGAGCGCCACGTACAGCCGGTTCGGCCCCCGTGCCCCGGCCGCCACGATCGCGGCCGGTTCGACCACGACGACATGGTCGAACTCCAGGCCCTTCGCGACCGTCGCGGGCAGGACGGTCACCCGCTCCTCCGCCTCCGCCCCCTGGCCGCGCAACGCCTCCTCCACCCGGCCGGCCAGCCCGTCGGCCGTGATCACCCCCACCGAGCCCTCCCTCGCGAGCGCCCCGCGCACGGCCTCGCGGGTCACGGCGAGGAGGTCCGCCGCCCGGTGGACCGACACCTCGCCGTCCGTCCGGACCGAACGGCCCGCCGGCACGTCCACGCCCAGGTGCGGCAGGGTCCGGTTGGCGAGGTCCACGAGGGCCGCCGGGACCCGGTAGCCCAGGGTGAGCGGCACCACGGGCGCCCCCGCCTTGCCCAGGTGGGCCAGTTGCTCGTGCCAGTCGCGGGCCGCCCACGGGGTGGTGCCCTGGGCCAGGTCCCCGAGGACGGTGAGCGAGCCGAAGGCGGTGCGCCGGGCGATCGCCCGGCACTCCATGGGCGAGAGGTCCTGGGCCTCGTCGACGACGACGTGACCGTAGCCCAGGGGGCGTTCGAGCAGGCCCGCGAGCTCGTCGAGGAGGACGAGGTCGGCGGCGGTCCAGCGCGCCGAGCGGAACGAACGCGGCGGCCGGTCCCACCGGATCGCCGCCCGCTCGGCCTCCGTCAGGGCGGGGTCGGTGGGCTCCGTGAGGAACTCCGCGAGCACCTCCTCCGGACTCGTCCTCGGCCAGCAGGCGTCGAGGAACGCGGTCACCGCCCGCGCCCGCTCGACGCGCCGCGCCCAGGCCGCGCCCACGGGCCCCCGCCGGCGTTCGGCGCGGAGCCGGAGGGCCCGGACGACCCGGGCGCGGACCCGCTCGCGGCCCGTCGCGTACGGCGGCGCCTCCTCCCGTACGGCCGCGACGACGGCGGCGAGTTCGGCGGCGGGCAGCCGCCAGTGGTACGAGCCGTCGGGGACGGCGAGGTCGGCGGCGGGGGCCGGGTCGACCCTGCCGTACAGGGCCCGGTGCAGCACCTCGGCCATCCGGGGGTCGTGCTTGACCCGGGCCGCCGGGCCGTCGTCCTCGGCCCGGACCGGGTGGCGGGCGATCTCCTCGTCGAGGGTGGCCTGGCGGACCCCGGTCTCGCCCAGCGACGGCAGCACCTCGGCGATGTACGAGAGGAACGCGCGGTGGGGGCCGAGGACGAGCAGGCCGGAACGGCGGATCCGCTGCGGATGGCTGTAGAGGAGGTACGCGGCCCGGTGCAGGCCCACCGCGGTCTTGCCGGTGCCGGGCGCGCCCTGCACGCAGAGGGAGGCGGCGGGGTCGGAGCGTACGAGGTCGTCCTGTTCGGGCTGGATGGTGGCGGCGATGTCCCGCATGGGGCCGACCCGGGGGCGCTCGATCTCCCCGGTGAGGAGGGCGCCGGCCGTCGCCGCCCCGCCGGCCGTGAGCTGTTCGTCCTCCAGGGCGGTGAGGTCCTCCGAGGCGCCCCTGCTGTACGGGGCCCAGCCGAAGCGGCGGCGGCGCAGGACGCCCTGCGGGTCATGGGCGCCGGCCTGGTAGTAGGCGCGGGAGACGGGGGCGCGCCAGTCGACGACGAGCGGTGGGGCGGCGGGGTCCTCGGCGATCCGGCGGCGGCCGATGTGGTGGGTCTGGCCGTCCTCCCGGTCGAGCCGCCCGAAGAAGAGCGGCCCGGGCGGCTGTTCCCGCATCTCCTTGGCGCGGCTGCGCAGGTGCCGGCCGAGCGCCTCCGCGTCGGCACCGGACGCGGCGGTGTCCTCGCCGGTGCCGACCTGCTCGGCGGCGTCCTCCGTCATCCGGGTCAGGGCGGCGCGGCAGGCGTCGTGGTGGGAGCGTTCGCGGGCGAGCTCAAGGTCCAGTGACGTCATTCCGAGAAGCTTAATGGAAAACGTTACTGGGTTACATTTTTTACTTGTCTACAGAACCTGCCCTCGAAGGAGCGCGGGGAACCGGCGAGGAGGAATCAGTACGGGAGCCCGTCCCGCAGCAGCCGGAAGGCCAGCCCGGCCTGGGCCACCGCGTCCGCCTCCACCGCGTCCGCCGTCTCCCCGCCCGCGATCCGGGCCGCGTTCTCCTCCGCGAGGACCCGGAGCACCGTCACGATCTGCCCGGCGGCGAGCCGCGCCTCCGGCCCGGCGCCGGCCGCCGGCCCCGCCGCGTCACCCGCGAGGGCGGCCGCGAGCGCCGCCTCCGCCCGCACCCGGTAGGCGTGCAGCCGACCGACCAGGGCCGGTGTGCCGTACAGGAGCCGGAGGTACGCGAGGACCGACGGGTGGTCACTGAGACCGGTGACCGGGTCGCGGCGGGCGAGCCCGTCGAGCAGGTGCGCGTACAGCGCGTCGAGCGGCGCCGTACCCGCCCCGCGCCCTTCGGTCACCACCCGGGCCGACTCGTCCTCGTGATCGGCGAACCGGTGGAGGACGAGGTCCTCCTTGGCGGGGAAGTACCGGAAGAGGGTCGGCTTCGAGACCTCGGCGGCGGCGGCCACCTCCGCGACCGAGACGCCGTCGAAGCCCCGCTCCAGGAAGAGCGCGACGGCCGCGTCCGACAGGGCCTGCCGGGTGCGCGCCTTCTTCCGCTCACGCAGCCCGGGAACGGGAGCACCCGGAACGGGAGCAACGGGAGCGGGAGGGCCGGGAACAGGAGCGCCGGGAACGGGAGCGGCGGAGTCGGGGGCGGCGGAGCCGCTGTCCCGGGTCATGAGGAACGCCCTTCCACCAGCACCGCGACTCCGTCCAGGATCCGGTCGAGACCGAAGCGGAACTCGACCTCGGGGTCGTCCGCGACGTCCAGCACCCCCGACTCCAGCAGCCGTGCCACCGCCGGATACCTCCCCGGGTCCGCGAGCCGCCGCAGGGTGTGGCCGTAGCGGGCCAGGACCTCGCCCGCGTCCGTACCGCCGGCCGCGATCGTGACGGCGAGATCGGCCGTGACCAAGGCCTCGTTCTTCACGAAGCCACCGACCAGCAGGGTCACCGAGATCTTGGTGCCCTCGTCGAGACCGGCGCCCTCCAGGGCGACGAGGGCCTTCTCCCACCAGGCGACCATGTGCGGGGTGGCGGGCGGCCCTGAGACCGGGAGCCGCAGCATCCAGAGGTTGCGGTGGTAGACCTCGCGCAGCGCCCAGGCCCAGGCCTCGATCGCCTCGCGCCAGCCGGTGCCGGGCGGGAAGAGCTCGGGCGGGGCGCCCGTGGCGGCCTCCTGCATGAGGACGTACAGCTCGCTCTTGGCGGAGACGTACCGGTAGAGCGACATCGGCGAGGAGCCGAGCTCCTTGGCGACCCGGCCCATGGAGACGGCTTCGAGCCCCTCGGCGGAGGCGAGGGAGACCGCCGCCCCGACGATCCGGTCCAGCGTCAGGCCCGGCTTGGGCCCCTTCGAGGGGCGCTCCCGCAGCCCCCACGCCGCCTCGATGCTCGGCGGCAGGAAGGTCCCGCCGCCGTCCGCGCTCCCGTCGCGAGCCCCGCCCCCGCTGCCGTCCGCGCCGTTCCCGCCGTCGTCGCCCGCCATGACCCGCCGCCTCCGCACCTCACCCGCTGTCCACGCTTGACGCCCATCCTAGTAATGCGTAACCCTTACACAGTAACGCGTATGCAATACGCAGTACTGATCCCGCCATGACCTCCACCGGCCCAGGGAGTACGCCCATGTCACCTCCGGCAGTCGAAGCCACCGGCCTGACCAAGACCTACGGGGGCGTCCGCGTCCTCGACGCGCTCGACCTCCACGTCGCACCCGGCACCGTCTTCGCCCTCCTCGGCCCCAACGGCGCCGGGAAGACCACCACCGTCCGCATCCTCGCCACCCTCACCACGCCCGACGCCGGCCACGCGCGCGTGGCCGGGCACGACGTCGTCACCGCGCGCTCCCGGGTCCGCCGCGCGATCAGCCTCACCGGACAGTTCGCCGCCGTCGACGAGAACCAGACCGGTGCCGAGAACCTGTGGACGGTGGCCCGGCTCTCCGGCCTCTCCCGCCCGGCGGCCGCCCGCCGCGCCGCCGAACTCCTCGAACGGTTCGGCCTCACCGAGGCCGGCGGCCGTCCGACGAGGACGTACTCGGGCGGCATGCGCCGCCGCCTCGACCTCGCCGCCGGCCTCGTCCGCGATCCCGGCGCGACCCGGGTGATGTTCCTCGACGAACCGACCACCGGGCTCGACCCGCGCAGCCGCCAGGAGCTGTGGGAGGTGGTCCGCGAACTCTCCGCCGAGGGCACGACGGTCTTCCTGACCACCCAGTACCTGGAGGAGGCCGACCGGCTCGCCGACCGCATCGCGGTCCTCGGCAGGGGCCGCGCCCTCGCCGAAGGCACCCCCACCGAGCTCAAGGCCCGGTACGCCGCCCACCGGCTCGACGTCGTCGCGCACGACCCGGAGAGCTATCTGCGCCTCACCGCCGAGGCCGGCGCCATGGCCCGGACGGCCGCCACGGACCCCGGCGTGACCCACGACCCCGAGACCCGCACGCTCGGCGTCCCCACCGACGGCAGCGCCGCCCACGTCCGCGCGCTGCTCGACGCGCTCGACCCCCGGCACCGGGACATCGCCCGCTTCACCCTGCACACGGCCACGCTCGACGACGTCTTCCTGACCCTCACCGCCGACCAGGAGCCCAGCCATGTCTGACAGCCTCACGGCCGACGCCTCCGGCAGCGCCACGAGCAGTCCCGCCGGGAGTGCCGAGGACAGTGCCACGGGCAGTCCCACCGGCGGCGCCACGGGCAGTGCCACCCAAGGCTCCATGAAGAGCCACACCACCGGCCTCACCACCGGGTTCACCGCCGCGATCACCCTCGCCGAGCGCGGCATCCGGCTCAGCCGCCGCAACCTCGACGCGGTCATCACCTCGATGATGATGCCGATCATGCTGATGCTGGTCTTCGTCTACTTCTTCGGCGGAGCCATCGACACCGGCACCCGGTACGTCACGTACGTCGTCCCCGGCGTCCTCGTCCTCTGCGCCGGATTCGGCGCGGCGAGCACCGCCGTCACCGTCAGCGAGGACATGCGGCGCGGGGTCGTCGACCGCTTCCGCACGCTCGACATCGGCGGAACGCCGTTCCTCGCCGGACACGTCGCCGCCACCGTCACCCGCAACGCGCTCTCCACGACCCTCGTCCTCGGCGCGGCCTTCGCCATCGGCTTCCGCCCGACCGCCACACCCGGCGGCTGGCTCGCCGCGATCGGGCTGCTGCTCGCCTGGATCACCGCCGTCTCCTGGCTGTCGGCGGCCCTCGGACTCGTCACCAGGACGGCGGAGGCCGCCGGAGCGATCACCTTCTTCATGATGTTCCTGCCGTACCCGAGCAGCGCGTTCGTGCCGATCGACACCATGCCGAGGTGGCTGCACGGCTTCGCCGAGCACCAGCCGGTGACCCCGCTCATCGAGTCGATGCGCGGCCTGCTGCTGGACCGTCCGGTCGGCGACTCCCCCTGGATCGCCCTGGGTTGGTGCGCCGCGCTGCTGACCCTGGCGCTCGCCGCCTCCCATCTCCTCTTCCGCCTCCGGACCCGCTGACCTCCGTACGGAAACCGGCGCGAAGGTCAGAAGATGTCGGGCGAGAAGGGCCGCAGCGGGGTGCGGAACAGCAGGTCGGCGCGGGCCGCCGCGCCCGCCGTCAGCTCGTCGACGCGCCCGAGCCGGCAGAGCCGTACCGCCGACTCGTCACCGAAGGCGAGGATGCCCAACTCGGCGATGTCGAGGGCAAGATCGGCGGACCCGGTCGTACGGGCACAGGAGACGCCGTCCGGGGAGGCGTCCAGGCGGTAGCGCCCGCCGGCGATCCCGTCGCCGTCCCGCAGTTCGAGCACGAGCCCGTCCGCCACCGGGTACGTCCGGCTCTCCAGGACCCGGACGACGTCCAGGACCCGGACCCACAGCATGTCCACATGGGTCAGCGTCCGCGCGGCGCGCGGGTCCGGCAGCAGCATCGGCAGCGGGTCGTCGGGCGCCCGGTAGCCGGAGCGGACCGTGGTGATCCAGTCGACGGAGCAGAGGTAGAGCCACAGGGCGCGCTCGGCGGCCGGGGTGAAGGCGATCAGGTCCCGCACGGTCGCCGTGTTCACGGGCTGCTTGGCGTCGTCCCACTTGTCGTCGGCCGAGTAGGACACGTACCCCTCGACCTCGCCGGACTCCCCGCGGTACAGCGCGTAGTACGGCTCCCGCCACGGCTCGCTCTGCGCGCCGAGTCCGGTGCCGAGGTCCCAGCCGCGCGCGGTGCGGTCGGTCACCCCGGCGCGGACACCCGCGAGCCGGCGGTGCACCTCGGGGCCGACCTTGCGGATCTCCTCGGCGTCGGTCAGGTCGATCCGGCCGCCCTCCGGGCGTCCCGAGCGGCGCGGGTCGAGCCCGGCGCGGCGCACGTCCACGCTCCACTCGGTGCTCCAGCTCGCCGCGCCGAAGCCGAACCGTCCGTAGATCGGGTACTCGGCGGCGATCAGGGTCGCGATCGCGTCGCCCCGCTCCCTCGCGGCGGCCAGGTCCTCCGACATCATCCGGCTGAGCAGCCCGCGCCTGCGGTGCGTCGGGGAGACGGTGACCTGGGTGATCGCGTCGGCGGTGAGACCGCCGCCGCCGACCGTGCTGACCTCCTGCCGGAACGAGCGGAAGGTGGCGACGATCCGGCCCCGGTCGAAGGCCCCGAGCGTCCGCCCGAGGTCGACGTGGGGCAGCCGGTCGGCGATCTCCTCCTCGGACACGACGGGCGGGCGCAGGAACCCGGTGCGCAGGGCCCGGTTCCAGTCGGGGAACTCGGACTCCGTCACCGCGCGTACGTCGACAGTCATCCCTCGACCCTACGCACGGCCCCCACGCACCCGCACACGAGTTTCCGGGGCCCCCGCCCGGGCCCGGAGCCGGTCGACAGGCCCGGTCGCCTCAGCCTCGACCGGCCGGGCGCGGTCTCCTCAGCCTCGACCGGGCTCGGGCCCGGTCTCCTCAGGCCAGCAGGTCGTCGACCTGCGCCTCGCCCTCCCGGTAGCGGCGGGCGATCTCCGCGCTGCAGTCGTCGGCGGTCCGCTGGAGGTGCTGGCGGCGCCGGGAGACCTGCTGCTCGTACCCGGCGAGCCGTCCCATCGCCGTGTGCAGTTCGTCGTCCGTGCGGGCCGTCAGGTCCGACAGCTCGACCTCCGACAGCATCTCGGCCGCGAGCCGCCGGTACTCCTCGCTGCGCGGCGTCGACAGCGTCACGTGCCGGGCCGAGGTGCGGTGGCGCGAGGGCACGTCGGCGAGGATCTCGGAGAGCCGGTCGAGGACCGGGGCCTCCGGGTCGGTCCGCCGCGCCAGTTCGGCCCGGAGGATGTCGATCCGGCCCTGGAGCATCCGCCGGACGTAACTCAGGTCCGCCTCGTCGCTCTGGGCGTCCCGGCGCAGCGCGCGCAGCTCGGGCAGGCGCAGCGCGCCGAGCTCCGGCTGGGTCCGGTCCGGCAGCGCCGGTTCGGCGGTGCGCTGCACGGGTGGGCGGGTGCCCGGGCCTCCGCCCGGTCCACCGCCCCGGGTTCCGGCGCGGATCAGCGGTACGGGGCCGGACGGCGTCGGCCCGGTGCCAGGTGCACTCATGAGAATCGTCCCCTCGACCGGTGCGGAGCCGCACCGCCTGACACGCATGGTGCCACTCCTGCACGGGCACGTGCAGGCGCTCTGCACCCGTTCGGCCCCTCATCCGTCGGACTGGGGGTCTCTCGGTAGGTTGGGGCCCATGCGAGCTGTGGTGCAGAGGGTCGACGGCGCGAGCGTCGTCGTCGCAGGGGAGACCGTCGGTGAGATCACCGGCGAGGGGTTGTGCGTGCTGGTCGGGGTGACCCATGACGACACCCCGGAGAAGGCCGCCCAATTGGCCAGAAAACTCTGGTCCGTCCGGGTACTGGACGACGAGAAGTCATGCTCCGACGTGAACGCGCCGCTGCTCGTGATCTCTCAGTTCACGCTCTACGGCGACGCCCGCAAGGGCCGCCGCCCCACCTGGAACGCGGCGGCGCCGGGCCCGGTCGCCGAACCCCTGGTGGACGAGGTGGTGGCCCGGCTGCGCGAACTGGGCGCCCACGTGGAGACGGGCCGCTTCGGAGCGGACATGCGCGTCTCCCTCACGAACCACGGCCCGTTCACGGTGCTGCTGGAGGTCTGACCCCACGGCCCGCGCTCACGGCGCCGGCGGACGTCCGACGTCACGACCCGCTCAAGGCGCCGCCGGTCGCCGGCGCCCCTTGCTCGTGGTCCGGCCGCGCGGGCGGCCGGACCGTCCGGCGGAGTCCTACGGCTCGACGACGGTCTCCTGCGCCGCCGCCGTCGTACCGGCGATCAGCGGGGCGTCCACCGGGACGTTCCGCTTCACCAGGGCCAGGGCGATCGGGCCGAGTTCGTGGTGGCGGACGGCGCTCGTCACGAACCCGAGCTGGCGGCCCTCCTCCCCGTCGGCCGCGAGCCGCAGCGGGGTGCCGTGCGGGGGCAGCAGGACCTCGCTGCCGTCCAGGTGCAGGAAGACCAGGCGGCGCGGCGGCTTCCCCAGGTTCTGCACCCGGGCGACGGTCTCCTGGCCCCGGTAGCAGCCCTTCTGGAGGTGGACGGCGCTGCCGATGAGGCCGAGCTCGTGCGGGATGGTCCGGTGGTCGGTCTCGAAGCCGAGCCGGGGCCGGTGCCCCTCGACGCGCAGCGCCTCGTACGCCAGCATCCCGGCAACCGGCCCGTGCGAGCCCGCGAAGGACTCCAGGTCGGCCCGGGGCAGGAACAGGTCGCGGCCGTACGGGGTCTCCCGTACGACGGCGCCCTCGGGGACGTCGGCGATGGAGCCGGCCGGGAGGTGGACGACCGCGATGTCGTCCGTGCGGTCGGCGACCTCGACCCGGTAGAAGAACTTCATCGACTCCAGGTACGCGACGAGCTCCTCCCCCGTCCCCGGCTCGACGTGCGCCCACACCGTCTCGCCGTCGTCGACGAGGTACAGGGCGTGCTCGATGTGCCCGTTCGCGGAGAGCACCAGCGCCTCGGTGGCCTGTCCGGGCGCCAGGTCGGTCATGTGCTGGGTGACGAGCAGGTGGAGCCAGCTCAGCCGGTCGTCGCCGGTGACGGCGACGACGCCGCGGTGCGAGAGGTCGACGAAACCGAGTCCGTCGGCGAGGGAACGCTGCTCACGGAACAGGTCGCCGTAGTGCGCGGCGACACCTTCGTCGCGGCCTTCCGCGGCGACGGCACCGGGAAGGGACAGCAGAGGGCTGGTCGTGGAATGTCGCTGCATGGGGAAAGCCTACGACTCGGAGTCCAGGGCCTTCCGGGTGCAGTCCCCGCACCGGCCGAAGATGGCGAAGTGCTTCATGTCCGTCTCGAAGCCGAAGGTCTCGCGGAGCTTCCCGGTGAACTCGCCCGCCACCTCGACGTCCGCCTCGATCACCTCGGAGCAGTCCCGGCAGACCAGGTGCAGATGGTGGTGCCGGTCGGCGAGGTGGTACGTCGGAGCCCCGTGCCCCAGATGCGCGTGGCTCACCAGGCCGAGCTCCTCCAGGAGCTCCAGGGTCCGGTAGACGGTGGAGATGTTCACCCCGGACGCGGTCCTGCGGACCTCGACGAGGATGTCGTCGGGCGTCGCGTGCTCCAGCGCGTCGACGGCCTCCAGGACGAGCTGACGCTGCGGCGTCAGCCGGTAACCGCGCTGCCGCAGGTCGCTTTTCCAGTCGGTGCTCACCACGCCCTCCAGTGTAGGAGGGCGCGGCGCGCAGCCCTAGGGCCGGACGGACCCGGGTCCGTCGGACCCGGGTCCGACGTCCTGGCGTCCTAGCGGAAGAAGGCGATGCCGTCGTCCGGCATGTCGGGCAGGTTGCGGGCCATCTCCGCGACCTCCTCCGGCGTCACGACCTTCTTCAGGTGCGCCGACATGTACGGCCGCAGCGGGACCTCGGGGGTCGCCTTCTCGCCCACCCACATGAGGTCGCTCTTGACGTAGCCGTACAGGCGCTTGCCACCGGAGTACGGGCCCGAGGCCGCGGTGCGGGCGACGGCGTCCGTCGCCAGGTCGATCTGCGGCTTCTGGTCGGCGAGCTCGCCGTACCAGATCTCGACGATGCCCTGGTCGCGGACCATGACGACCTCGACCTTGCGGTTCTTGTCGATGCGCCAGTAGCCGCTCTCGCTCTCCAGCGGACGGACCTTGTTGCCCTCGGCGTCCAGGACCCACGAGTGGGACGTGTACTCGAGGAAGTCCCGGCCGTCGTGGCTGAACGTCACGGACTGGCCGAAGTTGCACTTCTCGGCACCGGGGAAGTCGGAGACACCCGCGCCCTCCCACGTACCGAGCAGGAACGCGAGGGGGACGAGGTCCGGATTGAGGTCGGACGGGATCTCGATCATGAGCAGCTCTGGCGTTCTCTAGAAGTGGTTAGCGCTGGCCCTGGTACAGCTTCTTCACGACCAGTCCGGTGAAGGCGAGCACGCCCACGGCGACCAGGACCAGCAGCGTTTCGAAGAAAATGATCACAGGGTGCTCCTCGACTGAGCGGTGAAGGCGGAACGGGCCGAACCCCAGCTTAGTGGGCGGGGGTCCGGCCCACTCGGTGAGGTGGGTCTCGCGCGCTGCGGTCAGCCGAGCAGCTGCGCCTGGAGCGCGACGGCCTGCTGGAAGGGCACGGCCGCCGCCTCCCCCTTCCGGCTCTGGGCGACGAGCGCGAGCGTGTCGCCCGCCTGGAGGTACGCCCAGCGGGTCTGCTCCGGCCCGTACGGCTTCTCCTCGTCGAAGGCGTACAGGGAGAGGTAGCTCAGCCGGACCTCCTCCACCGAGGTGGCCTGCGTCTCCGCGTCGACCCCGGCCGGGAGCTTGAAGCCGCGCGTGCCCGTGTCCAGGATGTCGTCCTTGAACGCCTCGGCGAACGCGACCGACGAGAACCGCAGCAGGTAGATCCGGGTGGACGTACCGTCCGGCGTCGTCCAGCCGCGGGCGGCGATGTGCCGCAGGGCGGAGTCGGCCAGGGCCTCCTTCACCTCGCCCCGGTCGTCGGCGTCGAAGTGTTCGAGGTAGGTGTCGAGACCGATCCAGCCACCGTCGAGGCGGGGGTCGACCTTCGCGCCCACCGGGGCGGGCAGGACGAGTGCGCGCAGGTCGGCGTGGTGGATCTCGCCCCTGTTGCCGTCGGTGTACGGACGCTGGACCCCCTCGGGCAGCGCCGGCAGGGCGATCTTCGGGTAGGTCCAGCGGCCGTCGGACTCGGTCGCGAGACCGGGCACGTCGGTGCGCTCCATGGACGTGATCCCCAGGGCCGAACCGGCCCCGACCCCGCCGCAGACGAGGACCGCGGCGGTCCAGCGGGCGATCCCCCACAGCAACGGCCGCCGGGACTTCTTCGGCGCGGCGGCGGGCTTGGGCTCGACCTCGGTCCGGGCCTCGGGCCGGGCCTGGGCCTGGGCCTCGGGCACGGGCTGGGCCTGGGCCTCGGGCACGGGCTGGGCCTGGGCCTCGGGCACGGGCTGGGCGTGGGTCTGGGTCTGGGACTGCTCGGTCATACGTACTCCCCCGGGGACTCGATGTGGTCGAGCTGCTTCCTGAGCAGGTCGGCCGTGGCCGCCCGGTCGAACGGCCGGGCACTCGCCGCCGTGACCGCGACCATGACCTCGGAGTCGTAGGCGAGGCAGATCATGCCGTCGAGCCGCTCCTCCCGCTCCTTCTTCTTGAGCGTCTCGTCCTCGGGCACCAGGTAGCAGGCGGCGTTCCGGTGGTCCTTGACCTTGGGTCCCTTCGGGAACTCCAGGGCCTCCAGGACCTCCGTGCGGAGCCGGAAGCTCTCCTTGATCCGCTTCTTGTCCTTCATCCGCGTGATGTGGACGGTGATGACGGCCGCCTCGTCCAGGTCGGCGTAGGTACGGACCGCGACGCCCTGGAGGCCGAGCCGGTCGACGCCCTTCTCGTACGCGCGCCGCTTCTTGCCGGAGAGCCCCTCGCCCTCCCGCTTCATCAGCGCGACGGCGTCCTTCTCGCCGAGCTCGCCGTCGTTCCCGTACAGCTCCTGGTCGGGACCGAGCTCGTAGCCCTCCGGCACGGGCAGCAGCAGCTTGCTCAGCGGCGTCCCCGCCCTGCCGCGCGCGGCGGTCTCGGCCGGGTCCTCGTCGTTCGCGACCGGCTCCGGCGCGGACCACACCTGCGTCGGCGCGGTGCGGTCAGCGGAGGAGACGGTGACGGCGGTGTACGCGACACCGCCGCCCGCCACGCCGAGGACCAGCACGGAGGGCAGCACGATCCCGAGCAGGACGCGGCCCGCGCCGCGCTTGCGACGCGGCGACGGCTCGGCGGTCCCGCCGGCGGGAGCGGCGGTGGCGTCGGCGGCGGGACCGGCGTCCGGTCCGGTGGGTACGGTCACGTCGTTCCGGTCCTCACTCACAGGCGCCCCAGCTGTCGCTCGGCCAGCGAACGGATGTCGTTCTCCGAGATCTTCTTCGTGTCGAAGACGAAGATCTCGACCGCGATGTCGCCGCGGTAGAAGTAGGCCCTGGCCTGGTAGAGGTCCATGTAGCCGGACTCCCGGTGCACGGGGAAGACGTAGTAGCGGCCGTTGCCGGAGCCCTTGAGCTCCTCGCCCTCGTTCTCGGCGTACTCCTCGTCGGACATGTAGCCCTGCTGGTCCTCGACGTGCTCCCGCGCGCCGAGTACGTCTCCGGCCCGGTACTGGACCAGGCGGATCTCGGACACCCGGTCCGCGCCCGTCTTCCAGGACGTGACCGCGACGCGGCGGATCCCCAGCTCCAGCTGGTGGCTCAGCGCGTTCCCGGCCCGCTCGAAGTCGGAGGCGAAATCGGGAACGGACTGCCAGCCGTCGGCGTCCCCGAACTCGTCCTTCTTCGCACCCGCGGGCTTCGGGACCAGCAGCTTCCGCAGGTCGCCCTGGGACTTCGCCCGGCGGTCCTCCGAGGCAGGGAGCGGATCCGGTGCCTTGTCCTTCGGGAGGGGCTTCGGGTAGGCGAGGGCCGGCTGGTTCAGCGGCGGGAGCGGGGTCGGCTCGCGGTCCGCCTGGACGCCGTATCCGACGGCGGTCCCGCCGATGAGGCCGAGGACGGCGGCGACCGCGATCAGCCCGACCGTACGCAGGACGCGACGGGGCCGTACGACCGGAGCCGCGGCCTCGGTCACGGTCGGGGCCGCGGTCGCGGTCTCCGTGACCGCCACCGCATCCGTCAAGGTCGCGGTCTCCGTGGCCGTCTCCGCCACGGCGGACGGGGTCGGCGGTGGCGCCGTCTCCCCGCCCGTATCCGTATTTTGGATACTTTCTTCGTTGCTCAAGAGTCCCCCCACGAGACCTGAAGCGCGGATTCCGTTACCCGCGCACCCAGCTGACACCTGAGGGGCGCATGGGGTTGCAGTGCCGCGCATTACAGTTCGGCATATGGCGAAGAAGCTCGTGCTCAAGGTGACCGCGGGGGCCGACGCCCCCGAACGCTGCTCCCAGGCCTTCACGGTGGCCGCCGTCGCCGCCGCCAGCGGCGTCGAGGTCTCGCTCTGGCTGACCGGCGAGTCCTCGTGGTTCGCCCTTCCGGGCCGCGCCGCGGAGTTCGAGCTCCCGCACGCGGCCCCGCTGCCCGACCTGATCGACTCGATCCTGGCGGCCGGCGGCCGCATCACGGTCTGCACCCAGTGCGCGGCCCGCCGCGAGATCGAGGAGAAGGACCTCCTGGAGGGCTTCCGCATCGCCGGAGCCCAGCTCTTCGTCCAGGAGGCGATGGCCGACGAGACCCAGGCGCTCGTCTACTGACCGGCTCCTCCCCGGCGACAGGCCCTAGGCGCAGATGCGCTTGAAGGCGGTCGCACCGGGCCGGGCACGGAACGTCACCTCGTGCCCGGCATCGTCGGTGAAGACGGCCTCCGTCTCGGACCTCAGGGTCATCGTGCCGCGCTGGGTCGGGTTGTCCCACCCGTCGGGCGGGTTTCCCGAGCCGTCGGAGAGCGGGGTCTCCGCCTCGAAGTACGTCGAGCCGACTCGGGCCTCGTCGATGCCGCAGTGCGTGTAGAGGTCGAAGGGAATCGTCCGGACCGGCGGTGTCGTCCGGACGGGCGATGCCGTACCGACGGGCGGTGTCGTACCGACGGCCACCACGCCCTCGTCGGCCTTGACGCAGCCCGTGAGCACCCCGGCGACCACCGCGAGGGCGCAGAATATCCGTCCAGCTCTCTCAGCCATGGCCCTTCGACGTCCGGGCCGGGCCGGCGGTTCCGCACCGCTCACCGGGAACCGGTACAGGCCGCGATCCGTGGCCGGAGTCCTAGGGACCCCGGCGCTTCCTGCCGTCGAGTTCGTCCCACCACTCGTCCGACTTCGGGTCCCCCGAAGGGTCGTCCCACCAGCGGTCCTCGGGGCCCCGGCGGTTCGCGACCATCGCGGCGACCGGGGGGATGACCATGGCCACCACGCACATGCCGACGGCCACCGGCATCGAGAAGAGCCGCACGACGGCCCAGGCGCCCACGAACAGCAGCAGGCAGGCGCCCATCATCCAGAAGTAGACGTGGCGACGTCGTGCGTACACACCCTCAAGGGTACGACCGAAGGGCCGTGCCTCTAGTCCTGGAAATGGCGTCCAACCCCCCAGGAGGCACGGCCCTTCGGCCGGTTCGGTGTCGCGGGTCAGACCGCGATGGCGACCTCGGCGAGGCCACCGTGCTGCGCCACGACCTGACGGTCGGCGGTGCCGCCCGGAACCAGGGCGCGAACGGTCCACGTGCCCTCGGCCGCGTAGAAACGGAACTGTCCGGTGGCGGAGGTCGGGACCTCGGCCGTGAACTCGCCGGTCGAGTCCAGGAGGCGGACGTAACCCGTGACGGGCTCGCCGTCCTTGGTCACGAAGCCCTGGATGGTGGTCTCACCGGGCTTGATCGTCGAGGCGTCGGGGCCGCCGGGCTGCGCTCCACACATGGTGTTCTGTCCTTACGGTCGAGGGGTCCGGAGGAGGGGAGGATCCGGGGGTTACTTGTTGGCGCCGAGCTCGATCGGGACGCCGACGAGGGAGCCGTACTCGGTCCACGAGCCGTCGTAGTTCTTGACGTTCGTGACGTTGAGCAGCTCGTGCAGGACGAACCACGTGAGCGCGGAGCGCTCACCGATGCGGCAGTAGGCGATGGTGTCCTTCGCCAGGTCGACCTGCTCGTCCTCGTAGAGGGCCTTGAGCTCGTCGTCCGACTTGAAGGTGCCGTCGTCGTTGGCGTTCTTCGACCACGGGATGTTGCGGGCGCTCGGCACGTGGCCGGGGCGCTGCGACTGCTCCTGCGGGAGGTGCGCCGGGGCGAGCAGCTTGCCGGAGAACTCGTCGGGCGAGCGGACGTCGACCAGGTTCTGGGCGCCGATCGCGGAGACGACGTCGTCACGGAAGGCGCGGATCGAGGCGTCCTGGGCCTTGGCCTTGTACTCGGTGGCCGGGCGGTTCGGGACCTGGGAGCCGTCGACCAGGTCGCGGGAGTCGAGCTCCCACTTCTTGCGGCCGCCGTCGAGGAGCTTCACGTCCTGGTGGCCGTAGAGCTTGAAGTACCAGTAGGCGTAGGAGGCGAACCAGTTGTTGTTGCCGCCGTAGAGGACCACCGTGGTGTCGTTCGCGATGCCCTTGGCCGAGAGGAGCTTCTCGAAGCCCTCCTGGTCGATGAAGTCGCGGCGGACCGGGTCCTGGAGGTCCTGGGTCCAGTCGATCCGGATGGCGTTGCGGATGTGATTCTTCTCGTAGGCCGAGGTGTCCTCGTCGACCTCGACGAGGGCGACCTGCGGGTTGTCGAGGTTGGCCTCGACCCAGTCCGCGTCGACCAGGACGTCGCTGCGAGCCATGTTGTTCTCCTCCGGGGCAGTGTGCGGCGGTGTGGTGCGGGTGTGGTGCGGTACGCCTCGTCGCGCGAGTCGCGGGCAAGCGGAGCGTGCGTCGGTGACGTGCGTACGGCTACACGGGCGGCCCCGACCTCGGTCGGAGGGCCTGAGGAATACGGGAGTGGTGAGTCCCGCTCAGACGGGGCGACAGAGCATGGCGGCGACGCGGCACAGGTCTACTGCCCGCCGCTTCGTGAGATCCGCCTGTCGCTTCATGCCCACGATCGTAGGGACGGACAGGCGGCCGTGTCACCGGCGTGTCGTATTTTGAGACGCGATCGTCCGAGATGCGAGACGCGAGCGCGGGGGAGGACGGCCGGGGACGCCTCGGCGCCGAGGCGTCGGGCTCTGTTTCTGCGGATCGGACAGACTCGTCTCAGCATGTGACCAACGAGTACGTCAGCCCGCCAGGACGACGTCCTTGCCGCTCACGGAGACGGCCAGGCCGTCCGGTCGCGGCTCGATCTTCTCCACCTTCATCCCCGCTATGGCGCCGATCGGCCGCTCGAAGTCGGTGCGCGCGCGGACCAGGTCCTCGACGCCCGGGATGCCCTCGCCGGGCACCTTGTCGGCGCGGACCCGGATGGTGTCGCCGTTCACCAGGGTGACCGTCGAGAGGACCGTACGGGTCAGGCTGCGGCCCATGATCTCCACGCTGCCGGTCACCTTCACCTTGCCGTTGCCGCCGTAGGCGACGGTGGCCTCCCGGTCGGAGGCCGCCGTGAGGTCCGCGTACGAGATGAGGGCGGTCCCGCTCGCCGAGCCGGCCTTCGCGCCCGACCAGTTCCCGGTCACGGTCACGTCCCGCAGCGCCACGGTCAGCTCGCCGACCCGTATGCGCCGGTCGCCCGCCGTCGTCGTGATCCCGGTCGCCTTCACGTCGACCTCGTCGAACCGCTGGTCCGCGACCTGGGTGAGGAACGGGAAGCCCTTGATCTCCACGTCGAGGGAATCGGTGCTGTCGTAGGCGGAGGAGAGCTTCACCCGGCCGGCCGCCTCCGACTCGGCCCACGACACGGCCAGCCGGTCGATCCCCACGAGGACCCCGCCCAGCACGACGGCCACGATCAACAGAATCCGCAGTGCTCGCATGGGCTGCACGTCCCCCGAATCGACATGAATATGTTTCGGCCCCCCGACACGAAGATCGACGTGTCGGGGGGCCGCTTGGTTCCCGTGCCCCGTCCGGATCAGGGTCCCGTCAGGGACGGACCGGGGCCGGATCAGGGATGCGCCGGGGACGGACCGGTGCCCGTGCGTGGGCTCAGGCCAGGGCCCTGCCCAGCAGGTAGACGGCGGGCGCGGCGGCCGTCAGCGGCAGCGCGACACCGGCCGTCATGTGCACGAAGCGGGACGGGTAGTCGTAGCTGGCGACCCGCAGGCCGACGAGCGCGCAGACCCCGGCGCCGAGGCCGAGCAGCGCCCCGGAGGCCCCCAGGTCGGTGAGTCCGCCGGCCGCGATCCCCGCGCCCGCCGCGGCGAGCAGCGCGGCGACGAGCGAGACGGGGCCGGGCAGCGGGAGCGCGCGGGCGAGGACGGTGGCGGCGACCGCGATGCCGCCGACGACGACCGCGTCGGAGGCGGCGCCGAGGTGTCCGGTGGCGATGACGGTGAGCGCCGCCGAGGCGATGGTGGCCATCAGGCCGTACATGCGCTCGTCCGGGTCCGCGTGGCTGCGCAGCTGGAGGACGAGGCAGAGCAGCACCCAGACGCCGAGCGTGCCCAGGATCGCGGCGGCCGCGTGCTCGCGGCCGGTGACGAGCAGGGCGGCGTCGGCGGCGAGGCCGCCCGCGAAGGCGAGGGCGATGCCCTGCCGGGCGGGCCACATGCCGTTGAGCCGGAACCAGCCGGCGGCGGTGAGGCCCTGGAGCAGGACGAGCGGGACGAGGAGCCCGTACGTGCCGAGGGCGGCGCCCCCGGCGAGCAGCAGTCCGAGGACGGCGGTCAGGGCGGCGGGCTGCATCCCGGGCTCGATGACGGGCGAGCGGCCTTCGGCGCGGGCGCGCTGGGCGTCGGTGATCCGCGTGTTCCCCGAGGTGGTGGGCGAGGAGTAGGAAGGTCCCGCCTGGACCGGCGGGGCGGTGCCCGGGGGTACGGCCGCCGCCGGGACCTGGCCCGGGCCGGCGGCCGGGGCGGGCTCGTCGCCGTACGCGGCGGGGGCCCCGTACGACTCGTGCGCCGTGTACGGGGTCCGCGCAGGCGCGTACGGCTGCTCGTACGACTGCTGACCGTACGGCTGCTCGTACGGCTGCTGACCGGACGGCTGCTCCGCGTACGGCTGCGGTGCGTACGGCTGCTGCTGCTGGTGCGCCTCCGGCGCCCCGTAGGACACCGGGGGCTGGTACGGGGCCTGGTGCTGGTGCGGGTGCTGAGCCTGGTGCTGGTGCTGGTGCTGGTGCTGAGCCTGGTGCTGGTGCTGGTGCTGCTCCTGCAGCGGCGCCGCCGCGGCCTGTGCGGCCCGGGCCCGGTCGGCCTGGAGCTGTTCGTACGAGACGGCCGGCTGGTACGTGGTGTCCCAGGTCTGGCCCTCCCACGTCTGCGTGACGTCGGGGCCCGGCTGTCCCTGTCCCTGCCCCTGTCCCTGGCCGTTCGCGTACGGGTCGTACTGCTGACCGCCGTGGTACTGGTCGTTGCTCATGCTCTGGGGTTCACCCTCCTGCGAACGGGGGGAGCACCTCGACCGTGCCGCCCTCGGCAAGCCGTACCGTCTCATGGCTCCGGGTCCCGACGGGGTTCCCGTCGACCAGGAAGGAGCACCGCTGGAGGACCCGGACGAGCTCGCCCGGGTGCTCCGCGCGGACCGCGTCGAGCGCCTCCGCGAGGTGCTCGGCCGTGTACGGCTCCTCCGCGACACCGGCCGCGGCCTTGGCCGCGGCCCAGTAGCGGATGGTTCCCGCTGCCATAGCGGCGCTCCCTTCGTTCGTGTGCGCGCCGCCCTCCATGATGGTCTATGCGCGCGTCAGCCAGTCCCCGAGCCGGGCGAGCAGCTCCTCGTCCGCCGCGTTCTCGGCGTGGCCCATCCCCCGCTCCAGCCAGAGTTCCGCGTCGCCCGCCCCGGCCAGCATGCGCGGATGGTCGAGCGGGAAGTACGCGTCCCGGTCGCCGTGCACGATCAGCAGCGGGGTCGGCGCGATCAGCGGCACCGCCGCCACGGGGGAGAGCGGCACGGGGTCCCAGGCGCGCCGGTCGATCCGGGTGCGGAACCCGTACCGCCCGACCAGGCGGCCCGTCGGCCGGGTGACCACCCAGTGGAGCCGGCGCATCGGAGCCGTACCCCGGTAGTACCAGCGGGCGGGCGCGGAGACGGCGGCGACCGCGTCGGCGCGTCCCTCCGGTC
This sequence comes from Streptomyces sp. NPDC002057, assembly GCF_040296665.1. NCBI lineage: Bacteria > Bacillati > Actinomycetota > Actinomycetes > Kitasatosporales > Streptomycetaceae > Streptomyces > Streptomyces sp. NPDC002057. The sequence continues at coordinate 63,380 of NZ_JBEOXR010000026.1, forward strand.
CCCGGTCCAGGGCGGCGTGGCGCAGGACGACGGACCCGCCCATGGAGAAGCCGACCGTCGCCACGCGCGCGTGGCCGAGCTCCCGGGCCCAGCGGACGGCGGCGGACAGGTCGAGGACCTCCCGGTCGCCGACGGTGGAGCGGCCGCCGGATCCCCCGTGGCCACGGAAGGAGAAGGTGACGACGGCGGCGGCGCCTCGCTCCGCGAAGACCCGGGCGGCGCGCCGGACGGCGGGCCGGTCGGCCGACCCGGTGAACCCGTGGGCGACGACCACCGCCGTATCGGTGACACTTGCCGTGGAGGGTTCGTAAACCGCCTCGATCCGGACATCGTCATCCGTACGCAACATTGCACGCCGGGATCCGGAAGTGATCAGGGAGACATCCGCCATATGAAATCGACCCTCTCCCTCTGAACTCATGTGGGCTATTCTGCTGGGCAGAGGATCCGGGCGACGCAGCCCCCGGGTCCTTTTGCGTTTTCCGACCGTTGTTACGGACGGATGAACAAAAGCTCTCAGGGCGCGAGAGCCGGTAGTGATCTGTACGAAGCAGTGCACGTCCTCGCAGGGACCGAGGAGGAACCGCGTGATGAGCGAGCGAACGAAGCACGACCGGCCGACGGCACGGGTGACACCCCTGCCCGACCGAAGCCGAGGGCTCGGGGGTGGGGCGCGATGAGTTCACTGTTGCTCCTGACCAACGCCCTCCAGCCTTCCACCGAAGTGCTTCCGGCACTCGGTCTGCTGCTGCACAACGTCCGGGTCGCCCCGGCCGAGGGCCCCGCCCTCGTGGACACCCCCGGCGCGGACGTGATCCTCGTCGACGGGCGGCGCGACCTTCCCCAGGTGCGTTCGCTCTGCCAGCTGCTCCGCTCCACGGGGCCCGGCTGTCCGCTGATCCTCGTCGTCACCGAGGGCGGCCTCGCGGCCGTCACCGCCGACTGGGGCATCGACGACGTCCTCCTCGACACGGCGGGACCCGCCGAGGTCGAGGCGCGGCTGCGGCTCGCGATGGGCCGCCAGCAGATCGTCGCGGACGACTCCCCCATGGAGATCCGCAACGGAGACCTGTCGGTCGACGAGGCGACGTACAGCGCGAAGCTCAAGGGCCGGGTCCTCGACCTGACCTTCAAGGAGTTCGAGCTCCTCAAGTACCTGGCCCAGCACCCGGGCCGGGTCTTCACGCGCGCGCAGCTCCTCCAGGAGGTCTGGGGGTACGACTACTTCGGCGGCACCCGGACGGTCGACGTCCACGTGCGGCGGCTGCGGGCCAAGCTGGGCCCCGAGCACGAGTCGCTCATCGGGACCGTCCGCAACGTCGGCTACCGCTTCGTCACCCCGGAGAAGGTCGAGCGGGCGGCCGAGGAGGCGCGGGCCAAGGAGGAGGCCCGGGCCAAGGCGGGGGCCCCCTCCGGCACCGGCGTCAAGGACGCCACGGGCGGTGTCACCCCGCTGGAGGACAGGAACGTGTCAGATGCCACAGTGCGACCTGCCGGTAGGTAGGTCACCCCGCGTAGACTGCCGCGCGTGGCCAAGGTGACGCGGGATGACGTAGCTCGACTGGCAGGTACCTCGACCGCGGTCGTGAGCTACGTCATCAACAACGGACCCCGGCCGGTCGCCCCGGCCACGCGCGAGCGTGTCCTCGCCGCGATCAAGGAGCTGGGCTACCGTCCCGACCGGGTCGCCCAGGCCATGGCGTCCCGGCGCACGGACCTCATAGGCATGATCGTCCCGGACGCGCGGCAGCCGTTCTTCGCGGAGATGGCGCACGCGGTCGAGCAGGCCGCCGCCGAGCGCGGGAAGATGGTCCTCGTCGGCAACTCCGACTACCGCGACGAGCGCGAGGTGCACTACCTGCGGGCCTTCCTCGGCATGCGGGTCTCCGGACTGATCCTGGTCAGCCAGGGCATGAGCGAGCGGGCCGCGAGCGAGATCGAGGCCTGGGACGCGCGCGTGGTGCTGCTGCACGAGCGGCCCGAGGCGCTCGACGACGTCGCCGTCGTGACCGACGACGTCGGCGGCGCCCAGCTCGCCACCCGGCACCTCCTGGAGCACGGTCACGCGTACGTGGCGTGCATGGGCGGCATCCCGAACACCCCGGCCGTCGGCGACCCGGTCGCCGACCACGAGGAGGGCTGGCGCCGGGCCATGCTGGAGGCGGGCCGCTCGATCGAGGGCCGGCTCTTCCAGGCCCCGTACAACCGCTACGACGCCTACCAGGTGGCCCTCAAGCTGCTGGCCGGCCCGGACAGGCCGCCGGCCATCTTCTGCTCCACCGACGACCAGGCCTTCGGTGTCCTGCGGGCGGCGCGCGAGCTGCGCATCGAGGTGCCCACGGAGCTGGCGGTCGCGGGCTTCGACGACGTGAAGGAGGCGGCGCTGACCGATCCGCCGCTGACCACGATCTCCTCGGACCGGCCGGCGATGGCGCGGGCGGCGGTGGACCTGGTCCTGGACGACTCGCTCCGGGTGGCGGGCTCGCGCCGCGAGCGCGTGAAGCTCTTCCCGTCGGCCCTGGTCGTCCGCCGCTCCTGCGGTTGCGACGGCGGCTGAGCGCGGGTCCCCGCCGAGAGCCCTCCCTCCGGGGAGGGTTCTTTATTTCGGGCATACAGGGTTCTGTCGGGCTTCTCAGCCGGTCCTCAGACGGCTCTCATGAACGGCTCCGAGAGTCATAGCCATGACGGACTTCCAGGATCAGCAGCCGCAGCCCCCTTATCCGCCGCAGCCGCCGAGGCCGCCGTACGCACCGGCTCCGCAGCCGGACGCGTACGAGCGGACCGCTCCCCAGCCGTTCCCCACCGAGTCCTTCCCCGCCGGTCCTGGCGCCGCCGGGCCGCACGCCCCGGCGGGCGAGGGCCGGACGGCCGCCCAGCCGATCGTCACCGAGCCCGGCACCACGATCTGGCCGTCCGGCGGGCACGTGCCGCCGCCGGCTCCGCCCGTCCCGCCCGTCACCACCGCTCCGGACGATGGCCACGGCCCGCGCCCCCGGCGCCGGGCCAGGCGCGGCGTCGGCCTCATGGCGGCCGTGGCCATCGCCGCCGCGGCGATCGGCGGCGGCACCGCGACCCTGCTCCAGCAGCTCGGCTCCGACACCCCCGTCGCCGCCTCCTCGCAGGTGAGCGGGGTCAACGTGGCCGCGAGCAGCACGGGCACGGTCGCCGGCGTCGCCGAGGCCGTCTCCCCCTCCATCGTCGAGATCTCCGCGAGCTCGAACGCCGGCAAGTCCACCGGCTCCGGCGTGATCATCACCTCCGACGGCGAGATCGTCACCAACAACCACGTGATCTCCGGCGCGTCCGAGATCACCGTGCGGCTCAGCGACGGCAAGACCTACCCGGCCGAGGTCGTCGGCACGGATCCCGACAAGGACCTGGCCCTCATCAAGCTGAAGGGCGCCTCCGGCCTCAAGGCCGCCACGCTCGGCGACTCCTCCAAGGTGCGGGTCGGCGACCAGGTCGTGGCGATCGGCTCCCCCGAGGGCCTCACCGGGACCGTGACCAGCGGCATCGTCTCCGCCCTCGACCGGGACGTGACCGTCGCCAAGGACGAGGACAGCGGCAACGGCAACGGGCAGCAGGACCAGCGGTACGACCCGCGGCAGGGCTGGCCGTTCGAGTTCGGCGGACAGCAGTTCAACGGCGACACCGGCTCGTCCAAGACCACGTACAAGGCGCTCCAGACGGACGCCTCGCTCAATCCCGGGAATTCCGGCGGCGCGTTGATCAATATGAACGGCGAGATCATCGGAATCAATTCGGCCATGTATTCGCCGAGCGCCTCGAACGGTTCCACCGCCGGAAGCGTCGGTCTCGGATTCGCCATCCCGGTCGACACCCTGAAGGCCGACCTGGACAGCCTGCGCGCGGGCGGCGACAACTGACCGGCGACCGGGTCGCGTGCGACGCTGAGCCCATGACGGGACAGCAGAACGAAGCCGAGCGCATCCTCATCGTCGACGACGAACCCGCCGTGCGGGAGGCCCTGCGCCGCAGCCTCGCCTTCGAGGGGTACGGGACGCAGGACGCCGTCGACGGCCTGGACGCGCTCGCCCGGATGGAGCCGTACGCCCCCGATCTCGTCGTCCTCGACGTCCAGATGCCCCGCATGGACGGGCTGACGGCGGCCCGCCGCATCAGGGCCTCGGGATCCACCGTGCCGATCCTCATGCTCACCGCCCGCGACACGGTCGGCGACCGGGTCACCGGGCTGGACGCCGGCGCGGACGACTACCTCGTGAAGCCCTTCGAACTGGACGAGCTCTTCGCCCGGATCAGGGCGCTGCTCCGGCGCAGCTCGTACGCCCGGGCCACGGCCGCCGCCCCCGCCGAGACCGACGTGCTCGCCTTCGAGGACCTGCGGATGGACCTGGCCACCCGCGAGGTCACCCGGGGCGGGCGGACGGTGGAGCTGACGCGGACGGAGTTCACCCTCCTGGAGATGTTCCTGGCGCACCCCCGGCAGGTGCTGACCCGGGAGCAGATCCTCAAGGCCGTGTGGGGCTTCGACTTCGAACCGAGCTCGAACTCGCTGGACGTGTACGTGATGTACCTGCGGCGCAAGACGGAGGCGGGCGGCGAGCCGCGCCTCGTGCACACGGTGCGGGGCGTGGGATACGCGCTGCGCGGAGGAGGCGGGGAGTGACGATTCCCCCGAAGGACCGGCGGGGTCCGCGGAATCCCCTGGCCTGGTTCCGGTCCCGGCCGCTGCGCTCACGGCTCGCGCTGCTCACGGCGGTCGCGGTGGCGCTGGCCGTCGCGGCGGTGTCGCTCGCCTGCTGGTTCGTCACCCGGGCGCAGCTGGAGGCCGAGATGGACTCCTCGCTGCGCAGCACCCGGCTCGACGCGAACGGGGTGCAGAGCCTGCTCGCGCTGTGCCGTCAGGGCACCACACCGCCGCCGGTGGCGGGCTCGTACACGGTGCAGGTGATCCTCGGCAACGGCAGCGTGTGCACCTCGGGGAAGGCCGCGATCCCGGCCGGGCCCGGTGACCTCGCGGTGGCGCGGGGGCAGCTGGAGCACGCCCTGCACACGGTGAAGGACGACGCCGGGCGGGAGATGCGGGTCTACACCTACCCGCAGGAGGGCCCGATCGCGCTCGCCGTCTCCGTCGCCCGGCCGCTCGCCGAGATCGACAACTCGATGTCCACGCTGCGCTGGGTGCTGCTCCTGGTCTCCGGGATCGGTGTCGTCGGCGCGGGCGCGGCCGGCCTGTGGGTGGCGCGGACCGGCCTGGAGCCGGTGAACCGGCTGACCGGGGCGGTCGAGCACGTGGCCGCGACCGAGGACCTGACGGTGCGGATCCCGGTGGAGGGCGAGGACGAGATCGCCCGCCTCTCGCGTTCGTTCAACGCGATGACGGCGGCGCTCGCCACCTCCCGGGACCGGCAGTCGCAGCTGATCGCGGACGCAGGTCACGAACTCCGTACACCGCTGACCTCGCTCCGTACGAACGTCGAGCTGCTCGCGCGGAGCGAGGAGACCGGCCGGGCGATCCCGCCGGAGGACCGGCGGGCCCTGATGGCCTCGGTGAAGGCGCAGATGACGGAGCTGGCGGCGCTGATCGGCGATCTCCAGGAGCTGGCGCGGCCGGACGCGGACCGGCGCGAGCCGCTCGAAGTGGTCCCGCTGCACACGATCCTGCGGACCGCCCTGGACCGGGCGCGGCTGCGCGGCCCGGAGCTGAGCTTCGTCACGGAGCTGGCGCCCTGGTACGTGCGGGCGGAACCGGCCGCCCTGGAGCGGGCGCTGATGAACGTCCTGGACAACGCGGTGAAGTTCTCGCCGCCCCGGGGCACGGTCGAGGTGACGCTGATGCGGGGCGAGCTGACGGTCCGCGACCAGGGCCCCGGCATCGCCCCGGACGAGCTTCCGCACGTCTTCGACCGCTTCTGGCGGTCGCCCTCGGCGCGGAGCCTGCCGGGCTCGGGCCTCGGCCTGTCGATCGTGGCCCGGACGGTCGACCACGCGGGCGGCTCGGTCGACCTGTCTCCGGCGGAGGGCGGCGGCACGGTGGCGACGGTACGGCTGCCGGGGGCGCCGACGCCGCCGCCGTCAGTTGTGGCGGATGAGGGACTCGACGAGGCCTGAGCGGGTGTTCGGGTAGTCCAGGACGGTGATGCCGAGGCCCTTCCAGGTGTTCGCCGTGCCGTCCAGGAAGCCGTGGACGCGGGGGTTGAGGTTGTCGGAGTTCCACCGCGGCGGCAGGGACGCGGACGTGCTGACGAAGTTGATGTACAGCTTGCCGGGCTGCTCGACGGCCCTGCGGTAGTGGGCCTCGATCTTGGGGTACTTGGCGTTCGGCAGGGCGTTCCAGTCGTCCTGGAGCGCGATGGCCCCGCCGTCCCACCACTTGAGGCCGGGCAGGCCGCCGTTGTCGGCGACGAGGACGACCTTGCCGCGGGCCTCGCCCAGGGAGGGGACGGTGTCGCCGACGCGGAACAGCGGGCGCCAGCCCCGGTTGTCGAGGTAGTCGGTGAAGACGGCGCCGAAGGTGGCGTCGGAGTCCGAGGAGTACTCCTGCTTGACCCTCATCAGGACGGTCTCGGAGGGGTGGGCGGCCAGGAAGTCGCGGCAGGCGACGAGGACGTCGCCGAACATCATGTTCTGGTACGAGGCGCCGTGGTGGATGGCGAAGGAGCCGCCGGTGACCCGGCACCGTACGTCGAGGAATCTGATTCCGGCGGCGAGCTGCTGCGCGATCGTGGTGTTCTGGCACTCGGACCAGGGGCCGCCGAAGCGGGCGCCGGAGTCGTGGGTGCCGGGGATGGTGAGCCGCTGGAGGGGGGTCCCGTCCGGGTGCGCCCCCATCCACGCGCGTGTGTCCACGGCCGCGGCCCGCGCCCCGGGCGCCCCGGCGAGCAGTACGGCCCCGGCCCCGAGGGCCCCGGCGAGAAAGCGTCGTCGCTCCATGGACCGGATAATGACAGGTCCGCGTCAATCTCCGCCAGGGTGCGGAAGCCATGACGAACGGGGGCCGTCCTGCGCCGGACCGGCGGAGGACGGCCCCCGTCTTCGGGGTTCGAAGACCTCGGAGGACTACTTGACGACCGTGATGCGGTCGGTCGCCGGGGCCCGGAGCGGCTCGGCGGCCGACGAGTTGGCCGTCAGGTAGGCGATGAAGATGTCGAGGTCCGAGGCGCCGACGAGCTTGTTCGTACCGGTGGCCAGGACCGGGAAACCGTCGCCGCCACCCGTGAGGAACTCGTTCATCGCGACCCGGTAGCTCTTCGACGGGTCGATGGGCTCGCCGTTCAGCCGCACCGAGCCGACCACGATCCGGTCGGCGCCCGCCTTCGTCATGTCCAGGGTGTAGGTGACGTTCTTCGACACCTGGAGGATCTTCGGGGCCGCCAGGTTGGCGCCGCTGACCTGCTGCTGGAGCGCGGTGACGAGCTGGGCGCCGGTCAGGTCGACCACCGTCATCATGTTGGTGAACGGCTGGACGGTGTACGCCTGACCGTAGGTCACCACGCTGTCCGCACCCTTGGTCAGCGGCGCGCGGACGCCGCCCGGGTTCATCAGCGCGAGCTGGGCGCCGCCCTTGTCGGCCGGGGCCAGGCCCGCCAGCTGCGCGTCGGCGATCAGATTGCCGAGCGGCTTCTCGACCGCGTCGATCGGGTTCTCGATGCTCTCGGCGATGTGGCCGACGGGACGGTTCGCGATCGGCGCGGCCAGCGCGCTCCAGCGCTTGATCAGCTTGCTGATGTCCCCGGCCGGCTTCACGTCACGGGTGACGACGTGGTTCGCGGAGGCGACGGCGGTGCGGACGATGTCCTTCGTACGACGGTCGTAGGTGAGCGTCGTGTCGGTGTAGAGCCGGCCGAAGGAGGCAGCCGACGTGACCGTGCGCGGCTTGCCCGACGGGTCCGGGATCGAGCACGCGTACGCCTGGTGCGTGTGGCCGGTGACCAGGGCGTCGACCTGCGGGGTGACGTTCTTGGCGATGTCCACGATCGGGCCGGAGATGCCGGCGCCGGCGCCCGGGGTGTCGCAGTCGTAGTTGTACGCGCCCGAGGCGGGCAGGCCGCCCTCGTGGAGCAGCGCGACGATCGACTTGACGCCCTTGCGCTCCAGCACCTTGGCGTACTTGTTGATCGTCTCGACCTCGTCGCCGAACTTCAGGCCCTTGATGCCCTCGGCGGAGACGATGTTCGCCGTGCCCTCCAGGGTCACGCCGATGAAGCCGATCTTGACCCCGTCACGCTCCCAGATGAAGTACGGGTCGAGCAGCGGCTTGCGGCTCTTCTCGTCCGTCACGTTGGCCGTGAGGTACGGGAACTTCGCCCCCTTGAAGCGCTTGCCCTTCTCGAAGCAGCCCTCCGTCGGGTGACAGCCGCCGTTCTGGATGCGGCTCAGCTCGCGGGCGCCCTCGTCGAACTCGTGGTTGCCGACCGAGCTCACGTCGAGCTTCAGCTTGTTCAGCGCCTCGATCGTCGGCTCGTCGTGGAACAGCCCGGAGAGCAGCGGCGAGGCACCGATCATGTCGCCCGCGGCGGCCGTGATGGAGTAGCGGTGGCCCTCACGGGCCTGCCGCAGATGCGTGGCGAGGTACTCGGCGCCGCCGACGTTCTGGACGAGCTCGGTCGTGCCGTCCTCCTTGAGGCGCGTGAGCCGGCCCGAGGAGCCGGTCGGCGGCTCCAGGTTGCCGTGGAGGTCGTTGAAGGACAGGAGCTGCACGTCGACCATGCGGCCCCAGCCCTTGCCGTTCGAGCCGTGCCGGGCCTGCGCGTCCTGCGAGGCGCCCGCGGGCAGCGCGGCGACGAGTGCGCCGACGGTGGCGAGCCCCGCGCCGACGGCGAGTATCCGCGTGACTGCCCTCTTCTTCTTCGGTGTCGCTGCCATCGCTCCCCTTGTCCCCGCGCCCGTTCCGGTGCGCCTCTCGACTGCTGACGTGCCAGCGAAGCCTAGAGTCAACGCGCGTAGCGCAACAGGGGGTAGCAGGTTACGAGACAGTTGCCGCCGCCTTTCCCCGGCGCGGCCGCGGGTCGCCGTAGGCTCGTGCCATGACTTCCGACGCGGCGCCGGCCCTCGAACCCGGACGGCAGATCCACACGCATGACGAGCTCACGCCCGAGCAGATCCAGGACGTACTGGATCTCCTCGATGCCGCGGACCGCTCCGACGGCGTGCACGCCGTCTCCGAGCAGGGACGGCTGTACCTCCGGAACGGCCGTCGCGAGGGCGTGCGCCACTTCCTCCTCACCGTCGGCCCCGACCTCTACGGCTACGCGCAGCTGGAGGAGACCGACCCCATCGAGGCCCCGGCCGCCGAGCTGGTCGTGCACCCCGGTCACCGCGGCCGCGGCCACGGGCGGGCGCTCGGCACCGCCCTGCTCGCCGCCTCCGGCAAGCGGCTGCGCGTCTGGGCGCACGGCGGCAAGTCCGCCGCCCGGCACCTCGCCCAGGTCCTCGGCCTGACGCTCTTCCGCGAACTGCGCCAGCTCCGCAGGCCCCTGACGCCCCTGGACATCCCGGAGCCGGTGTTCCCCGAGGGCGTCACCGTCCGCACCTTCGTCCCCGGCCAGGACGACACGGCCTGGCTCCAGGTCAACGCCGCCGCCTTCGCCCACCACCCGGAGCAGGGCTCGCTCACCCAGCGGGACCTGGACGACCGGCTCGCCGAGACCTGGTTCGACCCGAAGGGCTTCTTCCTCGCGGAGAAGGACGGGAGGCTGGTCGGCTTCCACTGGACGAAGACGCACGCCGAGGACCAGCTCGGCGAGGTGTACGTGGTCGGCATCCTGCCCGACGCCCAGGGCGGCGGCCTCGGCAAGGCGCTCACCGCGACCGGCCTGCGGCACCTGGCGGCGCAGGGCCTGCCGACGGCGATGCTGTACGTGGACGCCGACAACACGGCGGCGGTGACGGTGTACGAGCGCCTCGGCTTCGTCACGCACGAGGTGGACCTGATGTACCGCACCGAGTCGTAAGTCCCGCGGGACGCAGGCTCAAACCTGCAGAACGGCCCGCCGGCGTGGCCGGTGGGCCGTTCTGCCTGTCGGAGCCCGTGTGTCCAGGGCCTCCGGGTGGGCCGGGTTCCATGACTCCGGAGGAAGTCGGGTACTCGCTGGGTGACTCACCACGGGTGCCGTTTCTCCGACAGTGTCAACGCGAAGGCGAACAGAACACCTGTAACCATCCACGCAGCCATGCTTCCCGCCGGGTAGAGCGCCAGGGCCCACCAGGTGTGAGAGGAGTGGCCCCCGGGCTGATAGGTGCGGCCGAGGATGAGGTTGAGGATGAGGAACAACAACCCCGCTGTCGCTGCCGTCGCCTCGTTGGCGAGGCGGCGTACGAGAAGGGCCAGGGCGAGAAGGAAAGTGACGTTTCGGGCTACGTCCATTCCCACCATCAACCCGGCCGCGTGCGCAAGCACCACGGTGAGGACAAGGGCACCGCGGTCGTACCGGCCGATGGGAGCCACCGCTGTGCTCTCAGCTGCGTGTAGCCGGCGTTCGAGGCAGTACAGAACGACGACGACGATCAGAACCGGCGTGAAGTAGGCAAGGCGTGCTCCGCTCATGCCGCCGACCAGACTCGGAACTGGAATCTCGCTGGTACCCACGGACCCGCACACCAGGACAAGCGCGACGGCTGCGAGGGGAACGGTCCACCAGCGTCGTACGGCGATCGCGTAGCGGTTCATCGCATGCCCTGCGCACAGTGCTTCTGACTCAGGACCGCCTTGCTGAACCATGCGACCTGTTCCTGGTCCGACAGGCTGCGGATCTGCTGGAGCGCCGCCCAATCAGCCGGGAGCATCCCCTGCCGCATGGCCTGCTCGTCCAGTCCCATCACCAAGGCGGCCCAAGCAGCGGCGGGAGAGCCCGGCTGTCGGCAATCGGCCACACCGCCGAGCGCGGCGGATCCGGTCACCGCCGACTCCGCCAGATCCGCGATGAACTGGGGACGGTCACCCCCACCGGGGACGGGCGGCAGCGACCAGTACAGCGGCCACACGCCCGGCTTGAGCGGAATCTCGGTGGAAGCGACACGCAGCTCTTGAGGAGCGGTTATCCCGGCGGCCTTCAGTCGGCCTATCGGAGGGAGCGCATCCTGGCGCATCTGGTTGGCATAGGACTTGTACTCCGGCGGCACACACACCCTCGGCGCCTGTCCGGTACAGGCCATGGCGACGCTGCGGGGGCTTGTCGGGGGCTGGTAGCCCCAGTCGATCACTACGCTGCGGCCGGCGGCGAAGGTAACTGCCGCTACCAGGATGCCGACAGCCGCGGTCCCGGGTCGCCGGCGCACACCGGCCAGGGACCAGACAGCGAAGGCGAGGCCCGCGACCACGAGCCACGGCACTGCGAACACGGCGGGTTCGCGCACGTCGGTGACAGTGGAAGTTCCGTCGATGAAACCACCAAGGTGCCGCAACCAGGGATTGGTTGTCGCGTGCGGCATGGACAGCCAGGCCCAGCAGCTGATGCCGATGGCAGGAGCCGCAACGCTCCTGGGCAGGACGAGCCCCAGACACCAGCCGATGATGAGCCAGCCGAAGGGAAGCACGACCAGATGCGCCAAGCCGAGCCACCCAGAGCCGCCAGGCCACACCCCTACCGCTCTGCTGGCAATCACAACGGCCCCGACGACAAGGACCAGATGCAGAGTCAAGACAGGCACTGCGGCTCGAAGGAACTGCTGGGGGAGGCGGCGTGCGCTGGTGGCCCGCATCGCGCCCAGCGAGCGGTGGCGGCCCGCCTCCCACGCGGCAGCCCCGGCCACCACCGGGGCGATGACCGCCATGGCGAATGCTGCCAGTTCACCGGACTCCACCCCGTATCCCGATGGCTCAGGGTAGGCGACGTCGTCGATGTACAGACCGACGTAGAACAAAGCGGGCAGGACCAGCCACGGTGCAGCCGAGGCCCGGAGATGCGCCCAGGTGATCATTCAGCCGCCTCCAGCAGCGCCGCGTAGGCGCTCTCCAGACGCCGACCCGATGCGCATTCAGGTTGGGCGTGGCCGGCGAACTCCTCAACCGACCCCTTGAACCTTGGCCGGCCCGCTTCGAGGACCACGACCTCGTCGAAAGCCTGGTCGAGGTCGCCGATGTCGTGGGTAGAGACGATCACATGAACGGTGCCGCGTAGCGAGATGAGCAAGTCGAGGAACCTGCGTCGCTGGTGGGGGTCCAGCCCTACGGTGGGCTCATCGAGAAGGAGCAACTCGGCGTCATGAACCAGCGCCTGGGCGATCGCGATTCGCTGTTGCTGGCCACCGGACAGCGTCTTGACCTTCTCGTTGATCTTTTCACTGAGTCCGACTCGCTCGATAACCTCGGGCGCGGCACGCCAGGCGTCGCGTTCCCGCATGCCCTTGAGCCAGCCGATGTGTGCCACATGCTCTCGGCAGGTCAGTCCGGGCAGGAATCCAGGGCGCTGGGGCAGCCAGGACACCTTGTGCCGATAGTCCCGCACGTGCCTGCGGTTGGCCGGGTCGAGCTTTCCGTAGCGGACAAGTCCAGCCTGCGGGTGCGAGGCGCTGGCGCCGAGGGAGAGCAGAGTGCTCTTGCCGGCCCCATTGGGTCCGAGGAGCACAGTGTGGCCCGGCGAGAACTCCAGATCGAGCTGATCCAGGACCGGGCGCCTTGTGCGGGGATAACGGAAGGTGCAGGACTGGTAGTGCAGGGGCATCGGTGGTACCTCGGCGCCGGAACGAGATTCCTCCTGGTGCGCCCACACAGGGTGGGCGCACCAGGAGGAGCAGAATTTAGTAGGAGACAGTGAGCGACTTGACCGTGAGACGGATACCCGTTGCGCCTTCGTTGACGGCGAAGTAGTAGTCACCCGAGCCGTGATCGGACCACGAACCGGTGGAGGTCGAGGTGCTGCTGGCATGGCACTGCGTGAAACTCGCTCGCACGTAGGACGGGTCGGGTCCGACGGTGTCCTTGCGGAGTGTGACGTTGGTGACTGAGACGCTGCCGTCGGTGCTGCAGCCGGTGAACTTGATGGTGGTGGTGCCACCGGAGTCGTACCAGCGCCGGGACTCGAAGCCAGGAGATACGCCCGTGAGGGAGCTGGACCAGCTGGCGGCGTGCGCGGGCGCGGTGACAAGGCCGAGCACGGCCGCGGCACCAAGGCCGACGACGCCCATTCGCCGGCCGGACTCACGCAGGGTGGTGAGACGTGCAGAACTCACGGAGTTCCCCCTTGGGATAGTTGGCATGGTCAGCGGAGACCGTATGCAGCCAGTCCTTCATGATCAACATTTCGGCCAATAGTTCGTCACCATCACCCCCTGTCAGGTATTTGGCGAATCGCTCACGCCAGACCTGTGGTTCGCTCCCGGGCAGGCCGCCAGCGTCGCAAGGCACGTCGACCATGAACTGGGCGCACGACGCCGAGGACTGAACCGAGGACACATCCGCACACTCCGCCGGTCTGAGACTCGCATCGAGGGCCAGTTCGGCGAGGTGTACGCGCTTCGCCGGCTCGACCTGATGTACTGCACCGAGTCGTAAGTCCCGCGGACAGGGGGGCGGTTGACACCGCCCCCTTCTTTGCACCACCCTTTCACTACTTGATTAGTGAAAGGGTGGTGGAAGGGATCGTGGTCGAGTACCGCATCGACCGGCGCAGTGGCGTCGCCACCTATCTCCAGATCGTCCAGCAGACGAAACAGGCCCTCCGGATGGGCCTCCTGGAACCCGGCGACCGACTGCCCACCGCACGCGAGGTCGTCGAAGCGACGGCCATCAACCCCAACACGGTCCTCAAGGCCTACCGCGAACTCGAACGCGAAGGCCTCGTCGAGGCCCGCCGGGGCCTCGGCACCTTCGTCCGCGCCACGCTCGGCACCGGCCCCGCCGACTCGCCCCTGCGCGGCGAACTCGCCGACTGGGCACGCCGGGCCCGCACCGCCGGACTGGACCGCGAGGACGTGGCCGCGCTCTTCACATCCGTACTGAAGGAACACTTCGAGGGGGACGACGCATGACACGGGACGGCATCGCACTGGAAGCCGATCTCCTCGGCAAGAAATACGGAGGAAGGCGCCGCGGCTGGGCCCTGCGGGAGTGCGACTTCGCCCTCCCCGCCGGCCGCGTCTGCGCCCTCGTCGGCCCCAACGGCGCCGGCAAGTCCACCCTCCTCGCCCTCGCCGCCGGACTGCTGCGCCCCACCGAGGGCACGCTCCGGGCCCCCGCCCGCGAACACCTCGCGTACGTGGCCCAGGACAAGCCGCTCCACCCCCGGCTCACCGTCGCCGACACCCTGCGCCTGGGCCGCGAACTCAACCCGGGCCGCTGGGACGAGGCCGCCGCCCGGCGGGTGATCGCCGACGAGCTCGACCCGCACGCCCTCGTCCGCGACCTCTCCGGCGGACAGCGCACCCGCGTCGCCCTCGCGCTCGCCCTCGGCAAGCGGGCCGAACTGCTCCTCCTCGACGAGCCGATGGCCGACCTCGACCCGCTCGCCCGGCACCAGCTCATGGGCCTGCTCATGGCCGACGCCGCCGAACACGGCACCACCGTCGTCATGTCCTCCCACATCCTCACCGAGCTGGAGGGCGCCTGCGACCACCTCCTGCTGCTCCACCGCGGCCGGGTGCGCCTCGCCGGCCCCGTCGACGAACTCCTCGCCTCGCACACCCTGCTCACCGGCCCCGTCGCCGACCTCGCCCCGCACACGATCGTCGAGTCCCGCACGACGGGCCGTCAGCTCACCGCCCTGATCCGCCACAAGGGCAAGGTCGAAGGCCCCTGGGAGACCAGCGAACCCTCCCTGGAAGACCTCCTCCTCGCCCACCTCCGCACCCCCGAAGGAACCCCGGCATGAGCGCGCTCGCCCTGAAGGGCATCTCCTGGGTGACGGTCCGCCAGTACCGCCGGACCCTGTGGCTCGTGGGCGCGGCGGCGATCGTGACCCTGGCCGTGATCGGGGGGCTGCGGATCTGGGACGCGAGCCAGGAACCCGAGTTCCCCATGGAATGGGGCAGCGGCTACGACCTGCTGCGCGGCGCCATGCAACAGCTCGCCCTCGGCCTCCCCCTGCTCCCCCTGCTCGTCGCCGTCTTCGTCGCGGGCCCGCTGATCGCCCGCGAGTTCGAGTCGGGGACGTACAAGCTCTCCCTCACCCAGTCCGTCAGCCCGGCGGCCTGGCTCCGCGCCAAGCTGCTCACCACGACCGTCGTCGCACTCGGGACGACGCTCGTCCTCACCGCGGCCTACCTCATCGGCTGGTCCCGGCTGTCGAGCACCTGGGGATTCCACTGGTCGGACCGCGGGTCGTACGAGGCGACCGGCACCGTCCTCGGCTCGTACGTCCTTCTCGGCATCGCCGTCGGCGCCCTCGTCGGCCAGCTGATCCGCCGCACGCTCGTGGCGATGGCCGTGACCGGCGGGACCGTGGGCCTGGTCATGTGGGTGCTCAGCGTCTTCCGCTGGGACTTCCTGCCGGTACGGACGATCACCGGCCCCGCGTACGAGAACGCCTCCACCCTCGTCGCGCCGGAGAACGGCCTGCTCGGGGAGCAGGGCCTGATCGGCGTCTCGGGGAAGCGGCTGGCGGGCTGGTTCTGCTCGCCCGAGTCCGCCCCCGGCGGCAGCTGCCGGCTCGACGAACCGGTCACCGCCCAGTACCTCGACTACCACCCCCAGTCCCACTTCTGGCCCACCCAGCTCATCGAGACCGGCATCGTCCTCGCCCTCGCCGCCCTCGCGGCCTACGCCGCCTTCCGCGTCCTGCGCGCCCGGCACCCGTAGCCCTCCGCAGGGCATGACCCTCCGTAAGAAAGAGGGGGGCGGGGCCCGCACACGGCCCCGCCCCCGATTCCCGAACGACATGTCGTCGTTACCGGCCATTCAGACGCGCTTGCGACGCTCACGCAATGAAGCGCTCCGTGTCCGCTCTCCCCAAGGGGAGACTTCCCTCCCCCACGGCCCGCTCCGACGCGCCCGACCACCCCTTCGCGCGGAAGAATGGGGCCATGAGCCAGCAGCCCGCCGAGGTCCCGGTCCAGTCCTCCGCCACGCCGTCCACCACGGCGTCCGCTTCGTCGTCCGCCACGCCGTCCCTCGGCGCCATGCCCACCAGCCGCGCGCAGGTGGTGAACGGGGCCGTCGTCACCGATCTCGACCCCGATCTGGACGCGGATCCGGACACGTACGAGGACGACGGCGCACTCGGCGACGAGCTGCCGCAGGGGCGCTTCCTCGACCGGGAGCGCAGCTGGCTCGCGTTCAACGAGCGCGTGCTCGAACTCGCCGAGGACCCGACCACGCCCCTCCTCGAACGGGCGAACTTCCTCGCGATCTTCGCCTCGAACCTCGACGAGTTCTTCATGGTCCGGGTCGCCGGCCTCAAGCGCCGCATCGCCACCGGCGTCGCCACCCGCTCCGCCTCCGGCCTCCAGCCCCGCGAGGTCCTGGAACTGATCTGGACCCGGTCGCGCGAGCTCATGGCCCGGCACGCCGCCTGCTTCCAGCAGGACGTGGCCCCCGCCCTCGCCGACGAGGGCATCCACCTGATCCGCTGGCCCGAGCTCACGGAGAAGGAGCAGGCGCGCCTCTTCACCCTGTTCCGGCAGCAGATCTTCCCGGTCCTCACCCCGCTGGCCGTGGACCCGGCGCACCCGTTCCCGTACATCTCGGGGCTCTCGCTCAACCTCGCCGTGGTCGTACGCAATCCGGTCAGCGGCCACCGCCACTTCGCACGCGTGAAGGTGCCGCCGCTCCTCTCCCGCTTCCTGGAGGCCTCCCCGCAGCGGTACGTGCCCCTGGAGGACGTGATCGCCGCGCACCTGGAGGAGCTCTTCCCCGGCATGGAGGTGCTGGCGCACCACATGTTCCGGGTGACCAGGAACGAGGACCTGGAGGTCGAGGAGGACGACGCCGAGAACCTGCTCCAGGCCCTGGAGAAGGAGCTCATGCGGCGCCGCTTCGGACCGCCGGTGCGCCTGGAGGTCGAGGAGTCCATCGACCCGTACGTCCTGGACCTGCTGGTCCGCGAGCTGAAGGTCTCCGACGCCGAGGTCTACCCGCTGCCCGGGCCGCTGGACCTGACCGGGCTCTTCGGGATCTCCGGGCAGGACCGGCCCGAGCTGAAGTACCCCAAGTACGTGGCCGGCACCCACCGCGACCTCGCCGAGGTCGAGTCCGCCTCCGCGCCCGACATATTCGCCGCGCTGCGCGAGCGGGACGTGCTGCTCCACCACCCGTACGACTCGTTCTCGACGTCCGTACAGGCCTTCCTGGAGCAGGCGGCCGCCGACCCGGACGTCCTCGCGATCAAGCAGACGCTGTACCGGACCTCCGGCGACTCCCCGATAGTCGACGCCCTCATCGACGCCGCCGAGTCCGGCAAGCAGGTCCTGGTCCTCGTCGAGATCAAGGCCCGCTTCGACGAACAGGCCAACATCAAGTGGGCGCGGAAGCTGGAGGAGGCCGGCTGCCACGTCGTGTACGGCCTCGTCGGCCTGAAGACCCACTGCAAGCTGTCGCTCGTCGTACGGCAGGAGGGCGAGCTGCTGCGCCGCTACTCCCACGTCGGCACCGGCAACTACCACCCGAAGACGGCCCGCCTCTACGAGGACCTGGGCCTGCTGACCGCCGACCCCCAGGTCGGCGCGGACCTCTCCGACCTGTTCAACCGGCTCTCCGGCTACTCCCGCCGCGAGACCTACCGGCGCCTGCTCACGGCCCCGAAGTCGCTGCGCGACGGACTGGTCTCCCGGATCACCAAGGAGATCGCCCACCACCACGCCGGACGGCCCGCGTACGTACGGATCAAGGTCAACTCGATGGTCGACGAGGCCATCATCGACGCCTGCTACCAGGCCTCGCGGGCCGGCGTCCCGGTCGACATCTGGGTCCGCGGCATCTGCGCCGTACGCCCCGGGGTCGCCGGCCTCTCGGAGAACATCCGGGTCCGTTCGATCCTCGGCCGCTTCCTGGAGCACTCCCGGGTCTTCGCCTTCGGCAACGGCGGCGAACCCGAGGTCTGGTTCGGCAGCGCCGACATGATGCACCGCAACCTGGACCGCCGGATCGAGGCCCTCGTACGGGTCTCCGACCCGGCGCACCGGGCCGCGCTCTCCCGGCTCCTGGAGACCGGGATGTCCGACACCACCTCCTCCTGGCACCTCGGCCCCGACGGGAACTGGACGCGGCACGCGACCGACCCCGACGGCCGCCCCCTGCGGCACGTCCAGGAGATGCTCATCGACGCGCGGAGGCGCCGGCGTGCTCAACCCTGACCACTCGCAGGACGTCTCGGCGGGCGAGGTACTGGCCCCCTACCTGCACGCCCGGGCCGCGGACTTCCTCCGCGGCCTCCGGCTGCACGGCGAGAGCGGCTCGGACACGGCCGGGGCGGAGGAGGCGGCCCGCACCCTGCGCGGCGCCGCCCGCCGCATCAGCGGGACGCTCCACACGTTCCGGCCGCTGCTCGACCCCGCCTGGGCGGACCAGCTGCGCACCGAACTCGCCTGGCTCTCCGGCACCCTGGCCCTGGAGCACGCCTGCACCTCCCGGCTGGTCCGGCTGGTGGACGCGCTGTCCCGCCTGTCGAACAGCTCGAACAGCGGCGGGCCCGTCCCCGCCGCCCGGGGCGGCGACACGGCCGGGCTCACCGTCGGTGCCGCCCGGGCCGGCGCCCTCCTCGAACGCCAGCTGACCCTGGCCAGGACCCGCGCCCACTCGGCGGCCCTCCAGGCGCTGGGCTCGGCCCGGTTCCACGCGGTCGCCGACGCCGTCGCCCTCCTCGCCTCCGAGGTGCCGCTCGGCCCGGCCGGCGCCGCCCCGGCCGTGGAGGTCCTGGACGGCCCCGCCGAGGTCGCCGAACGGCGCCTCCTCGACGCGGTGGCCGGCCTCCCCCTCACCCGGGCCGCCCACCCGTACAACGCGGAGGCGCTCGCCCTCGCCACCGGGGAGAACCAGGACGCGCCCTGGCACCAGACCAGGCTCCTGCTCCGCCTCCACCGGTACGCCACCGAGGCCCTGCACACCGGCGGCGAACCCGACTCCGTCCTGTACGAGGCCGCCCGCGCCCTGGAGCGGCACCGGGACGCCGCCGAGGCCGCGACGGCCGCCGCCACCGCCGCCCGCACCCCACGCATCGCCCCGGCGACCGCGTACGCCCTGGGCGTCCTCCACGCCGACCAGCGCCACGAGGTCGAGGCGTCCCGCTTCGCCTTCCAGCGCGCCTGGCGGAGAACGACGGCCCCGGTCCCGTGACAGGGGAGCGCCGGGATCCCGTCCGGGCCGCCGGCTGCGTCCTCTGGCGCCCGGCGCTTTCCGGCCATGGCATCGACATCGCGCTCGTCCACCGGCCGAAATACGACGACTGGTCGCATCCGAAGGGCAAGCGGAAGCGCTCCGAGTCCGCGGAGGCGTGCGCCCTGCGCGAGGTCATGGAGGAGACGGGGCAGAGCTGTGAGCTCGGTCCCCGTCTGCCGACGGTCCGCTACACGGTGGACGGGCGCCCCAAGGAGGTCGAGTACTGGGTGGGGCGCGCCCTCGGCGGCGCCTTCGTCCCGAGCCGTGAGGTCGACCGGCTCCTCTGGCTGCCGCCCTCGGCCGCCCGCCGCCGCCTCACCCAGCCCCGCGACCGCGACCTCCTGGACGCGGCGGTCACCACCTCCCTCCGCTGACGCTCCGGCACCGGCCGTCACGCAGCGCTGCCCCGGCCCGCATCCGCGTCACCCGTCCGGAGGCACCGCACCCGGGCTTCCGGCACGGTTCACTTCCCGTTCACTCTCTCCCGTCGGCGGCTTCACCTGATCTGCCTAATTTCGGCCTTACACGGTGCACAGAGCACAGCGATGCACCACCCACCGACACACGCCGCCGTAGAACGTTCAGGACACTCGGTCCGCGACAAGGCGGCTTCTGGAAGGAACACCCGAAAGTGAAGCTTTCGCGCAAGAACGGGCTTCGCGCCTCCGCGATCGGTGCCCTCGTCGTCTCCGGTGCGCTCGTCCTCTCGGCGTGTGGCTCGGACAACAACACGGAGACGCCGGCCAAGGAAGGCGGCACCAAGACCTCCGCCGCCGCCTCGAACATCGCCTGCGAGGGCGCCAAGGGCCAGCTCCTCGCCGCCGGTTCCAGCGCGCAGAAGAACGCGATGGACCTGTGGGTCAAGAACTTCCAGGCCGCGTGCTCCGGTGTAGAGATCAACTACCAGGCCATCGGCTCCGGCGGCGGCATCACCAAGTTCAACCAGGGCCAGGTCGCCTTCGCGGGCTCCGACTCCGCCCTGAAGGACGAAGAGGTCGCCGAGTCGCAGAAGATCTGCAAGGGCGGCAAGGGCGTCAACCTGCCCATGGTCGGCGGCCCCATCGCCATCGGCTACAAGCTGGACGGCGTGGACAACCTGATCCTGGACGCCTCCACCATCGCCAAGATCTTCGACAACAAGATCACCAAGTGGAACGACCCCGCGATCGCCAAGCTGAACCCGGGTGCCAAGCTCCCCGACAGCACGATCCAGGCCTTCCACCGCTCGGACGAGTCGGGCACCACCCAGAACCTGGGCAAGTACCTCTCGACCGCCGCCGCGGCCGACTGGAAGCACGACCCGAAGTCGAAGTCGTGGCCCGCCCAGGGCGGCCAGGCCGCCAACGGCTCCTCCGGTGTCGCCACCGCGGTCAAGGACGCCGAGGGCTCCATCGGCTACTTCGAGCTCTCGTACGCCACCGCGAACAAGATCTCCACCGTCAGCATCAACACCGGTGCCGCCGCCCCGGTCGCCGCCTCCTCGGAGAACGCGTCCAAGGCCATCGCCGCCGCCAAGGTCAAGGGCACGGGCAGCGACGTCGCCCTCTCCCTCGACTACGCCACGAAGGCCGAGGGTGCCTACCCGATCGTCCTCGTCACCTACGAGATCGCCTGCGACAAGGGCAACAAGGCGGAGACCCTGCCGACCCTGAAGGCGTTCCTCAACTACACCGTCAGCGAGGAGGGCCAGAAGGTCCTCGCCGAGGCCGGCTACGCCCCGCTCCCGGCCGAGATCGCCGCGAAGGTCCGCACGATCGTCCCCACCCTGTCCTGACCCCCGGCCGGGTCCGGCCCCCCACGCAGGGGGCCGGACCCGGCATCCGGTGCACCGCCGCCAGGAGCCCGTACGTCCGTAGGGGCCCCGCAGACCGGAGAAGCAGATGGCTACCACCACACCAGACATAAAGAGGAGCCGGAGCGCCAAGAGCGCCTCCCGCCCCGGGGACCGCATCTTCAGCGGCCTCTCCCGAGGCTCCGGCATCACCCTCCTCGTGATCATGGCCGCGATCGCGGTCTTCCTCAGCTACCGCGCCGTCCTCGCGATCTCGAAGGACAGCACCAACTTCTTCACCACCTTCGAGTGGAACCCGGCCGGCTCCCCGCCGGTCTTCGGCATCGCCGTCCTCGCGTTCGGCACCGTCGTGTCCTCGGTCATCGCGATGTTCATCGCCGTGCCCGTCGCGATCGGGATCGCCCTCTTCATCTCGCACTACGCCCCGCGCAAGCTGGCCAAGCCGCTCGCGTACGTGGTCGACCTGCTCGCCGCCGTGCCCAGCATCATCTACGGCCTCTGGGGCGCGATCTTCCTCGTCCCGTACCTGGCCGGCCTGAACGAGTGGCTCGACCAGTACCTCGGCTGGACGTACATCTTCGACAAGTCCCAGGACGGCGTCGCCCGCAACCTCTTCACCGTGGGCATCCTCCTGGCGATCATGATCCTGCCGATCATCACCAACGTCACCCGTGAGGTCTTCCTCCAGGCCCCGAAGATGCACGAGGAAGCCGCCCTCGCCCTCGGCGCCACGCGCTGGGAGGTCATCCGCATGTCGGTGCTGCCCTTCGGCCGCTCCGGCATCATCTCCGCCTCCATGCTGGGCCTCGGCCGCGCACTCGGCGAGACCATGGCCGTCGCCGTGGTCCTCTCCCCGAGCTTCCTCATCTCCGGTCACCTGCTCGACCCGGGTGGCGGCACCTTCGCGCAGAACATCGCCGCCAAGTTCAACGAGGCCAACGAGTTCGGACGGGACGCGCTGATCGCCTCCGGTCTCGTCCTCTTCGCCATCACCCTGCTGGTCAACGGCGCCGCCCGCTGGATCATCGGCCGCCGCAAGGAGTACTCGGGGGCAGCGGCATGAGCCACGCCATACAGGAACGTCCGGTCTCGACGCCCAAGCGCGCCGGATCCCTCTCCAGCGCCCGCCTCCCCCGCTGGACCCCGGCTGCCGTCGCCGCGGGCTCCGTCGCCGCGGCCGTCGGCCTCGGCCTCGCCGCCGGGTGGCACAGCAAGGTCCAGTGGGGCATCATCGCCGCGCTGATCTTCGTCCTCGCCACGTACGCCCTGACCACCAAGGTCGAGGGCCGGCGTCAGGCCAAGGACCGCGTCGCCACCAGCCTCGTCTGGGTCTGCTTCGTCCTCGCCGTCATCCCGCTGGTCTCGCTGGCCTGGGTGACGATCAGCAAGGGCATGGAAGTCCTCGACGGCTACTTCCTCACCCACTCGATGAACGGCGTCCTCGACGCCGAGGCCGGCGGCGGCGTCTACCACGCGCTGCTCGGCACCATCGAGCAGGTCGGCATCGCGACCGTGATCGCCGCGCCGATCGGCCTCCTCACCGCCGTCTACCTCGTCGAGTACGGCGGCGGCAGGCTCGCCCAGGCCGTCACCTTCTTCGTCGACGTCATGACGGGCATCCCGTCGATCGTCGCCGGCCTCTTCATCCTCGCCACCTGGAACCTGATGCTGGGCTTCGGCCCCTCCGGTTTCGCCGGCGCGATGGCCCTCGCCATCCTGATGATGCCGGTCGTGGTCCGCTCCACCGAGGAGATGCTCAAGCTCGTCCCGAACGAGCTCCGCGAGGCCTCCCTCGCCCTCGGCATCCCCAAGTGGCGCACCATCCTGAAGGTGGTCCTGCCCACCGCGATCGGCGGCATCACCACGGGCGTCATGCTCGCGGTCGCCCGTATCACCGGTGAGACGGCCCCGGTCCTGCTCCTCGTGTTCGGTACGAAGCTCATCAACCCGAACCCCTTCGAAGGCGCCCAGTCCTCCCTGCCGCTCTACGTGTACGAGCAGTACGCGGTCGGCACCGACGCAGCCGTGGCCCGCGCGTGGGCCGCAGCGCTCGTCCTGATCGCCTTCGTCATGATCCTCAACCTGGTGGCCCGCGGCATCGCCCGCTGGAAGGCCCCCAAGACCGGCCGCTGACCAGCGACCACCTCTGGAAGTGAATTGATATGGCCAAGCGAATCGACGTCAGCGGCCTCTCCGCGTACTACGGCGCCCACAAGGCGATCGACGACATCTCCATGACCGTCGAGCCCCGCTCCGTGACGGCCTTCATCGGCCCCTCCGGCTGCGGCAAGTCCACCTTCCTGCGCACCCTGAACCGGATGCACGAGGTCACCCCCGGCGGCCGCGTCGAGGGCAAGGTGATGCTCGACGACGAGAACCTGTACGGGACGAACGTCGACCCCGTCGCCGTGCGCCGCACGGTCGGCATGGTCTTCCAGCGCCCCAACCCCTTCCCCACCATGTCGATCTTCGACAACGTGGCGGCGGGCCTGCGCCTCAACGGCAAGTACAAGAAGTCCCAGCTCAACGAGGTCGTCGAGAAGTCCCTCAAGGGCGCCAACCTCTGGAACGAGGTCAAGGACCGCCTCAACAAGCCGGGCTCCGGCCTCTCCGGCGGTCAGCAGCAGCGTCTGTGCATCGCCCGGGCCATCGCCGTCGAGCCGGACGTCCTCCTCATGGACGAGCCCTGCTCGGCCCTGGACCCGATCTCGACCCTGGCGATCGAGGACCTCATCGGCGAGCTGAAGGAGCGCTTCACGATCGTCATCGTGACGCACAACATGCAGCAGGCCGCCCGCGTCTCGGACCGCACGGCCTTCTTCAACCTGGCGGCCGTCGGCCAGCCCGGCAAGCTGATCGAGCTGGACGACACCGAGCGGATCTTCTCCAACCCGAGCGTCCAGGCGACCGAGGACTACATCTCCGGCCGCTTCGGCTAGACCTCGGACCCAGACTCGTCTGCGGTGCTGCATGGCGGTGCCACCGTAAGACGAAGGGCCCGGCTCCCCCACAGGGGAGCCGGGCCCAACTATTTCAAGCCATCCACAGGCCCCGAAACCTCAGGGCCTCGCGGCCTCAGAAGCCTCAGGGGCCTCAGGTACCTCAGGGCCTCGCGGCCTCAGCCGAAGAAGAGCTGCACCACGTAGAAGCTCGCGGCCGCGACGAGCGCCGCCGCCGGCATCGTGATGAACCAGCCCAGGATGATGTTCTTGGCGACGCCCCAGCGCACCGCGTTGACCCGCTTCGTCGCACCCACACCCATGATCGCGGAGGTGATGACGTGCGTCGTCGAGATCGGCGCGTGGAAGAGGAAAGCGGAGCCGAACATGATCGACGCGCCCGTGGTCTCCGCCGCGAAACCCTGCGGCGGGTCCAGCTCGATGATCTTCCGGCCGAGCGTCCGCATGATGCGCCAGCCACCCGCGTACGTACCGAGCGAGAGCATCACGGCACACGCGATCTTGACCCAGACCGGGATGTCGTCCCCGGCCGACTGCACGTCGGCGATGACCAGGGCCATCACCACGATGCCCATCGTCTTCTGCGCGTCCTGCAGACCGTGACCGAGCGCCATGCCGGCCGCCGACACCGTCTGCGCGATACGGAAGCCGCGCTTGGCCTTGTGCGGGTTGGCCTTCCGGAACATCCACATGATCGCGCACATCACCAGGTAACCGGCCACGAGACCGACGACCGGCGAGATGAACATCGGGATGACGACCTTGTCGAGCACCCCGCCCCAGATGACCTCCGTGCCACCCGCGAGCGCCGCGCCCACCATGCCGCCGAACAGGGCGTGCGAGGAGGAGGACGGCAGACCGAAGTACCAGGTGACCAGGTTCCAGATGATCGCGCCGACGAGTGCGGCGAAGAGGATGCCCATCCCCTTGTCGCCGTGCGGCGTCTCGATCAGACCCTCACTGACCGTCTTGGCGACCCCGCTGCCCATGAAGGCACCGGCGAGGTTCATGACGGCCGCCATCGCCAGGGCCGCCCGGGGGGTCAGAGCCCGGGTCGACACCGAGGTGGCGATGGCGTTGGCGGAGTCGTGAAAGCCGTTCGTATACGTGAAACCGAGCGCGACACCGATGGTCACGATCAGAGCAAAGGTGTCCACGAAGCCTCAGGACTCCTTGACCGCGATGGTCTCCACCGTGTTGGCCACGTGCTCGAACGCGTCGGCCGCCTCTTCCAGCACGTCGACGATCTGCTTCAGCTTCAGCACCTCGATGGCGTCGTACTTGCCGTTGAAGAGCGTCGCCAGCAGCTTGCGGTGGATCTGGTCGGCCTGGTTCTCCAGCCGGTTGACCTCGATCCAGTACTCGGTGAGGTTGGACATCGTCCGCAGGTTCGGCATGGCCTCGGCGGTCAGCTCGGCCGCCCGGGCCAGCACCTCGATCTGCTGCTCGACGCCCTTGGGGAGCTCCTCGACGTTGTAGAGGACGACCAGGTCGACGGCCTCCTCCATGAAGTCCATGATGTCGTCGAGGGACGACGCGAGGTTGTAGATGTCCTCGCGGTCGAACGGCGTGATGAAGGAGGAGTTCAGCTGGTGGAAGATCGCGTGGGTCGCGTCGTCGCCGGCGTGCTCCGCTGCCCGCATCCGCTCCGCGATCTCGGCCCGGGCGGAAGGCTCCGCCCCGAGCAGTTCCATCAGGAGCTTCGAGCCCGTGACGATGTTGTCCGCGGACGCGGCGAACATGTCGTAGAAGCTCGTCTCCCTGGGGGTCAGACGAAATCGCACGTGAGGTCCTCGGGGTGCTGGGTTTCGGTCAGGCTGATGCTAGGCGCATCATCCGGCCACGGCTAACCGGCGTCCTCTCAGTGTCGCCCATCAGGCACAGTGAACTGCACGGGCCCCCGCCCGGATCCGCGGGGATCGGTACCATATACCCACGAGGGGTATACACCCCCTTATTGGACAACGGGAGGACGCGATGACGACCACCGAGGCGGACCAGGTCACCCCCGAGGCCGTCGAGGCCGTCGGGCCCGCCGACCACGAGCACGGTGTGCACGGCTACCACAAGCAGAAGGACGAACACCTCAAGCGGCTCCGCCGGATCGAGGGCCAGATCCGCGGCCTCCAGCGGATGGTCGACGAGGACGTCTACTGCATCGACATACTCACCCAGGTCTCCGCCTCGACGAAGGCGCTCCAGTCCTTCGCGCTCCAGCTCCTGGAGGAGCACCTGCGGCACTGCGTCGCGGACGCGGCGGCCAAGGGCGGCGAGGGCATCGACGCCAAGGTCGAGGAGGCCACGAAGGCCATCGCCCGCATGCTGCGCACCTGAGGCCTTCCTTCAGTACGGAGGGGGAGCCGGGCCGTACCGTCAGCGACCCTCGACGGCGGCCCGCTCCGCCGCCACCCTCAGCACCTCGTCGATCCGGTCGGCGCTCAGCCGCTCCCCGTCGGCGGACGAGGCGGCGATGATCAGCTCGCCGCACAGTTCGATCTCCGCGAGGGCGACGCAGTCCGGGTCTGCGGGCACGGTCGCTGTACCGGGCGGGGCCACGCGCATCCACCTCTTCCTGCCGGCGTCGGTCTCCCTGCGGTCTCCCAGCGTAGGGACGGCGCCACGCACCGCGCATGACACGTCCGGACCATTTGCCGATGGTCCACGCCGACACCGGCCCAGGTCAGGCCCCGCCGTGCCGCGGGCCCGCCGCCCTCAGGCCTCGATCCTGCCCGTGTAGATGTCCCGGCGGTCCGGCAGCGTCACCTCGACGCGGACCCCGAAGCCGTACAGCAGGGTCGTCGACGCGACCGCGACCGTACGGCCCTGATTGCTGAAACTGAACTGGTGGCGCACCTTCCGCAGCCGCCCCTCCCCGTCCAGATACGCGTCGAAGGGCACGCTGTCGTCGGTGAACCCTTTCGCCGCCGCGGCCAGCGCCCCCCTCAGCTGCGGCGAGGCGACCCGCGCGGCCCGCGCGATGTCCGCGACCCCCCGGTAGTGGCCGACTTTCACCCCTGCCAGGTCGACCTGGCCGAGGTACGTGACCTGCCGGGCGCCCCGCAGCAGCTCGGCCGCCGCCGCCGGGTCGGTGGCCCCGCCCGTGACGAGGTTCCCGTCGTCGAGGGTGGTGGTGTCGACCCGCACCCACTTGTCGGCGGGCACCCCGGCGCCCCGGTTCTTCATGTAGAGCGCGCCGGGAGTGAGGAGCTCGGTGATCGGCCGGTGCTCACTGGCCCCCGCCGCGTCCTTCGGCAGCACCACCTGGAGCCGGCCGGTGCGGCGCCGGAAGTCGTAACCGCCCTCGCCCCGGATGGTGACCCGGGTCCCGCCCGCGGCCATCTCCATGGAGGTGCTCGCCTTGGAGGTGCCGGCCTTCGTCAGCGCGTCGGCGGCGTTCCGTACGGCCAGGGCCGGGTCCCCCAGGGGCTTGGAGTCCTCGGCGGCCGCGCACCCGGAGACCGTCCCGGTCCCGACCAGGGATCCGACCAGGACGGCGGTGACGGCGAACACCCCGCTCCCTCGACCGGGCGGCCGCCCGTACCGCTGCACCACCATCGCCTGCAACCCCCAACGCCTCACCGCTGTCTGCCCGGAACCCGCCCTCGGCCGGGATGCGCGGACCCGGGGACACCCGATGCGCATAACGACGGTCGGGGCGTGCCGTCACGCGCAGTACGGTGGTGGGGTGTACGCGCAGGACTCTCCCCACACCACGACGACGACGGAGCGCGGATCGTTCGCGCTGGCACGGTGCAGCTGCGGCTGGACGGGCCCGGCCCGCAGATCGCGCGACAAGGCCCGCACCGACGCGACGGACCACCTCCGCACGGCCGCCGACCCGGAGGCCTAGGGGGCCGGCGTCCGTGGCCGAGGGCGAACCCGGCCGGACCGGAAGCGCAGGCCCCTAGGCCGCGAGGTCGTTGCGGTCGGTGCCGGTGGCCGGGCCGCCGATGCGGGACTCGGGGATGCCGACCGCCTCCGGACGCCGCGGCCCCTCGGCCCGGCGGGAGCGGACGAGCCGGGCTCCGCGGCCCGAGCGGGCGACGGCGGAGACCACCGGGGTGAGCAGAGCGAGGGCCAGCGGGGCGAGGAGCAGCGCCACCGCCGTGCCGAGGGCGAGGCCGCCGATCACGTCGGTCGGGTAGTGGACGCCCATGTAGACGCGCGCGAAGCCCTCGGCGAGGGCGAGACCGATGGCGGCGAGGCCGAACCTGCGGTGGGCGACGAAGACGCCGACGCCCAAGGCCATCGCCAGGGTGGCGTGGTCGCTCACGAAGGAGAAGTCGGTCTTCCCGTCGACGAGGACCTCCAGCCCCTGATGGTCCTTGAAGGGTCTGGGGCGCTCGACGAAGCCACGGATGGGGATGTTGACGAGCAGCGCGATCCCGGCGGCCAGCGGGGCCCAGACGAGCCCGGCGACGGCCGACACGGAGTCGACGAGGGCACCGCGGCGGCGGACGCTCCACCAGCACCACAGGCAGACGAGCGCCATCGCGAGCATGATCCCGTACTCGCCGACGAATCCCATGACGCGGTCGAACCACGGCGGCGCGGCCTTGGCCAGCCCGTTGATGTCGTAGAGCAGGCTGACATCGGGGTTCGAACCGTCCGATGCGAGTCCAGCCATCTGCTGCGGCCCCTTGCTCTCGTGTCTGTGTCTTCCAACCCCCGTGGTCAGAGCGGTCGGATCAGGGAACGAACCGCCTGAGGCGCACGTTCCGATCTCTCCGGTGGATCATGATGACGTTATCGAAGAGTGACGGTTCACCGCAGCTCAGGGCCTATGCATGACGGAGAGTTCCGGCCATGTCCCGTACGCCCCGAAGGTACCCGCCGACCCGACGGTCCGTCTCCTCGCGTCACGCCTGCGGCAGATGGGTCGGCAGCGCCGCCGCGCCCTCCTGGGTGACCCGGGTCGCACCGAAGTAGTCCGCGCTGTCGATCCGGCTGAACCGGATGACGGCCCCGGTGCGCGGCGCGTCGATCATGTACCCGCCGCCCACGTAGATGCCGACGTGCCGGATGGCCCGGGAGTTGGTCAGGTCGTCCGAGAAGAAGACGAGATCGCCCGGGAGCAGCTCGTCCCTGCTCGGGTGCGGCCCGGCGTTGTACTGGTCGTTGGCGACGCGCGGCAGCGTGACGCCGACGGTCTCGTAGGCGGCCTGGGTGAGCCCGGAGCAGTCGAACCGGCCGTTCTGCGCGGCCGTGCCCGTACCACCCCACAGGTACGGGGTGCCCAGCTTCCCCTGCGCGAAGTGGATCGCGCCCGCCGCCTGCCGCGAGGGGTCGACACGCCCCACGGGCCGGGCGAAGCTCTTCTCCAGGGACCGGATGATCCGCACGTAGTTCTGCGTCTCGCTGATCGGCGGCACGCCACCGTGCTTGATCACCCGGTACGCGCCCGCGTTGTACGCCGCCAGCATGTTGCTCGTCGGGTCCCCGGGCACGTCCTTCACGTAGCCGGCGATCTCGCAGTCGTACGAGGCGGCCGACGGGATCGCGTCCTTCGGATCCCAGATGTCCCGGTCCCCGTCCCCGTCCCCGTCCACGCCGTGACTGGCCCAGGTGCCGGGGATGAACTGGGCGATGCCCCGGGCGTCGGCGGGGGAGACGGCGCGCGGGTTCCAGCCGCTCTCCTGGTAGAGCTGCGCGGCCAGCAGCGCCGGGTTGATGGCGGGGCAGAGGTTCCCCCACCGCTGCACCAGCCCCTGGTAGAGCGCGGGAACGGATCCCTTCGCCAGCGCCACGGTGCCGTTCTTCCCGCTGCCCGCCCCGCCGGCCAGACCCGCCGCCGCCGAGTACGTACCGATCACGAGCAGTGCGACGAATCCCAGGCAGACCCCGAAGGCCCCGCCGGCCACCAGCCACGCCTTGCCGGCCCTACGCACCGTCAACCACCCCTCGGCTCATGGCAGTACGCCCCGGAGGCCAAGTCTAGGCGCCGGAGCTCCCGGCGGGGCCGATTGCGCGACACCCCGTCCGGCACCCCGCCGCCGACGCCGCCCCAAGAGTGCAACAACGACAATCATTGCCCGGAGTCACTCTCCGTGATACACAGAGTGACCATACGCTTCTTCGCATGGAAACCGGCCACACCACCGCAGGTCAAGACGGTCGGATCGGTCAAGTGTGCGGGGATCGGGTAAAGAGAGCCGCCAAGCCGTCACACGCGGGCGGTTTCATCAGGGAAGATAGGGCGATGACCCATGCCGTCCGGCAGGGGCAACTAACTACCCAACAGGGGCGGTGAGTTACATGTACCTGGCGGCAGAGAAGGGCGACATCACCACCATCATCGGTGGAATCGCCCCGAACTGGGGCCCCTTCGGCAGCCTGGGCGCCGAGGCCAAGATCATGATCGAGGTCGTGATGGCCGTGGCCATCCTGCTCTGCCTCGGCATCGCCATCTGGGGAGCGGCCAAACAGCGCATCGGCGCGACCGCCCTCCGCGACACGTTCAGCGCGGAACAGGGCAAGGGCCTGATCGTGGCCGGCCTCACCGGAGTCTTCATCATCGGCTCCCTGGGGACGCTGTTCACCATCGTGTACGGGATGGCCGTCTGATACCCCGTCGGACCCGGCCCTCCTGAGATTGCGTTCCCTGATGTCCAGTCATGTTGCAGCACTGCCCGTACCGCGAACCAGTGAGGGGGCGTACCCGGCATGAGTCCCGGTGACGAGCACGACAGCTTCGGCGGCGTGGGCGGCTCGGGCCAGACCCGGACCCGCTTGCCCGAAGGCAACAGCGGCGACGTCCACGGCGGCCCCCGCCGCCCCGCCCGCAGCTCCCGCTCCCTCATCACGGTCGTGGGCGTGGTGGTCCTCCTCGTCGCGGCCATCGCCTTCGCCAACCGCGGCGGCACGGACCCGGCGGACACGGCGGGCCCCACCGCCGACACCCCCGGCAAGACCGCCCCCACCGCGGCGACGGGCGTCCCCCCGGTCACCGGCAAGAACGGCACCATCCCCACCGGCTACGCCCACGACGCCCAGGGCGCCCAGAGCGCGGCGACGAACTACGCGGTGGCGCTGGGGTCGGCGGACATGTTCGTGGCCGCCACGCGGAACGAGATCGTCCAGGCGGTCTACGCCCCCGACGTCCTCGCGGCACGCCAGGGCGACTTCGACAAGGTGTACGCCGACAAGGGCTTCCTGGCCAGGGTCGGCCTCCAGGAGAACGGCACGGCCCCTCAGGGGCTGACGTTCGTGTCCCGCGTCATCCCCGTGGGATCGAAGGTGGAGAGCTACACCGACGGCAAGGCGACGGTGTCGGTCTGGTACTCCTCCCTGTTCGGTCTGGCGGGTGAGGGCTCCAAGAACCCCGTTTCCGAGGCCTGGTACACCAACTCGTACGAACTGCGGTGGGTCGAAGGCGACTGGAAGGCAACCGGCTTCAGCCAGAAGGACGGTCCTGTCCCCGTCGGCCGCGACCAGCGGGCGTCCACGGCACAGGAAATGAGCGACGCTGTCAGCCAGTTCGGAGGCTTCAGTTATGCCCGGTGAGCGCCTCTCGCGCGGTACCAGGATCGTTGCCGCCCTCGGCACGGCGCAGGCGGCCGTCGTACTGTTCGCCGGTTCCGCCTTCGCGGCACCGACGCCCACGCCCAGCCCGAGCGCCGGCGACAACCCTTGTGACCTGATCCGCGGTCCCGCCCGCGACCTCTGCGAGAAGGGCCAGACCGGCGGAGGCGGCGGTGCCCCCGTCACCGACCCCACCTCCGCGGTCGACCCCCTCTCCTCCCTCGCCCGCGGCTGCGCCGACGCCGCCGTGGCCACCATCGACTACCTCTCCAAGGCCGTCAAAGAGACCGCCGACGTCGACTTCACCAACCTGGAGTTCCTCGGCCGGTACGCGATCGTCTTCGCCGCCGCGACCGTCCTCACCCTCCTCCTCTGGCTCCTCGCCGTCGCGAAGCGGGCCATCCGCGGCGTCCCGCTGACCACCGCCCTCTCCGAGGCCATCGGCTTCCTCTGGCTGACGGTCCTCGCCTCCGCCTTCACGCCGCTGATCCTCTACACCGTCGTGAACGCCACCGACGCCGTCACCGAGGTCATCGCCTCCGGCACCGGCCAGCAGACCGACATCTTCTTCGGCAGCTTCAAGGAGGCCCTCCAGAAGGGCGACAGCATCGGTGGCGGCCCCATCATGCTGATCATCGTGTCGCTGGTGACCGTCCTCGCCGCCGGCGTGCTGTACCTGGAGCTGTTCCTCCGCGCCGTCCTGCTGTACGTCGGCGCCCTCCTCGGCGTCGTCGTCTACTCCGGCCTCGTCGACAAGAACATGTGGGGCCACGTCCGCCGCTGGGCCGGCATCATGATCGCGGTCATCCTGGTCAAGCCGGTCATCGTCATCGTCCTCGGCCTGGCCGGCGCGCTCTCCTCCGGCACCGGCCCGGACTCGTTCTCCGCCGTCGTCTCCGGCCTCGCGATCATCCTGCTCGCGATCTTCGCCTCGGCGATGATCTACCGCTTCGTCCCCGGCTTCGGCGACGAGATCGCCGCCTCCCGCAACAACCGTCTGCACCGCGCGGGCGAGAACACGGCGGCGGCCGTCATCTCCTCCCCCGCCTCCCTCGTCTCCCAGGGCATCAAGACGCACAGCTCCCGCGGCGACGGCGGCGGCCAGTCCTCCCAGCCCGCCCGCCCCGCCAATCCGATCTCCGGCGGCATGGCCGCGCACAGCAGCCGCGGCGGCAGCGGCGGCGCGACTCCCCCGCCCGCTCCCCGCAGCAGCAGCCCCACCGCGGGCACCCCGCACAGCAACCGCAAGAACTCTGGAGGTGGAGGGCGTTGACGACCCAGTCCCAGCCGGTCGCGCCCCGCCGTACGTATCTCGTGGGCCGGGCCCGGCCGAACGCGATCGTCGGCAAGAACCGCGAGACCGGCGAGATCGCCCTGATCATCGTCGGCGCCTTCCTCGGCATGATGAGCGGACTCCTCGTCCCCGTCCTCCCCCTGCGGATCGCGCTCCTCGCGGGCCTGCCCATGCTCGCGATCGCCGCCGTGTACCTCCCGTACAAGCACCGCACCTTCTACAAGTGGTTCGAGATCAACCGCAGCTACAAGCGGATGCTCAAGCGCGGCACCGCGTACCGCTCCGTCGTCACCGAGGCCGGCACCCGCCTCGACGGCCGCGAGGTCGAGGTCGGCCCGCCGCCCGGCATCGGCCGCGTCGGCTGGCTCGCCGCCCCCTTCGGCCCGGACGAGATCGCCGTCCTCCTGCACGCCGACCGCCGCACGGTCACCGCCGCCATCGAGATCGAGGGCCCCGGAGTCGGCCTGCGCGACAGCGAGGACCAGGAGGCCCTGGTCGACCGGTTCGGCACCCTCCTCAAGCACGTCGCCAACGGCGACGGCTTCGTGACCCGCCTGCAGATGCTGGCCCGCACCCTCCCCGCCGACCCGGACGCGCACGCCAAGGACGTCGGCCAGCGCGGCGACCCGCACGCGCCCCCGTGGCTCATGGAGTCGTACGACCAGCTCCAGTCGATGGTCTCCACCTCCAGCGAGCAGCACCGCGCCTACCTCGTGGCCTGCATGCACTACACGCGCGAACTCGCCGCCGAGGCCAACGCCATGGCCCGTGCCGCCAAGCACGCCTCCGGCGCCCGCAAGCTCGACCGCGACGCCGGCCTCGCCGTCGTCATGGCCCGCGAGCTCACCGACATCTGCGCCCGCCTCGCCGAGGCCGACATCCGCGTCCGCCAGCCCCTCGGCCAGTCCCGCCTCGCCTCCCTCGTGCACTCCATGTACGACCCGGACCACCCCATCGACCACATCCAGGCCATGACCAAGCGGAACGCCTGGCCGGCCGAGCTGGACGCGATGGAGCCGACGTACCTCCAGGCGAAGACCCGCGAGTCCTCCACCCGCGCCCCCTGGTGCCACGCCACGGCCTGGGTGAAGGAGTGGCCGATGACCCCGGTCGGCGTCAACTTCCTCGCCCCGCTGCTCGTCCACACCCCGGACGTGATCCGCACGGTCGCCGTGACCATGGACCTGGAGCCCACCGAGGTCGCCATCGAGCGGATGCTCACCGAGAAGACCAACGACGAGGCCGACGCCAGCCGCGCCGCCAAGATGAACCGCACGGTCGACCCGCGCGACATCGCCGCCCACGGCCGGCTCGACCAGCGGGGTGAAGATCTCGCCAGCGGCGCGGCCGGGGTGAACCTCGTCGGGTACATCACGGTGTCGTCGCGTTCGCCCGAGGCCCTGGCCCGGGACAAGCGCACGATCAGGGCCTCCGCCGGCAAGTCGTACCTGAAGCTGGAGTGGTGCGACCGCGAGCACCACCGGGCCTTTGTGAACACCTTGCCGTTCGCGACCGGCATCCGCCGCTAGGGCCGAAGGGGCACAGACCCATGCGAGATCCGCTGTCCGTCCTCACCGACGCCTTCACCTCCTTCGTCTTCGGGAAGGTGGAGACGACCCGTCTGCCCGTCCGCACCTCCACCGGACAGGCCCAGGCCGTCTACCTGCCGACCGCCGCTCCCGGTCTCGGCGACTCCGGCGTCATCATCGGCCGCGAGGTCTACAGCGGCAAGGGCTACATCTACGACCCCTTCCAGCTGTACGGGCAGCAGCTCCCCGCCCCGCACTGGCTGGTCCTCGGCGAGTCCGGAAACGGCAAGTCGGCCCTGGAGAAGACGTACGTGCTCCGCCAGCTCCGCTTCCGCGACCGGCAGGTCGTCGTCCTCGACGCCCAGGGCGAGGACGGCGTCGGCGAATGGAACCTCATCGCGCAGGAGCTGGGAATAACTCCCATCCGGCTCGACCCGATGGTCGCCAACGACTCCGGCATCCGCCTCAACCCCCTCGACCCCTCGATCACCACCACCGGCCAGCTCGCGCTGCTCCGCACGATCATCGAGGTGGCGATGGGCCACGGCCTCGACGAGCGCTCCGGCTTCGCCCTCAAGGTCGCCCACGCCTACGTGACCGACCACACCACCGAGCGCCAGCCGATCCTCACCGACATCGTCGAGCAGCTCCGCCACCCCGAGCCCGAATCGGCGGAGGCGATGAACGTCGACATAGACGACGTACGGGCCTGGGGCCTGGACGTCGCCCTCGTCCTGGACCGCCTGGTCGACGGTGACCTGCGGGGCATGTTCGACGGCCCGACGACCGTCGGCATCGACCTCGACGCGCCCCTGATCGTCTTCGACCTCTCCCACATCGACCGCAACTCCATCGCCATGCCGATCCTCATGGCGATCGTCGGCGTCTGGCTGGAGCACACCTGGATCCGCCCCGACCGGAAGAAGCGCATCTTCCTCGTCGAGGAGGCCTGGCACATCATCAACAGCCCGTTCGTGGCGCAGCTGTTCCAGCGGCTGCTCAAGTTCGGACGCCGCCTCGGCCTCTCCTTCGTCGCCGTCGTCCACCACCTCTCGGACGTCGTCGACGGAGCGGCGGCCAAGGAGGCCGCGGCGATCCTCAAGATGGCCTCCACCCGGACCATCTACGCCCAGAAGGCCGACGAGGCACGCAACACGGGCCGGGTCCTCGGCCTGCCCCGCTGGGCGGTGGAGATCATCCCGACCCTCACCCCCGGCATCGCGGTCTGGGACGTCAACGGCAACGTGCAGGTGGTCAAACACCTCATCACCGAACGGGAACGCCCCCTCGTCTACACCGACCGCGCCATGACCGAGGCCTCGGTCGTCGACCCGGAACTGGAGTGGGAGACGGAACAGCGGGCGATCCTCGTCGAGCAGCAGATGAACGGCACGTCGCAGTCGACGGTGGCGTAGATGGACTCGGCACGGAAGGGGGGAGGAGTCTCCGACGGGCTGCTGCTCAGCCTGTTCGGCCTCCTCCTCTGTCTCACGGTCCTGGTGTGGACGGCGACCGGTCTGGCCGGTCTCTTCGCCCACGGCGCCTGGCCGCAGGGCGTCGCCTACACGGGCACGCCGTCGGCCCTGCGTTCCCTGGTGACGGCCCCGACGGACCTCGCGGCGGCCTGGCCCGCCACCCCGCCGGCCCAGCTGTCGGGGTACGGGCTCTTCTGGGGCCTGCTGATCGGTGAGGCGATGATCCTGCTCGTCCTCGCGGTCTTCGCGCTGGGCACGATCGCCCGCTGGCGAGCGGTCAGGGCGAACAGGAGGACCGGCACGTACGACCACGCCCCCGCCGCTCCGGTGCGCAAGGACCTGCCCCCGCGCGCCCCGGCCGAACCGGCCCCCGTGACCCCGCCCCGTACGGAGACGCCCCCGGCCCCCACCACGGTCGCCCCCGCGGTACCGGCGCCCCCGGCGGCACCGGTCGTCCCCGCCCCCCACACACCCGCACAGACACCCGCCACACCCACCGCGGCCGTCCCGGCCCCCGCCGTGCACGCTCCGGCGACCCGTACCCTCTACGGCCCCCCGGAAGCCCGCCACCCCGCCGCCGTCCAGGCGATCCGGGACGCCGAGGGCCCGGTCCTGGTCGTCACCTCCGACCCCGCCGTCTGGTCCACCACCAAGGACGCGCGCGGCAAACTCGGCCCGGTCCTCGTCTACGACCCCGGCCACCTGTGCGACACCCCCGGACGCCTCCACTGGTCGCCGTCCGAGGGCTGCGAGGACCCGGCCGTGGCCACGGAGCGAGCCGTCGCCCTCCTCGCCCCCGTCCGCCCGCACTCCCGCCTCGACGCGGCCACCGCCGACACCGCCGAGACGCTCCTGCGCAGCTGGCTGCACGCCGCCGCCGTCGACGGCCGCCCCTTCCGCCAGGTCCACCGCTGGGCCCAGGGCGCCGGCGCCCACGAGCCCGTACGGATCCTCCGCAGCCACCCCAAAGCCGCCTCCGGCCACGCGGGACTCCTCGAATCGGCCCTCACCGCGCACCCCGAAAGCCGCCGCCTGGCCCAGGAACTGACGGCACGTACGCTCGCCTCGCTCTCCTCGGTCCACATCCGCGAGGCCTGCACACCGAATCGAACGGATTCGCTCGCGCTGGCATCATTCCTGCCCGAAGGGGGCACCCTCTACGTGGTGGGGGAGCCGATCGAGGATCCCCGCACCCACCCCGGCGCGATGCCGCTCCTCACGGCGCTCGCCGCAGACGTGGTCGAGCACGGCCGCCGCATGGCCGCACGGTCAACCGACGGTCGGCTCGACCCACCAATGACGCTCGTCCTCGACGACGTCGCCGCCGTGGCCCCGCTCCCCCAGCTCCCGGAGCTCCTCGCCACCGGCCACACCCTGGGCCTCCCGACCCTGGCCCTGATGCGCTCCCGCGAACAGGCCAGGTCCCGCTGGCCGGAGAACTCCCTCAGCCGCTGACACCCCCTGCCGGAGGCGCTCCTCACGCCGGCCGGGGCAGCGCGTGCTCCAGCTCGTTCGCCTCCTCGGCACCGTGCAGGGCGACCCGCGCACCGGTCGCCACGAACCCGAGCCGCCGGTACGCCGCCTGGGCCCGGGTGTTCTCCGCGTGGACGTACAGCCGCACCCGCTCGATCCGCGGCTCCTCCAGCGACCAGGACCACTCCGCCGCCGCCTCGAACAACGCGTCGACGGCCCCCGAGCCCCGCGCCTCGTCCCGGACGAACACCCCGACGACATGCGTCTGTTCCACCTCCGGGACGTCCCCGAAGAACGACTCGGCCCCGGCCCGCTCCACGAGCACCGTCACCGTGCCGACCCACCGCCCGTCCGGCGCCTCCGCGACGAACTGGCGCACGGCGCCGGGCCCGTCCTCCGACCCGTTCTCCGTCCGCTCCCGCCAGAAGGAGTCCGGCCGCGCGGCGGCGACCTCGTGGGTCTCCAGGAAGGCAAGGTGCGCGACCGGGTCCAGGAGGGCCGTGAGCCGCAGCTCCCGGGCCTTCTCCCACTCGTCGGAGCGGATGGCGCGAATCGAAAGGTCCATGCCGGCCATCCTCGCCGCTGCCCGTCCCACCGACAACGAATATTCCTGCTCGGCGCCCGCGTGGTACCCCGGTACTACACCGGCGCCCCACCTCCCACCCCCGGTCCGACGTCCGGCCTTCCCCAACTCCCTAACGTCGACAGCATGATCCGAGCAGAGAACCTCACCAAGCGGTACGGGGACACCACCGTCGTCCACGACCTCAGCTTCACCGTCCGCCCCGGCACCGTCACCGGCTTCCTCGGCCCCAACGGAGCCGGAAAGTCCACCACCCTCCGCATGATCCTCGGCCTCGACGCCCCAACCCGCGGCCACGCCACCGTCGACGGCCTCCCCTTCGCCCGGCACACCGCCCCGCTCACCCGCGTCGGCGCCCTCCTCGAAGCCCGCTCCGTCCACCCCGGACGCTCGGCCCACCACCACCTGATGGCCCTCGCCCACACCCACGGCATCCCCCGCGCCCGGGTGGAGCGGGTCCTCGCCCTCACCGGCCTCACCCACGTCGCCCGCAAGCGCGTGAAGGGCTTCTCCCTCGGCATGGGCCAGCGCCTCGGCATCGCCGCCGCCCTCCTCGGCGACCCGGCCACCGTCGTCCTCGACGAGCCCGTCAACGGCCTCGACCCCGAGGGCGTGCTGTGGATCCGCACCCTCCTCAGGTCCCTGGCCGCCGAGGGCCGTACCGTCCTCGTCTCCTCCCACCTCATGAGCGAGATGGCCCTCACCGCCGACCACCTGATCGTCATCGGCAAGGGCCGGCTCCTCGCCGACACCACGGTCGACGAACTCGTCCGCACCTCGGGCGGCGCCACCGTCAAGGTCGTCACCCCGGAGGCGGACCGGCTGCGGAACCTCCTCCCGGGCGCCGGGATCACGGTGGAGGCCCCCGACACCCTCCTCGTCACCGGCCCGGACGCGCCGGAGATCGGCCGCGCGGCCGCCGCCCACGGCCTCCCCCTCCACGAACTGACGCCGCGGGCTGCCTCCTTGGAGCAGGCGTTCATGGCCCTCACCCACGACTCCGTCGAATACCAGGGAGCCTCCGCATGACCACCCCGGCCCTCACCCCTCCCGCCCCCGCCGCCCCGGCCCTGACCCACGCGCGCGTCGTCCGCTCGGAGTGGCACAAGCTGTGGACCCTCCGCTCCACCTGGATCACGGTCCTCACCTCCACCGCACTCGTCCTCGGCGTCGGCATCCTCATGGGCGCGACCTACACCTCCGACGGGGGCGACTCCGACGTCGACACCGTCGTCCTGAGCCTCTACGGCAGCCAGCTCGGCGGCATCGCCCTCGCCGTCCTCGGCATCCTGGTCACGGCGGGCGAGTACGCGACCGGCATGATCCGCGCCTCCCTCACGGCGGTCCCCCGCCGGCTGCCCGTCCTGTGGGCCAAGGCGACCGTCTTCACCACCGCGGTCCTCGCCCTCACCCTCCTCACCAACCTGCTGACCTTCCTCGCCGCCCAGGCCTTCCTCTCCGACACCGACCAGGCCGCCTCCCTCACCGACGACGGCGTCCTCGCCGCCCTCGCGGGCAACGCCGCCGGCCTCACCCTCCTCGGCCTGATCGCCCTCGGCCTCGGCGCCGCGCTCCGCTCCGTACCGGGCGCGATCGGCGCCTTCGTCGGCGGCGTGCTGATCGTCCCCGAGGTCCTCGGGATGCTGCCGTACGAGGCGATGGACACGGTCGTCCGGTACTTCCCCACCCAGGCGGCCGGCGTCCTCGGCTCCGCCGCCCCCCTGCCGGGCGCCGCCTCCCCCGCCGCCGCCCTGCTCGCCCTGGTCCTGTGGGCGGCCGCGGCACTCGCCGTCCCCGCCCTGTTGCTCAGGCACCGGGACGCATGAG
Source organism: Streptomyces sp. NPDC002057 (assembly GCF_040296665.1). NCBI lineage: Bacteria > Bacillati > Actinomycetota > Actinomycetes > Kitasatosporales > Streptomycetaceae > Streptomyces > Streptomyces sp. NPDC002057. Next base: position 103,062 of record NZ_JBEOXR010000026.1, read on the forward strand.
GATGATGACCGGGTGACCACGGAAGCGACCGCGACGACGGGCCTCAGCCGCTCCATCCAGCACCTGCTCGCACGGGCCCGGGCGTTCGACGCCCGCCGCCCCTGGCCGTGGGACGCCGCGGTGACGCTCCTCTGGACGGCGGCGGCGCTCGTGGACGCGTCCGGCGGCTGGCGGAACACCGCCCCCGACCCGTCCGTCCCGGCCTGGCTCGTGGCCACCCTCAGCCTCGCCCTCACCCTGCCGCTGTACCGGCGCCGCCGACAGCCCCTGGCCGTCCTCACCGTGATGGCCTGCGCGGCGCTCGTCAGTGCCGCCTCGGGCGCGTTCCTCCAGGCCGGCTACCTCCAGCTGATCCCGCTCTTCCAGATCGCGCTCGTCCGCCCGCCCCGCGCCCTCCTGTGGGCCTTCGCCCTGCTCCTGCCGCCGCTCCTGACGGGGGCGGTCCGCTTCCCCCGGGGCAGCTGGGACCAGCACGTCGTCCCCACCCTGTGGGCGTACGCGCTCGTCGCCCTCCTCGGCATCGCGGTCCGCTCCCGCAAGGACCACACGGCGGCGCTCGTCGACCGGGCCCGCCGCCTGGAGGTCGAGCGCGACCAGGAGGTCCGCCTCGCGGCGGCCGCCGAACGCACCCGGATCGCCCGCGAGATGCACGACATCATCGGCCACAACCTCTCGGTCATCACGGGCCTTGCGGACGGCGGACGCTACGCGGCGGCGAAGAACCCCGAGCGCGCCGCCCAAGCCCTCGACGCCATCGGTACGACCAGCCGCGAGGCCCTCGCCGAACTCCGCCGCCTCCTCGGCGTCCTCCGCGACGACGAGCAGGAGGCGGCCCGCGATCCCCAGCCCACCCTGGCCGACCTCGACACCCTCATCACCGGGGTACGCAAGGCGGGGCTGCCCGTTCGGTTCGACCAGGACGGCGACTCTCCCGCTCCAACCCTCCCCCCGGGCGCCCAGCTGACGGTCTACCGGGTGGTCCAGGAAGCCCTGACGAACACCCTGAAGCACGCGGGCGGGGGAGCGAGGGCGACCGTGCTCCTCACCCACACCCCCCGGGAGGTCCGGGCGGAGATCACGGACACCGGCCCCGCCGCCTCACCGCCCCCACCGTCCGGCCAGGGCCAGGGACTTACCGGAATGCGCGAGCGCGCGGCCCTCTACGACGGCACACTCGACACCGGCCCGCTGCCGACCGGCGGCTGGCTCGTCAGACTCCGACTCCCCCGGGAGGGTTCCCCCTCGTGACGACCGTTCTCATCGCGGACGACCAGGCCATGCAGCGCTTCGGCTTCCGCATGCTGTTGGAGAGCCAGGACGACATGACCGTCGTCGGCGAGGCCTCGAACGGCACCGAGGCGATCCGGCTGGTCGACCAACACCACCCCGACGTCGTCCTGATGGACATCCGGATGCCCGGCCTGGACGGCATCGAGGCCACCCGCCGCATCGTCGCCACCGGCGACCGCACCCGGATCCTGATCGTCACGACCTTCGACCTCGACGAGTACGCGTACGACGGCCTCCGCGCCGGCGCCAGCGGCTTCCTGGTGAAGGACGCCCAGCCGGAGGAGCTCCTCGCCGGCATCCGCGCGGTCGCGAGCGGCGACGCGGTCGTCGCCCCGAGCCTCACCCGCCGGCTCCTGGACGCCTACATCCACCATCTCCCGGCCTCCCCCACCACCGATCCCTCCCCGGAGGACCCGCGCCTCGGCTCCCTCACGGAGCGGGAACGCGAGATCCTCACGGTCATCGGCCAGGGCTGGACGAACACCGAGATCGCCGAGCGCCTCCACCTCGCGGAATCGACGGTGAAGACCCACGTAGGCCGCATCCTCGCGAAGACGGGCGCCCGGGACCGCGTCCAGGCGGTGATCCTGGCGTACGACACCCAGCTCGTCGCGCCGGCCTGAAAAGGCCCGTAAACGCAGAAAAGCCCCGCACCATGAGGTGCGGGGCTTTCCCACAATGATTGTTCGGCGGCGTCCTACTCTCCCACAGGGTCCCCCCTGCAGTACCATCGGCGCTGAAAGGCTTAGCTTCCGGGTTCGGAATGTAACCGGGCG
>NZ_JBEOXR010000027.1:0-102921 GCF_040296665.1 Streptomyces sp. NPDC002057
GGCGGCCTCGATGCGCAGGACGCCGTCGGTGTGGGTGACGGTGGTCTGTTCGGCGGCCTTGGTGTCGCGGGTGTTGGAGGCGTTGGCGGGGAGGATCTCGACGGTGGTGTCGGTGCGGTCGGAGGCGATGAGGCGGATCGTGCCGGCGGGGATGTCGAGGACGGTGGTGAGGGCGGTGGGGGTGGTGAACTTCCGCATGGTGTGTTCCTTCGTCCGGGTCGTTCGGCTTGTTCGGCCTCTTCGACGCGTTGTTTCCGATGAAGGAAAAGCTACGTTGCGTTCGCGGGTATGGCAACGTGTTCGTTGCGCAGAAATGCCGTAACTGCAGGTGGATGCGGGAAAGTTGTTGCAATGGGGCTGACGGGTAACGCAACGTCAGGGAGGGGATCGTTGCAATGGGTTGAGCGTGAACGCTATGCTGCGGGCATCGGGCAGTACACGGAACGCGCAGCACCACGAAGGAGACCGCGATGCCGGGAGGCAGGCTCACCCAGCAGGAACGCCAGCAGATCGCACTGGGGTTGGCCGACGGCCTCGCCTACGCGGAGATCGCCAGACGGCTCGACCGCCCGACCTCGACCGTCACGCGCGAGGTGATGCGCAACGGCGGGCCCACCTCCTACCGCGCCGAGTCGGCCCACCGCGCCACCGAACGCCGCACCCACCGGCGCCGGCAGGCCGCCCCCCGCGACCCGGCGGCGCCCGAGCAGCTCCACGGGCGCGACGCGGAGGCGGTGCGCGAGTACGAGGAGACGTTCACCGCGGTCCTCATGGGCTCGGGCATGCCCACGATGATGTCCCGGGTGATGGCCTGCCTCACCCTCACCGACACCGGCAGCCTCACCGCGGCCGAACTCGTCCAGCGCCTCCAGGTCAGCCCCGCGTCCATCTCCAAGGCGGTCACGTTCCTGGAGAGTCAGGGCTTCGTCCGCCGGGAGCGCGACGAGCGCCGCCGCGAGCGGTACATCGTCGACGACGACATCTGGTACCAGTCGATGGTGGCCAGCGCCCGGTCCACCGCCCAGATCGTCGAGATCGCCCGGCAGGGCGTCGGCGTCCTCGGCCCCGACACCCCGGCCGCCACCCGCCTGGAGAACGTGGCCCGCTTCCTGGACTTCGTGTCCGAGAGCATCGCCCGTGCGGCGGAGCAGGCCCGCGACATCCTCCACACGAAGGCGGTGCCGCCCCGGGTCGACACCGCCGAGCCCGGCGCGGCCCGGGGCCAGGACGGGTAGCGGCCACCTCCTGGGCCCGGCACCTCCTGGGCGCGGCAGCACCCCCTCGGCGCGGCGGCTCGGCGGGCTCAGCGGGTCGGCGGCTCGGGAGCTCGGCGGCTCACCGGTTCCGTCGCGCCCCCGCGGTCAGCGCCACGGACCCGGCGACGGCGAGCACGGCTCCCGCCGCGAGTACTCCCCGGCGCGAGCGCCAGGAGAGCACCGACCAGCACGACTGGGCCGAGAGCACCGAACCGACGCTCAGCCAGGAGCCGGCCGAGGCCGCCGAGAGCGCGGAGCCGACCGACCCGACGGACAGGTACGAGCCGACGGAGCCGATCGACAGGAACGAGCCGACCGAGCCGACCGAGAGCATCGACCCGACCGAGCCGACGGACAGGAACGAGTCCCGGGACCACAGGGACAGGGACGAACCATGGCGAAGGGTCATGCCCCGATCGTAAGCACGGGGCGGCCCGGGCGCCTCACCCGCCGCAGGCCGGCAGGAATTCCAGGCCCTCGGGTGTCCCGAAGCGCAGCACGGCGAGGTACGCCTCCGGGTAGTCGCAGCCCAGGTCCGTCCACTGGAGCGCGAGGACGGTCCAGACGGCGAACACGGCAAGGAGGAACCAGCCCCAACCCTTTGACATGTACGCCTCGTACCCGTCGGTTCCGCGGAGGAACCGCTTCCCGTCGCGACCGCCGTCAGTCGATGCGCACGATCTGGAAGGCCTCCGCCATGCGTCCCGGGGGCAGGCCGCCGGCTGCCGCGTGTTCGCCGAGCCAGGTGCGGAGGAGGCCGGCGAGGTCGTCGAAGTGGGCCGTCTGGGAGGTGTGGATGCGCAGGGCCTCGACCTTGCGGTCGAAGACGGAGGTGACGTCGACGTACTGGTTGGGGGTGGGGCCGGTCATCAGCCACAGCTCGTGGACGGTCCAGGGCTCCAGGCCCTCCTCCTTGAGCAGTTCGGCGTGGGCGAAGGGGTTGCGGGCCTCGGGGTAGACCGCGCGCAGGCAGGCGTCGCCGACCGCGCGGTGGTCGGGGTGGAGGTCGGCCACCCGCGCCCAGTTGATCTCGGGCGAGGGGATGATCGCGCGCTGCGGGCGCACTTCGCGGATGACCCGGCACAGGTCGCGGCGGAGGTCCACGGAGGCTTCCACGAAGCTGTCGGGGTAGCCGAGGAAGCGGACGTCGGCGACGCCGCTGAGCTTGGCGGAGTGGACCTGTTCGGCCCGGCGCAGGTCCGCCATCGCCTGGCGGGGGAGCCGTTCGTCGTAGCCGCCCGCGCCGCCGTCGGTGACGATGCAGTAGGTGACGCGGGTGCCGCGCTCGATCCACCGCATGACGGTGCCGCTGACGCAGAACTCGATGTCGTCCGGGTGCGCGGCCACGACCAGCAGGGATTCGGGTGCGCCCCGGTCGGTGAGCTGAGTGGGATCGGTCGCCAAGTCCTCCATGTGTCCAGCCTGTTGGGGTGGCGGGGGCGTCGCAAGGCCAAGCCCTGGCGTGAACCGGACATGGCACTTACGCGCCATTCAAAAACTTGGTAGATTCAAATCATTGGGCGCGACCAGTCTGTTGTGTTGAGGACAGTGACTTCGGAGGCGACCGGCATGTGCAGGATTCTCGGCTCCCTCGCCGCCGGGGCGGACCGCCCCGAACCGGCGCAGCTCGCGGCGGTCTCGGCCCGCCAACGCCACGGCGGACCCGACGAGCACCAGGTGCTCAGCGGACCCGGCTGGTCCCTCGGGTGCGACCGGCTCGCCGTGACCGACCCCCGCGGCGGACGACAGCCCTACCGGCTGCCGCACCTCCCCGGCGTCCTCGCCGTGCTCAACGGCGAGATCTACAACCACGCCGAACTGCGCCGGAGCCTCGCCGCCCGAGGCCACCGGTTCCCCGACCACTGCGACGGCACGCTCCTTCCCGCGCTCTACGCCGAGTACGGCCCCGCCTTCGCCGAGCACCTCGACGGCATGTTCGCCGTCGCGGTCCTCGACCTTCGCCCCGGCACCGCCCAACTCGTGCTCGCCGTCGACGACATGGGCATGAAGCCGGTCCACCTCCACCACGACCCGTACGACGGGTCCACCCGCTTCGCCTCCGAGATCCCCGCCCTCCTCGCCTTCGAGGGGGTGCGGATCTCCCCGCGCGAGGACTCCCTCGACACCGTCCTCGCCACCCGCACCTCGTACTCCACGCACACCGCGCTCGACGGCGTCAGCGTCCTGCCGCCCGGTGCCACCGCCCTCGTACGGCCCGGCGCCGCCCCTCTCGTACGCCGCCGGGGACCCCACCGCACCACCCCCGTCGGCGACACCCAGGACGTCCTGCGCCGCGAGGTGCGGCGGCTCGCCCGGGCCGAGGCGCCCGTCTGCGCCATCACCAGCGGAGGCCTCGACTCCGGGCTCGTCACCGCACTCGCCGCCGAACACGGACGGGAGACCGACGCGCCGCCGCTGCACACCTTCCACCTCACCTACCGGGGCCGGTGGCCCGACTCCGAGGCCGCGTACGCCCGGACGGTCGCCCGCCGCGCCCGGACCGTGCACCACGAGGTCGCCGTCGACCCCGACGAGCTCGGCTCCCTCCTCACCCGGACCGTCCGCCACCTCGGCCAGCCCAACGCCGACCCGATCACCGTCTCCACGTACGCGCTGTTCCGCGCCGTCCGCGAGAACGGCTTCACCGTCGCCCTCACCGGCGACGGCGCCGACGAACTCTTCGGCGGGTACGACCGGATGCGCGCCGCCCTCGCCGCACCCGCCGGAGCCGACTGGGCCGGCGCCTACGCCGACTCCCTCTCGGCCGCGCCCCGGCTGCTCCGCGAGCACCTCTACACCGCCGACTACCGGGCCCACATCGCCGACCAGGGCTCCGCCGCCGACCGCATCGAACAGGAGCTGCGCTCGGCCGAGGCCGTCGGCGCGGACCGGCTCACCGCGATGACCGCCTTCGAGACGCGCTGGCGGCTCCCCGCGTACCACCTGCGGCGCGTCGACCACCTCTCCATGGCGTGGGCCGTCGAGGCGCGGCTGCCGTTCTGCCAGCCGTCCGTCGTCACGCACGCGCGGGGGCTGCCGACGGCGGCGCGGACGGGGAAGCGGGCGCTGTACGAGGCGGGCGCGGAGCTGCTCCCGTCCTCGGTCCTGCGCCGGCCCAAGCAGCCGTTCACGCTGCCGGTCGCCGCGATGCTCGCGCCCGGCAGCCCGCTGCTCGACACCGTGCGCGAACTGCTCTCCCCGGCGCGGCTCGTGCTCGGCGGGAAGGTCCGCGCCGACCGGGTCCGCACGCTCCTCGCCCGCCACCTGGAACGCCCCTCGCACCACGACGCCCAGGCGCTCTGGGCCCTCGCCGTCCACGAACTGTGGACGGAGGTGGTCCAGGGCATGCGCATCCCCGTCGGCTGTGCGGCCTGACCCCTCGGGCCCCGCCCCGGCGGACCGGTCCGCCCCGCCCCCGCGCCCCGTCCCGGCCGCCCCGGCGGCCGTGCCGTGCGTCCCGGTCGCCGTCGTCCGGGCCCGGGACGCCCCCGGCCCCACCCTCGTCGTCCGCTGCGACCGGCTTCCGGCCGGGGCGCTCGGCCTGGGCGGGGAGCTGGCGCGGCTGCGCGGCGCCCTCGCCGGCACCCCGTACGCCGGGCTCGGCAAGCTCGCCCTCTACGGCCCCGCCGCCCGCCCCGGCCACACCCTCGACTACCGGTTCGTCCAGGCCCTCCCCGGCGGCCGACTCGACTTCCGGGCCGGGTGCGGGCACTCGCTGCTCGCCTGTGTGGTCGCGGCGGGGCGGCCCGGGCCCGTCACCGTGCGCGCCGTGACCACCGGGGACACCGTGCTCTGCGAGCCGGACGGGGACGCGTACACGCTCAGCTTCCTCAGGGCCCCCACCGCCCCCGGCGCCCTCCCCACCGGCCGTCCCGTCGACGTCCTGCTCGGCGTGCCCGTCTCGCTCGTCCGGTACGGCAACCCGTACGTCTTCGTCGACGCCCGCCACCTCCCCGAGGAGGCCCTCCGGGAACGGCTCCTCGCCCTCCGCGCCGAGGCCGCCCGGCTCCTCGGCCACCCGCCGCACTCCGCCCTCCCCAAGATCGCCGCGTTCACCGACGGGCCCGAGGGGCTCTCCGTCCGCGCCCTCACCGTCGGCGGCTGGCACCCCCATCTCGCCCTCACCGGCGCCGCCGCCCTCGCCGCCGCCGGGGCGCTCGACGGCACCGTCGTGCCCGCCCCGAGCGGCCCCGTCCGCACCCCCGGCGGCACCGTGACCGTCTCCGCCGGACCCGACCGCGTCCGCGTCCACCACAAGCGCGCCGAACTCCTCGACCGGCTGCACCTGCCGTGGCGTGTCCACGCAACGGCGTGAACGCGCACCCCGCTCACCAGGCCCGGGGTCCGGTCCCTCTGCCACGCTGAAACGGACCGGCCATCGGTATCCGTGGGGAGAGCAGACACACATGAAATTCGAGAACCTGCGTGTCGTCGTGACCGGAGCGTCCCGCTATTTCGGTCGCGCGCTCGCCGTCGGATTCGCGCATCTCGGCGCCGAGGTCTACGTCTCGGCGCGGACCGTCGAGGCGGCCGAACGCACCCGTACCGAGGTCATGGGCTCGGCCCGTGACCGTATCCACGCCTTCGGCTGCGACCTCAGCCGGCCCGCCGAGATACGGGAGTTCGCGGCCCGGGTCGGCGAACACACCGACCGGGTCGACCTGTTGGTCAACAACGGTGCCCGCTGGCTCGACGGCATGGACCTGGAGGCGGCCAGCGACGCCGAGATCGTGGAGACGATCGAGTCGACGGCCGGCGGCACGGTCCTCATGGTGAAGCACTTCCTGCCGCTGCTGCGCGGCTCGCTGCGGCCCGACATCGTCAACATGGTCGCGGTCCGCGACGCCGAGGGCGCCTCGGCGGCAACCGCGGGCGCGGCCCACGAGGCCTTCTGGGCGGCGAAGAGCGCCCAGGCGGGCTTCGCCGACATCCTCTCGCGCCGGCTGCGGCCCTCGGGAGTCCGTGTCTTCTCGCTCTTCCCGCCCGACTTCTCCATCTCCGATCCGCGTGTCGCGGAGTGGGACGGATCGAATCCGGACGGCGTCGCACCCGACGAGAAGCTGACCACCCAGGCCCTCTTCGAATGCATCGTCTACGCGGTCGAGCAGCCCCGTGACTGCTTCATCCGCTCCTTCCACTTCGAGCCCCGCTGACCGCCCTGCGCCGACGGCGCCCCGCCGCCGGCCTCCCGCCGAGGCGACCGCCGAAGCCCACCGCACCACAGCGTCAAGGAGGTCCCATGAGCACCCCCGTCTGGATCACCGCGACCCCTCCCGCCACCCACGGCGAACTCCACATCGGCCATCTCGCCGGGCCGTACGTCGCCGCCGACGTCCTCACCCGCTATCTGCGGGCCGAGGGCGAGGCGGTCCGGTTCACCACCGGCACCGCCGACCACGCCAGCTCGGTCGAGGTCCGGGCGCTGCGCCACCACCGCAAGCCCGAGGAGGTCGCGGAGGGCTACCGGGCCGCGATCACCGCGGACTGGCTGCGTTCGGGGGTGGAGTTCGACCACATCGTGCGCCCGCGCCGCGACAAGGGGTACGGGCGCTGGGTGCAGGACCTCTTCGGCCGTCTCTTCGCGCAGGGCGTCATCGCCCCGCGCACCCGGTTGCTCCCGTACTGCGAGCCCTGCGACCGCTGGCTGTACGGGGCGCACGCGACGGGCGGCTGCCCGCACTGCGGCGCGGTCAGCGACGGCGGCATGTGCCACGAGTGCGCCCGCCCCAACGACGGCGGCGACCTCGTCGCCGCGCGCTGCGCGCTCTGCGACACCCCGGCGGTGGCCCGCCGCTGCCGCCGGCTCTACGTGCCCCTGGAGCCGTTCCGGGAGACGCTCGCCGAGCACTGGGCGACGGCGGGTCTGCCGCCGCGGCTCGCCGCGCTGTGCGAGTCGCTCGTCGAGGACGGCCTGCCCGACGTCGCGGTCGGCCATCCCGCCGAGTGGGGCCTCCCGGTGCTGGTCGAGGGTTTCCCGGACCACCGGATCGACGGCTGCTTCGAGACGGCGGCGATGCACCTCTTCGGCTACGACCTGAAGGGCCCGCTGCCCCGCCGCGCCATCCACTTCTGCGGCTTCGGGCACGCCTTCTGCCACGCCGTGCTGCTGCCGGTGCTGCTGCTCGCGCAGGACGTCAAGCTGCCGCAGGACTTCAACGTCAACGAGTCGTACGTCATCGAGGAGGGGGTCCGGGAGGGCAACGTCTGGGCGCTCGACCTGCTCACCGAGTACGGCTCCGACACCCTGCGCCGCCACGTCCTCCAGGCCCGCCCGCTGGGCCGCCGTACGGTCTTCCACCGGGAGCGGCTCGCCGCGGCCCGGCGCGAGCTGGACGAGAGCTGGAACAGCTGGCTGTCCCGGCTCTTCGCCGCCGTGCGGGAGGAGTGCGACGGTCTCGCCCCGCAGGCGCTGCCCGGCGGCACCGGCTGGGAGATCCTGGAGCGGCGGCTGCACCGGGGCGTGGACGACCTGCGGGAGGCGTACGGCCCCGACGCGTTCGACCCGCGCCGTGCGGTGGCCGTGCTCGACGAGATGGTCCGCTCGGCGGCCGACTTCGGTCATGTCAACGCCCATGAGCGCTGCCGGCCCAGTACCTCCTGCCGTCATCTCCCGGCGCTCGCCGCGCAGTTGGCGGTGGCCTCGGCCCTGTCGGCGTGGTCGCGGCCGGTGATGCCGGAGGGCGCCGACCGGCTGGCGGCGGCGCTCCACGCGGTGCCGGGGCGGCCGGTCGACCGGCACGCCCTGGCGGCCCCCCTCCCGGGGACCCGGCTGGCGCCCCCGTCGGGCCCGGTCTTCGGTTTCTGACCCCCACTACTAATCAACTAAGTAACCCAGTAGCCCGGCGCCCGCGCCGGCAGACGAGCGGCTCGGTGCACCAGCGTCCGATCGATCCCCCTCCCGCCGCGTGACCGCGCGCGAGCGACGCGCGGGGACACGTGGCCCCCACTCCCCAGGAGCCCCACGTGTCCCTGCGCGTCGCCATGCTCAGCGTCCACACCTCCCCGCTCCACCAGCCCGGGACGGGGGACGCCGGCGGGATGAACGTCTACATGGTCGAGCTCTCCCGCGCCCTGGCCGAACAGGGCGCCGAGGTCGACCTGTTCACCCGCTGCCGGGGCGAGGGCCTGCCCCCGTTCGTCGACCTCGCCCCGGGGGTGCGGGTGCGGCACCTGCACGCCGGGCCGCGCCGGGCGCTGCCGAAGGAGGCCATGCCCGACCTGGTGGTGCCGTTCTCGCTGGCCCTGCTCAAGGAGGAGCGGCGCTACGACCTGGTCCACTCGCACTACTGGCTCTCCGGGCAGGCGGGCCGGATCGCCTCGGTGGGCTGGCGCGTCCCGTTCGTGCACACCGCCCACACCCTGGCCCGGGTGAAGAACGCCTCCCTCGCGGCCGGTGACACCCCCGAGCCGGAGCTGCGGGTGCGGGGCGAGCACCAGGTGGTGGCGGCCGCCGACCGGCTGATCGCCAACACCGCCGACGAGGCGGAGGCGCTGCGTGCGCTGTACGGGGCGGAGGGGGCGCGGACCGAGGTCGTACGCCCCGGGGTCGATCTGCGCACCTTCCACCCGGGGGACGGGCGGGCGGCCGCGCGGGCCCGGCTCGGGCTTCCCGTGGACGCGTTCGTGCCGCTCTACGCGGGCCGCATACAGCCGTTGAAGGGCCCGGACGTGCTCGTACGGGCGGTGGCGGAGCTGCTGCGCGACTCCCCGGGCCTGCGCCGCCGGCTCCTGGTCCCGGTGGTCGGCGGGCATTCGGGCGCGACCCGCGAGGGGACGGCCTGGCGGCTCGCGGGGGAGCTGGGGGTGACGGAGGTGCTGCGGTCCTGCCCGCCGGTTCCGCAGGAGCGGCTCGCGGACTGGTACCGGGCGGCGGACGTGCTCGTGGTGCCCTCGCGCAGCGAGTCCTTCGGTCTGGTGGCCCTGGAGGCTCAGGCCTGTGGGACGCCGGTGCTCGCGGCGGCGGTCGGCGGGCTTCCGGCGGCGGTGTGGGACGGGGTGACGGGCCTTCTGGTGCACGGGCACGACCCGGTGGAGTACGCGCGCCGGCTGAGCTGGCTCGCGGCGCATCCGGAGGTGGTGGAGACGATGGGGGCGGCGGCGGTGCGCCACGCGCACGGGATGAGCTGGCGCGCGTCGGCCGTCCGGACCGTCGAGGTGTACCGGGGGGCGCTGGCGGAGACGCGCCGGTCCGTCGTCCATGGGGCGGAGCGGTGGGTGGGGCAGGGGCGGCGGCACGCCCCTGCCCCGTCGGCCCCTCTCTCCTGGAGGAACGAGAAGGCCGTCGCACCAGTCTAGCACCTCTTTTGGTTCGACCAAAGATATGGAGAGGTCCGGATCGTTCAATTCCGTTGTGGCGAAGGCGGATTGACGCATCCACGCCATGGCGAGTCCACGCAGAGACGATCCCTGGATTCGATTCGGGGGCGGGGACAGAATGGAGATGTCTTCAGGGAACGCCCGGCGGCACGGGCCCCCGAAGGCGGAATTCACATTCCAAGTCCTGGAGGAATCATGTCCGTTGCGCAGAACACCGGTGTCCGCAAGGCCGTCCGTCAGCTCCTCGTCGCGGTGGCCGCCTGTACGGCCGTCGCCGGCGGTGCCGTCGTCGCCGTTGCCTCCGACAGCGGCCCGGTCGCCCCGCAGACCGTCGCCGGCGTCACCGAGGACAACGGCTGGCCGGTCGTGCCGCCGAAGCCCACCCCCACCAACTGACGCCGCCCCGCGAGCTCTTCACCCTGGGAATTCCCCTGGGGGAACCACCCGGGAATCCCCCGAGAACCCCGAAGAACCCCGGAGAACTCCCGAGAACCCCCCGAGAACCCCCGAGGGATCCGTCCGGGAATTCCGTTCCCACCCGGCCCCGCAATCGCTGCCACGATTGCGGGGCCGCGGCATTTCCCCGTACGAACGCCCCGCGTTCCCGCGGTCAGTCCAGCCAGCCCAGCCGCACCGCGCGCGCACCCGCCTCGAAACGGCTCGTCGCGCCCAGCTCCTGCATCAGCTCCGAGATCATCCGGCTGACCGTCCGCAGCGACACCCCGAGCGTGCGCGCGATCCGCTCGTCCTTCATCCCCGAGGCCAGCATGAGCAGCGCCGCCCGCTGCTGCTCCGAGAGGCCGTCGCCGCCCGCCTCCGCCGCCGCCTCGTTGCCGTACGGGGTCGCCGTGTGCCAGCAGTGCTCGTACAGGCTCAGGTACGGCCGCACGAGCGCGCTGCCCCGCGCCAGGATCGCGCCCTCGCCGGGCTCCTCGGGACGGATCGGGACCAGGGCGAACTGCTGGTCGGCGATGATCATGTTCATCGGGACGACGGGGGCGAGACGGATCTCCACCCCCAGCTCCGCCCGCTGCCCCAGGAACTTCTCCATCTGCGGGTCGGTGGCCTCCTGCCGGCCGTAGATGGCCCGCACCCGCACCCCGTTGGCGATCTGCCGCCGGTCGCGATCGAGCATCCGGTCCGGGTTCTGCCGCCCCGGCGTCCCCGGGTGCAGCGCGGCCGAACTCTCCTGCATCACGTCGGTGATGTCCTCGATGGCCTGCTGGATCCTGCGGTAGTCGGTCAGCGCCTCGACGTGCGCCTCCGCCCGGGTCAGCGCCTCGGCCCGCAGATAGGAACCCGCGAGGATCTCCAGCGTGCTGTACGCCTCGTCCGCCTCGGCCAGGTGCTCGCGCAGCCGCCCCCGCTCGCGCTCCAGGAGCCGAAGCAGCGCGATCTCCGGGTCGATCGCCGCCACCGTGTCCGTCTCGGAGCGCCAACTGCCGTCCTGGACGGCGGTGACGGTGGCGTGCGCCTGCCCCGTGGGCACGATGAGGCCCAGGGTGAGGAGTTCGCCGCGACATCGCTCGTACTCCTCCGGCGCGAGCCCGATGTCCCTGCGGACCTCCTCGAAGTCCGAGACGCCCCGGCGGCGCAGCTCCTGGTACACGGCCAGCAGGATCTCGTTCGCGCCGTCCCCGATGCCGTCGCCCGCAGTGACCATGGCGAAGTGACCCCCCTCATCCTCCGAGTCGCCCCGCCCTCACCTTGTCATACGGCTCGGCGGGAGTCCGTCGTGCAATGACCGTGCCCGTGCCCGTCCGCGTCCGCGCGTCCGTTCCCGTACCGCCCCCTACAGTGCCGTACGGCAACTCCTCCTCCTAGGCCCCCTGTTCGAGCCCCTCGCCGTCGAGCAGGCCGAGCCGGGCGGCCTTCACCCCGGCCTCGAAACGGCTGGCCGCCCCGAGCTCCTGCATGACCTCCGAGAGCAGCCGGCTGACCGTCCGCAGTGAGACCCCGAGGCTCCGCGCGATCTGCTCGTCCTTGATGCCGGAGGCCAGCATGTGCAGCGCGGCCCGCTGCTGGTCGGACAGTCCGTCGCCGCCGCCCTCGCCGGGCTCCTCCCCGTACCGGGCGGCCGCCTGCCAGCAGTACTCGTAGAGCGCGAGGTAGGAGCGGACGAGGCCGGGGCCGCGGGCGAGGATCGTGGGCGAGTCCGGGTCGTGCGGGTCGGTCGGCAGCAGGGCGAAGTTCTCGTCGGCGAGGACCATGTTCATCGGGACGACGGGGGAGAGCCGCAGCTCCACCCCGAGCGCGGCCCGGTCCGCCAGGTGCTGGGTCATCTCGGGCACGGTGCCGACCCGGCGGCTGTACATGGCGCGCACCCGGACCCCGCGGGCGGCCCGGGAGCGGTCCCGCTCCAGCTCGGCGGTCATGTCCTCGCGCCGCACGGAGCCGGTGTGCATGACGTGGACGGCGGTACGCACGGACCGGGTGAGCTCGGTCAGCTCCCGCAGCACCCGCTGCGGGTCGGTGACGATCTCCACCTCGACCTCGGAGCGGGGGACGGCCCCGGCGCGCAGGAACGGTCCGGCGAGGGCTTCGAGGGCGGTGTGCGCGCGGCTGGTCGCGGCGAGCCGCTCCTGGAGCCGGTCGCGCTCGCGGCGCAGCAGCCGCAGCAGGGCGACATCGGGATCGACGACGGTCCGCGCGGGGCACCCGCCGGGGGCGGGGGCGGAGGAGCCGTCGGCGCTGTCGTCGGGGGTGGCCGGTTCCGACGGGTCCTGAGGGGCGGTGAGTCCTAAGGAGGCGAGTTCCTCGCGACATCGCTCGCGCTCGTCGGCGGAGAGCTCCAGCCGGTCCGCGACCTCGTCGAAGGAGGCGTCGGGGCGGGCGCGGAGTTCCTGGTAGACGGCGAGAGCCTGCTCATTGCCCACACGGGACACGGCGGCGTTTCTGGACACGGCGCAGCGGACTCCCCTCGGATCACGCGGACCCTGTCGAATCGCCCCGCCCGACCCTGCCACAGAATCGAACGACACGCACGGAGTTGAACAGGGGTCAGACCGCGGGGAGTTCCGCCCGGCAGTCGGGGCACAGGCCCTTGAACACGACCTCCGCGTCCTCGACCCGCCACCGCGGCAGCGCGCCGCGCGGCGGCTCCGGCACCGTCGCCGTGACGTTCTCCACGCGGCCGCACACCGTGCACAGCGCGTGCTGGTGCGCCGGCCCCGAGACCTCGAAGACCGCGGGCAGGCCCGGCCGGTCGAACTTGCTGACCAGGCCCGTCTCCTGGAAGTGCCGCAGCATCTCGTAGACGGCCTGGCTGGTCAGCGTGCCGAGCCGCTCGCGGGCGGTCGTGGTGATCGCCTCGACGTCGAGATGGCCGCCGCCGGCGAGCACCGTGAGCACCTCCAGGCGCGGGCCCGTGACCCGCAGCCCGACGTCGCGCAGGCGCTGGATCACCGCCTCGCGGCCCGTCAGGTCTTCCACGACTGCCATCTTCTCCGCCCGCCACCTGGTCGGCTCAAACTTTTGTGGGCATCGTACCTCTTGCCCGTCAACGTCGTCAGGTGCTCTTCGGCCGTCCGTCAGACGTCCGTCCTGCACACGAGCAGGACGGACTCGGTCCGCTCGTCGATCCGGTGCCGCCGCCGGCCCTCGATGCGCAGGCCCGCCGCGTGCAGCTCCGCCGCGAGCCGCTCGGGGTCCACGATCCACTTGTCGGTGGTCAGCACGGCCCGCTCGGTGGAGAGCTTGCCGGTCCTTGCCGCGTAGTAGGTGATCCGCTCGCTCATCGACGGCAGGTCGAAGACCTGCCGGGCCACCACCCACTCGTCGATCCCGTCGAAGCGGGGCACCTGGAACGCCCAGGTCCGCCGCGGCTCCGCGATGAGCCCCGGCAGCTGGTGCGCCGTGTAGTCCAGGGCGAGCGCCCCGCCCGTCTCCAGGTGCGAGGCGACCTCGCGCAGCAGCCCCGGCCGCCGGGCCGGGGGCACGGCGGTGACCATGGCACCCGCGAGCAGCGCCAGCCGGTAGCTGCCGTCGAGCCGCAGGTCGGCGAGGTCCGCCCGGTGGGTGACGACGAGCCCGGCCACCTGCGGACCGATCCGGCGGGCCCAGCGTTCGAGGCGCTCCAGGGCCGAGGCGTCCCGGTCCACGGCTTCCACGGCGAAGCCGTGCCGGGCGAACGGGACGGCGAGCCGCCCGGCGCCGGAGCCGAGGTCCAGAACGGGTCCGCCGGTGGAGCGGGCGAGGCTGAGGTACCGGACGATGTCCGCGCTGTGGGGGCCGAGCAGGGCGTCGTGCAGCCAGACGGAGTGCTCGTCGGCGGGGGAGACGGATTCGAGCCCGGGCAGGGCGTCCGGGGTGACCCGGACACCGGCACCGGGGGCGGGTTCGTGCTCCCGGCCGGATCGGGACGGCAGGACCGGAGCGAACGCCGCGGGCACGACGGGCAGGGAAGTGCCGCTCGGTGTGTGCATCGCTCCTCCAGGGGCTCGCTCGGTCCGTGCCGTCCGGACGAGGTACCCGTGCCGCCGGGACCGCGCCGCTGGACCCATCCTGACCTGGGGAGGGAACCCCGATCCACCGGATCGGGCTGCGTGAACACGCGATGGCGTGGATCTGCCACGCCCTGGATCCCCCGCTCGCGCGGGGGCGTTCCGCCGGAGGGGCGGTCTCTCAGACGAGCGCCCTGCCGAGCCGCCGGGGGGAGAGGAGCCCGAAGCCCAGGTGCGTGTAGAAGGGCAGCGCCGGATCCGCCTCCGCCGGCAGCTCCACCCGCTGGGCCCGCGCGCCGTAGCCGCGCATCCGGTCCGTGGCCGCCGCCATCAGGGCCGTACCCACACCCCGGCGCCGGGAGCCGGAGGTCACGGCCAGGGCGTACACCTCGCCCTCGGACGGGACCGGGACACCGCCCGCGGCGACGCCGACGATCGTGCCCTCCGCGTCGGTCGCGACGAGCCAGCCGAGCCAGCCGGGTGCGCCACCCGGAATTTCAATTTCCGCTCGTATGCGGGGGAGTGCGCATTGTGCGGAGATCAGCCGCCGCATCGGGATTTCGTCCAGGATTCCGGCGTAGCTGCTCCGAATGACGTCGGCGAGCAGCCTGGATATCGGTGTCGCGTCGCCGGCCGCGGCCGTCCGAACGCCAGCCAGCTGCATTGGTTGTGTACCCTTCGACGCGCCGAGCCCGGTCCCCAACATACCCACAATAGCGGGGAATTCAGTTGTCCGTGACCGATGCGAAATCTACGAATTCGCTTAGTAAATAAGGTCGTTCGGCAAGCGGCGGCGGTGAACCGGGTCAATTATCCGGGGAAGGAACAGCAGGCGACGATCAGCGGCGCCATCGCGAGTCCCGCCGACGCGATGGTGAACAGTCCCCGCAGGACGGGATGGCCGGCGCTGTACGGGGTGAGGATGCGCCGCATCCGGAGCGCCGCCGAGGGCCCGCCCGCCGCGAACGCCGACCGGGGCGCCCGCCCCGAGGCGAGCGCGTACAGCGCGGTGGCCAGCGCGTCCCGCGTGCACCGGCGCAACGCCCGGTCGTCCGCCGCCATCTCCAGCAGCAGGGGTACGGAGTCCCCGCCGTGCCGGGCCAGCGGAAGGCGCGGGAAGACGGCCGCGAAGGCCTCGGCCGCCGCGACGAGGAGGTGGTGGCGCCCCGTGATGTGCGCCCGCTCGTGCGCGAGCGCCGCCGCGAGCTGGGCGGGGGTGAGCGCCTCCACCGCGCCGGACGAGACGACGACCCGGCGCGAGCGCCCCGGCAGGCAGTAGACGGCGGGGCGCGCGTCGTCGAGGACGGTGGCGCCCAGGGCGGGGTCGTACCGTCCGACGAGCCGCAGCACCCCCGCGTGCCGCACCCGCACCCGCCGGGCCCTGACCAGGCGCCGTACGAACGCGGCGGTGGGCACCGAGAGGACGGCGAGGGAGAGCGCCAGGGCGAACCCCTCGCGCCCGTCGAGGGCGAGGAGTTGGGCGGGGGTCGGCGGCCGCAGGGTGAACATCATGTCCGCCAGCCGGTGGCTGCTCTCGCCCGACAGGACCATCTGGGCGGGCAGCAGGGCGGTCGCGGCGGCGAAGACGGCGCCGCAGGCGGCCCAGACGCCGAGGGCGAGCCGGGGCGCCTGCTCGGCCCAGCGCGCCCGGACCACCAGCCAGGGGACCAGGAAGCCGGTGAGGGCGACGAGTCCGAGCGGGACGAGCGCGTGGTGGTTCACGCGCCGCCCCCGCGGCCGGGGTGCGGGTCCTGGTCCGCGCGGGCGGCGCGGAGGGCCGCGTCGAGGGCGTCCATGTCCTCGTCGGAGATGACCTCGACGAAGCGGAGGAGGGCGGCGGGACGGTCCTGGCTGTCGCCGAGGGCGTCCCGCATCAGGCCCGCCGTGTACTCCTCGCGGCCGCGGACGGGCTCGTACAGCCAGGCCCGGCCGGCCTTCTCGCGGCGGAGCCAGCCCTTGCGGTGCAGGATGTCGGCGACCGTCATCACGGTCGTGTAGGCGACCCGCCGGCCGCGGTTGATGTCGTCGACGATCTCGCGGACCGTGGCGGGCCGCTGCCAGGCCCACAGCCGGTCCATGATCTCGGCCTCCAGCTCTCCCAGCCGGCGCACGTGCATCCCCTCCCCTTGCGGGCGG
Organism: Streptomyces sp. NPDC002057; assembly: GCF_040296665.1. Classification (NCBI taxonomy): domain Bacteria; kingdom Bacillati; phylum Actinomycetota; class Actinomycetes; order Kitasatosporales; family Streptomycetaceae; genus Streptomyces; species Streptomyces sp. NPDC002057. The sequence continues at coordinate 16,151 of NZ_JBEOXR010000027.1, forward strand.
CTCATCGTACGGGCCGCCTCACCCGCTCAGATATACCCCCCAGGGGTACGGTGGGGAGCGGTCGATGCCGCGCCCCCGCTCCGTCACGTCCGGATGAGCCGGGCGATCGCCTTCGACGCCTCGCCCACCTTCACCTTCGCCTGGTCCCCGCCCTGGGCGATGGCCTCCGTGACGCAGCAGCTGAGGTGCTCGTCCAGCAGGGCCACCGCACAGGACTGGAGGGCCGCGTTGATGGCGGAGACCTGGGTGAGGACGTCGATGCAGTAGACGTCCTCGTCGACCATCCGCTGCACCCCCCTGACCTGGCCCTCGATCCGTCGCAGGCGTCTGATGATGTCTTCCTTGTGCTGTCCGTAACCGGCCACGACGGGCTCCTCGGAAGTTGGCGGGGGGAAGGGGTTCGTCAGCGGTCGGCGGCCTGGAAGCCCCGCAGCCGCAGGCTGTTGCCGACCACGAAGACCGAGGAGAAGGCCATGGCCGCGCCCGCGATCATCGGGTTGAGCAGTCCGGCCGCGGCGAGCGGCAGGGCCCCCACGTTGTAGGCGAAGGCCCAGAACAGGTTCGAGCGGATGGTGCCGAGCGTCTTGCGGGAGAGCCGGATCGCGTCCGCCGCGGCCCGCAGGTCGCCCCGGACGAGCGTCAGGTCGCCGGCCTCGATGGCGGCGTCCGTGCCCGTGCCCATCGCCAGGCCCAGATCGGCCTGGGCGAGCGCGGCGGCGTCGTTGACGCCGTCGCCGACCATGGCCACCGAACGCCCCTCCGCCTGGAGCCGCTTGACGACGTCGACCTTGTCCTGCGGCATGACCTCCGCGATGACCTCGTCGATGCCGACCTCGGCGGCGACGGCCTCCGCGACCGCCTTGTTGTCACCGGTCAGCAGGATCGGGGTCAGACCGAGCGCGCGCAGCCGCCTGATGGCCTCGGCGCTGGTCTCCTTGACGGCGTCCGCGACCTCAAGGACCGCGCGGGCCTCCCCGTCCCAGGCGACCGCGATGGCGGTCCTGCCCGCCTTCTCGGCGGTCTCCTTCGCGGACTTGAGGTCCGCGGGGAGGGCCATGGCCCACTCGTCGAGCAGCTTCTCGCGGCCGACGAGGACGGCGTGGCCTTCGACGACGCCCTGCACGCCGAGTCCGGGGATGTTGGCGAAGTCCTCGGGGGTCGGAAGCGTCCCCACCCTGGCGGCGGCACCGGTGGCGACGGCCTGGGCGATCGGGTGCTCCGAGGAGTGCTCCAGGGCGCCCGCGAGCCGCAGGACGTCCCTCTCGTCGACGCCCTCGGCGGTGTGCACCTTGAGGAGGGTCATCCGGCCGGTGGTGACGGTGCCGGTCTTGTCCAGGACGATCGTGTCGACCTTGCGGGTGGTCTCCAGGACCTCGGGGCCCTTGATGAGGATGCCGAGCTGGGCGCCGCGGCCGGTGCCGACCATGAGGGCGGTCGGGGTGGCCAGGCCGAGGGCGCAGGGGCAGGCGATGATCAGGACGGCGACGGCGGCGGTGAACGCGGCGGTGAGGCCCTGTCCGGTGCCGAGCCAGAAGCCGAGGGTGCCGAGGGCGAGCGCGATGACGATCGGCACGAAGACGGCCGAGATCCTGTCGGCGAGGCGCTGGGCGGCGGCCTTGCCGTTCTGCGCGTCCTCGACGAGCCTCGCCATGCGGGCGAGCTGGGTGTCGGAGCCGACGCGGGTGGCCTGGACGACCAGGCGGCCGCCGGCGTTCAGGGTGGCGCCGGTGACGGAGTCGCCGACCGACACCTCGACCGGGACGGACTCGCCGGTGAGCATGGAGGCGTCGACGGCGGAGGAGCCCTCGACGACGGTGCCGTCGGTGGCGATCTTCTCGCCCGGACGGACCAGGAAGCGGTCTCCGGCCTGGAGTTCGGCGGTGGGTACGGTGACCTCGCGGCCGTCCTTGAGGACGGTCACCTCCTTGGCGCCGAGCTGCATCAGCGCCTTGAGCGCCGCGCCCGCCTTCCGCTTCGAGCGGGCCTCGAAGTACCGGCCCGCCAGGATGAAGGCGGTGACGCCGGCCGCGGCCTCCAGGTAGATGTTCCCGGCGCCGTCGGTGCGGGCGATCGTGAACTCGAACGGGTGGGTCATCCCCGGCGTGCCGGCCGTACCGAAGAACAGCGCCCACAGCGACCACAGGAACGCGGCGATCGTGCCGACCGAGATCAGGGTGTCCATGGTGGCGGCGCCGTGCTTCGCGTTCGTCCAGGCCGCCTTGTGGAAGGGCCAGGCCGCGTACACGACGACGGGCGCGGTGAGGGTGAGGCTCAGCCACTGCCAGTACTCGATCTGGAGCGCCGGGACCATCGCCATCGCGATGACCGGCACGGCCAGCGAGACGGCGGTGATCAGCCGCTGCCTGAGGGGGCGCAGGGCCGCGTCGGCCTTCTCCTCGTCGGAGGGGCCCTCCGGCGCGCCGGGGGCCTCGGCCTTCGGGGGCGCGGGCTCGGCGGCGGTGTAGCCGGTGGCCTCGACGGTGGCGATGAGCGCGGCGACGTCGATGTCGGCGTCGAAGGTGACCTTCGCCTTCTCGGTCGCGTAGTTGACGGTGGCCTCGACCCCGTCCATGCGGTTGAGCTTCTTCTCGATCCGGGCCGCGCACGAGGCGCAGGTCATGCCGCCGATGGCGAGCTCGACCTGGGCACTGCCCGGTGTGGTCGTGGTCATTTCCTGCTCCTCTTTTTTTGGGGCTCGGTTCTCCCCCTCGCTTCGCTGGGGGGACCCCCACCGGGGCGCTCCAGCCGGGCTCACAGCCCCGACCGTGCTCGCCTCCCTCGTTCCTCGGGAGGCTCCGCGCGCTCGGGGCTGTTCCCCCGGCCGCGCCCCTTCGGCTCACTCGCCGGGTTCTCGGGGCGGAGGCGGACTCGTATGGGCGTCGGGCTCGGCGCGGGAGTCGGGCTCGCGGCCCCGGGGAACGGGTGGCTCGGCGATTCAGGCGCGGCCGGTGAGCTCGTAGCCCGCGTCGTCGACCGCCGCCGTGATCGCCGCGTCGTCGGGCTCGCCGCCGGTGGTCACGGTCACCAGGCCGCCGGCGATGTCGACGTCCACGGAGATGACGCCGTCCAGGGCGCTGACGGACGTGGTGATCGCGGTCCTGCAGTGGCCGCAGGTCATGCCGGAGACGGCGTAGACGGTGACGGTGCTCTCGGCGACCGCGACGGCGGTGGTCTCCGCGGTGGTCGAGCAGCTGTTGTCGGGGGTGCAGCAGGAGCCCATGGCGTCCTCCTCGGTCGATTTCCTGGTCCGATACCCTCGGGGGGTATTCGGTTCGTGGGTCCATGTATACCCCCCGGTGGTATCCCCCGCAAGTGTTCCCCCGGCTTGACTTGATACCCCCCAGGGGTATGGTGAAGTGCGTCGGACGGTAACCCACGCCACCCACGTACGGGAGAGCAGCCATGAACACCGGAGTGAAGATCACCGCCTTTGCCGCCGCGCTCGCCGCGACCTTCGGGACCGCCTACGGGGTCGGGAAGGGCGTCGGCCCCGTCGGAGGAGGGCCCGCCGAGGGCGGCCACGGCGAACACGCGGAGGCCCAGCCCTCCCGGACGCCGGAGAAGGGGCACGCCGGACACGAGGAGGGCGCGACCGCGGACACCTCCGCCACCGCCGCGCTCCCCGGCGGCCTCCAGATCTCCCAGGACGGCTACACCCTCGCCCTGGAGACCCCGACGCCCGCCGCCGGCAAGAGCGTCCTGAAGTTCTCGATCAAGGACGCGGCCGGAAAGAAGGTCACCGCCTTCACCACCGAACACGGCAAGGAGCTGCACTTCATCGTCGCCTCGCGCGACCTCGGCACCTTCCGCCACCTCCACCCCGTGAAGGCGGCCGACGGCACCTGGACCACCCCCGTCGACCTCCCCGCCGCCGGCGGCTACAAGGCCTTCGCCGACTTCAAGCCCGCCGCGCCCGGCGCGAAGGGCGTCACGCTCGGCGCCGACCTCTCCGTCCCGGGGGCGTACGCGCCGAAGCCGCTCCCCGCCGTCGCCCCGACCGCCACCGTCGACGGCTACCAGGTCCGCCTCGGCGGCACCCTGGACCCCGGCAAGGCCGGCGAACTCCGGCTCACCGTCACCAGGGGCGGCAAGCCCGTCGACGACCTGGAGCCGTACCTCGGGGCGTACGGACACCTCGTCGCCCTGCGCGCCGGCGACCTCGCCTACCTCCACGTGCACCCGAACGAGGGCGGCCCCGGCCCGGACGTCTCCTTCACGGCGACGGCGCCCAGCGCCGGCACGTACCGTCTCTTCCTCGACTTCCAGCACGAGGGCAAGGTCCGGACGGCGTCCTTCACGGTCACCACGGGTGGCGCGAAGACATCCGTCCCCGCCACCGGTGAGGCCACGCACGATGCGGGAGACCACGCGCACGGCTAGGCTGGTCATTGGACTAGACCTATGCTGTGGGCGGTGGAGGCGTACGGCGCCATGGATTCTTGTACAGAGTTGTGTACTGTTGCGCGCTGTGAGCAACAACTATCGCATCGGCGAGTTCGCCGAACGCATCGGCAGGTCGGCCGCGACCGTGCGCCGCTGGGAGCGCGAAGGGCGCATCACGCCCAAGCGGACCGCCAGCGGCCAGCGGTACTTCGACGACGCCGATGTGCGAGCGGCTCTGAACGTGGGATCCACCCGGCAGGAGCGGATCACCGTCGCCTACTGCCGCGTGTCGTCACCCGACCAGACGGACGATCTGGTGTCCCAGGTCGCCGCCCTGGAGCAGTTCTGTCTGGCCCGTGGCATCGCGGTGGACGAGTGGCTCCGGGACATCGGCAGCGGCATGGACCTGTGCCGCGAGCGGCTGCTCGACGTGATGGACCGCATCGAGGACGGGAAGATCGGCCACCTGCTGGTCGCTCACAAGGACCGGTTGGCCCGCTTCGGCTTCGAGTACCTGGAGCACGTGGCCCGTCGGCACGGCTGCGAACTCACCGTCGTCAACATCGAATCCCTGTCGCCCCGGCGGGAGCTGGTCGACGACCTGCTGGCGGTCGTGAGCGCGTTCAGCCATCGCGTGGACGGCCTCGGCGACGTCGAGAAAGCACTGCGAAGCGAGCTCCGGAGTCCCCTGCGGTGAAGGTCACCCGTATCGCGTACAGCCGAGGTCTGAACGCGGGCAAGTACCAGCGGCTCGAAGAGCAGGCCCGCCGCCTGGGATCCGTACGGACCCTCGTGTGGCGTCAGTACGGCTCCCTGAAGGGCGTCGGCACGACCGACCGCGTGATCCGTGACCGGTGGATGAAGGACGGCACCGCGCGCGGCTTCCGCGTTCCGGCGAACGCGTGGAAGGAGACCGTGCGGGACGTCTTCGCCGACATCAGGGCGAACCGCGAGGCCGCGAAGGTCCCCGTCCGGCGGGCGGTCTCGCGCCGTTTCGCCGACGAGGAGCCCCGCAAGCGGCGTTGTGCCGCGCTCCGGCACGACCGCTGGACGGCGGACTCCTACCTGTCCCGGATGATGCGGCGCCACTGGCGCCGAGGCGGCAGCGCGGTACGGAACCAGATCGTGGTGCGCTCCGACCAGTACCGCACCTACACCCTGGTCGAGGGAGGGAACGTGTGGCTCTCCGTTCCGTCCCTGGTGCGGAGGAGGACGATCGCCGTCCCGCTGAACACCACCGTCGCGCCCACCGGGACTCTGCGGCTGATCCTCCGCGACGGCCGGGTGGAAGCGCACTACGTCATCGACGGCCGGGAACTGAAGTCCTCCCGGCGCCCCTGTGGCTCGAAGAGGATCGGCGTGGACAAGGGGTACTCCGAGGTCCTCACCGACTCGGACGGACGACACCACGGCGAAGCCCTGGGTGAACTGCTGCGTACGGAGTCGGACTTCCTCAAGGCGAAGAACACCCGACGCGCCAAGATCCGTGCCGTCGCCGAGCGGGCCCGCGAAGAGGGCGACGCCGCGAAGGCCGACAGGATCACCCGCAACAACCTCGGCACCGTCAAACGGGGCAGGCGCCGACGCCGTTTCGCGGCGCTCGCTCGATCGGTCACGTTCACGGCCGTCCACGCGGTCGTCGACCGGGCCGGGCACGTCGTGGCGGAAGACCTCACCCGAAGCCTCCCGGCCCGCAAGAGGCTGGGCAAGGACGCCAATCGTCGCCTCGCCGCCTGGACCAAAGGTGTCACGGCGGAGGCGCTGGCGAGCGTGTCGGAGCGCAGAGGTTCTGCGCTGACACTGGTCAATGCGGCCTACACCTCACAAGTCGCCCCCTGCTGCCGCGTTCTCGGCAGGCGCACAGGGGACCGGCTTCACTGCACCCGGTGCGGGGCGGTGTGGCAGGCGGACCATGCGGCAGCGATCAACGTCCTGGAGAGACACGGAGACCCCGACATCTCCCTGCTCACCCCTCACACCCGGGTGAAGCGGATCATCCAGGAACGGGCCGATCGCCGACGGACCAGACTGCCGGTCCAGGACTCCAGCACCACGGTGCGGAGAGCGAACCATCCGAACCGAACAGCACTCACACGGAACAGGAAGCAGGAATGGGCTCGATGAGCAACCGTGCAGTCCTTGAGGTGATCGCCCTCGACGAGGAAGACGCGGTCGCCGCCCAGACCGGTGGGGCCGACCGGCTCGAACTCGTCACCGACATGGCGGCGGACGGGCTCACCCCGTCCGGGGTCGGCTTCGCCACCATCCGCGCCGCCGTCGACATCCCGCTGCGCGTGATGCTCCGCCTCACCGACGGATTCGCGGCCGGTGACACCGACGCCCTCGTGGAGCGGGCCCTGGAGCTCCGCGAGGCGGGCGCCGACGAGTTCGTGCTCGGCTTCCTCACCCCGGACGGCGAGCCCGACCTGGTCGCCGTCGAGCGCCTCGTCACCGTCGTCGACGGCTGCCGCTGGACCTTCCACCGGGCGATCGACCGCGCCGCCGACCGCGACGGCCTGCGCAAGCGCCTCGCGGACCTGCCCGGCCTCGACACCTACCTGACGGCCGGTGCCGCCACCGGCGTCGACGACGGCCTGGCCACCCTCAAGGCCGAGGCCGCCCGCGCGGGCGAGCCCGGCTACGAGGCCCAGATCCTCGTCGGCGGCGGCCTGCGCCTCGACCACCTCCCCGAACTGCGCGCGGCGGGCCTCGACGCCTTCCACATCGGCGGCGCGGCCCGCCCGCAGGGCTGGGCCTCACCCGTCTCGGCGGACGCGGTCCGGGTCTGGCGAGAGGCCCTCGACTCCCAGGGCTGACCGACGACTCCCGCCGGGCCCGGGCCCCCCGGCCCGATCCGACGCCGAGGGGCGGACACGCCCCGGGGCCGGTCCGGAAAACGCGTGGCCCGGGGAGGCCCGGGCTCGCTAGCCTCCCCGCCATGGCAGCCCGTACGACGCACCCCGACCCCCCGGCCCCCGACACCGCGCTCGTCGAACGGCTCGTCGCCGGGAGGTTCCCCGAGTGGGCCGGCCTGCCGGTCCGGGCCGTGCCCTCGGCGGGGACGGACAACGTGATGTTCCGGCTCGGGGACGACCTGGTCGTCCGGCTGCCCCGGGCCCCGTACGCCGCCCGGCACGTCGAGAAGGAACAGCGCTGGCTGCCCCTGCTCGCCCCGCACCTGCCGCTGGACGTCCCCGTCCCGGTGGGGCGGTCCGGCGCGGGACCCGACTTCCCGCTGCCCTGGTCGGTCTACCGCTGGCTCGACGGGGACGACACGTACGACGCCCCGCTCACCGATCTCGCCCACGCCGCCGTCGAGTTGGGGCGCTTCGGCGCCGCCCTGCGCGCCGTCGACGCGAGCGGCGGACCGGCCTCCTTCCGGGGCGGCCCGGTGACCGCGTGGGTGGAGGACCGGCTGCCGGCCGCGATCCGCGACCTCGCGGCCGACGGGCTGGTCGACGCGGAGCTCGCGACCGCCTCCTGGGAGGCGGTCCTGCGGCTCCCGCAGTGGGACGGCGCGCCCGTCTGGGTCCACGGCGACCTGCTGCCGGGCAACCTGCTGGGCCGTGACGGCCGGCTCAGCGCCGTCATCGACTTCGGGGGTCTGGGTACGGGCGACCCGGCCGTCGACACCCTGCCCGCCTGGACCCTGCTCACCGCCGACACCCGCCCGCTCTTCCGTGAGGCGGCCGGCGTCGACGGGGCGACCTGGGCGCGCGGCCGGGGCTGGGCCCTGGCCTGGGGCCTGTCGACCGAGCACGAGTACCGGGAGACCAACAAGGTCCTCGCGGCGGTGGCCCGCCGTACCCGCACCGAGGCCCTCGCGGAGTACGCGGCGTCCTGATCCGGGCCCGGCCGAGGACCGGGGCCGGGGCCCGGGTGGGCCGGGTTCAGGTCGGGGCCGGGGCCGGGGCGGGCCGGGGTCAGCGGACGACGTCGAACACGTTCTTCTGGATGCCGTTGGCGTACACCTCGTGCTCGACGAGCTTCAGCGTCCGCGCGTCCTTGTCCGACGCGCTGAACAGCCGCTTGCCCGCGCCGAGGAGCAGCGGGAAGACGAGCAGGTGGTACCGGTCGATCAGACCGGCGTCCGAGAGCGCCCGGTTGAGGCTCGCGCTGCCGTGCACGATGATCGGGCCGCCCTCGGTCCGCTTCAGCGCGGCGACCTCGTCGAGCGAGCGCAGGACCGAGATCGGGCCCCAGTCGTCCACCAGCTCGTCCTCGGCGAGGGTCGTCGACACCACGTACTTCGGCATCGCCTTGTAGCCCGCGAAGTCCTCCATGCCCGGCCACACCGTGCTGAACGCCTCGTAGCTGACCCGGCCGAGCAGCATCGCCGTGGCCTCCTCCTGCTCCGCGCCCTTGATCGCGTACGCCTCCGGGAGGAACTCCAGGTGCTTGAAGGTCCAGCCCGCGTTCCGGTAGCCGGACTCGCCGCCGGGGGCCTCCACGACACCGTCGAGCGAGACGAAGGCGGAACTGATCAGGGTGCGCATCTGGGTTCTCCCGTGGGTGGCGACCGGTGTCGCCGCCGGTCACTGGCCCGGCGGCACCTGCAACGTACACACCTGGAGACCGCGGGTGGCGCGGAAACTCATCGGAGGAATCAGGGCTGATCCAACTGGGCGGGTACCGGGGCGGAGTGGACGATCGTCAGGCCGGACACGGCACGGGTCAGCGCCACGTACAGCCGGCGCAGGCCGGTCCGCTCGTCGGGCTCGCCGTCGACGACCGCCGCCGGTTCGTCCAGGACGACGTAGTCGTACTCCAGGCCCTTCGCGAGGGTGGCCGGGACCAGGGTCAGCCGGGACTCGGCCGTGGTCTCCTCGCCGGGGGAGAGGTACGCGTGTCCGGCCGCCGTCAGCGCCTCCGCGAGGGGGGCGATCCGCGCGTCCGCCGCGATCAGACCGATCGAGCCCTCGTGGCCGAGCGCGTCGACGCAGGCCGCGACGGCGGCCGCGTCGAGGTCCTCGGGGGAAGCCGCGTGCCGCAGCTCCAGCGAACCGGGGTTCTCCCGCACCGACTCGACGGGCGCCAGCCCCGGCGACATGTGCGGAAGGAGCCGCGAGGCGTACGCGATGACCTCGCGCGGCACACGGAAGCCGGCGGTCAGCTCCTCCACCAGCGCCTCGGGCTTCCCCAGGTGCCCGAGGGCCTCCGCCCAGCTCTCCGTCGCCCACGGGGTCGTGCCCTGCGCCAGGTCGCCGAGGATCGTCGCCGAACCGGTCGTGCAGCGCCGGCCCACCGCCCGGTACTGCATGGGGGACAGGTCCTGCGCCTCGTCGAGGACGACGTGCCCGAGCGAGTGCGTCCGCTCCACCAGGTCCCGGGCCTCGTCGATGAGGACCGCGTCCGCCGCCGACCACTTCGCGGTCCGCACGCTCCGGGCGGGCTTCTGCCACAGCAGCAGCTTCTGCTCGTCCTCGGTGAACAGCCCCTCGGCGTGCTCGGCCAGGAACTCGGGGTCGCTCAGCAGGCGCAGCACCAGCTTCGCGGGCTCCACCAGCGGCCAGCACTCCTTCACGACGGCCTTCACCGCCGTGTTCCGCGCGACCGCGTTCTGCACCCGGTCGTCGGGCGCCTCGCCCGCCTGCTCCATCCGGACCAGGACGGCGTGCGCGATGCGCTGCGGAAGCGCCTCGCGGGCGGCCCCGTACCGGATGTCGCGCTCCATCAACTCGCGCACGATCTCCTCCAGTTCGTGCGCGGGCACCCGCCAGCGGCGCGAACCGCGCACCACCATGAGGGACTCCTTCGGCAGCGCCACGTGCGAGCGGACCGCCCGCCGCAGCACCTCCGCCATCCGGGCGTCGCCCTTGGCGACCGCCGTCGCCGCCTCGTCCGCGCCCCGCACCTCGACGTGCGCGACGAGATCGTCGACCGTGGCCTGCTTGACCTCCAGCTCGCCCAGGGCGGGGAGGACCTGCTCGATGTAGTGGAGGAAGGAGCGGTTCGGCCCGATGACCAGGGTGCCGGTGCGGGCCAGCCGCTCCCGGTGCGCGTAGAGGAGGTACGCGACACGGTGCAGGCCGACGGCCGTCTTTCCGGTACCGGGGCCTCCCTGCACGCACACCGTCCCCGTCAGGTCGGAGCGGACGATCCCGTCCTGCTCCGGCTGGATCGTGGCGACGATGTCCCGCATGGGGCCGACGCGGGGCCGTTCGATCTCGGCCTGGAGCAGCCGGCTGGTCCGCTCCAGCTCCTCCGGGTCGGAGAGGTGCTCGTCCTCGTAGGCGGTGAGCTCGCCGCCCGTGTACCCGAAGCGGCGGCGCAGGCCGACGTCCTGCGGGTCCTTCTTCGACGCCTGGTAGTACGGCTGGGAGACCGGCGCGCGCCAGTCGATCACCATGGGGTCGCCGTCGGCGTCGTGGACGTGCCGGCGCCCGATGTAGAAGCGTTGCCCTTCCTGCGTGGTGTGCAGGTAGTCGAGCCGCCCGAAGAACAGCGGGAGGCCGGACAGGTCGGCGAGCGCCTTGATGCGGTCCTCGATCTGCCGCTCCAGGATGACGGCGTTGACCCAGTTCGCGGTGACGTCCTTGATGTCGAGCGCCTCCACGTCCTCGCGCATCGCGCGCAGGGCGGCGCGGGACGAGGCCAGGTGGGCGCGCTCGCGCGCGAGGGGATCGTCGTCGGTTACGGGCAGGGACACGGACACGAGGAGCCTCCGGCTCGGGTACACGGATCCACGCGGGCGTGGACGCACAGATGCGAGGTCACGGCGAGGTGGCCGCCGGTTACCGACCGGGCGGCGGCTCTCCACGGAGGGAGGCGGGGAAGCTGGCGAGTGTAACTCCTGGGCCGGGGCCGGGGCGAACGGATTTCCCCCTGTCGGCCGCCGGGTCCACCCCGTAGGGGACGGGGTCCGTCTCACGTCGGACCCGGGCGCGACCCCGGTTCACCCCCGAGACCGATGTGTTCGTAATGTCCGGATTCCATCATGGAGACATGACCGCGACGACCTTCACCCTCGTGACCACCGTGACCCGCCCCCGCGTCCGCCCCCTGCACACGGCCTTGCGCGCCGTACGCGCCTTCGGCGGCGCGGCGGCCGGAGTCGTCCTCCTCGGCGACTACGGCCCGCCCGGGGCCGGGGTCAGGAACCCGCGCCCTGAGTACGCCCCGGGCCCCGACTGAGTACGACAGCGCCTTACCGCGCCGCCACGGCGCTGCTGTGATCGGCACATGACGACGACGCCCGCCCCGGCCACCACCCCGGACACCCGCGCCCTGCGCCTCGCCGCCGCCGGCGGACTCCTGCTCCTCGCGGTGTGCTTCGTGTGCACCTGCGCCCTGGCGCTCGCCGACGCCGTCGGGGGAGACGGCGTCGGCGGAGGATTCCTGACCGCCGGCATGTGGGCCCTGGGCCTGGGCGCGCTCACCGGCGCGGCGGCCCTGATCGTCCCCCGCCGGGGCCTGGTGATCGCCGCGTACGTCCTGGCGGTCGCGGGCCCGCTCCTCGCGCTGATGGACTGACCCCGGGCGCACGCCGGGTCGCGCGACCCGCCGAGGGGCGGGCGACCGCAGTACGGGGCGCGCGGCCCGCCGGGGGGACGAGCCGCTCGCCCGGGGGGACGAGCCGCCCGCCCGGGGGAGGCGCGGCTACGGAGCGAGCAGCTCGTCCGCGTCGACGATCCGGTACGCGTACCCCTGCTCGGCCAGGAACCGCTGCCGGTGCGCCGCGAAGTCCTGGTCGATGGTGTCCCGGGCGACCACCGAGTAGAAGTGGGCCTGGTGACCGTCCGCCTTCGGCCGCAGCACCCGGCCGAGGCGCTGTGCCTCCTCCTGGCGCGAGCCGAAGGTGCCCGACACCTGGATGGCGACGGTGGCCTCCGGCAGGTCGATGGAGAAGTTCGCGACCTTCGACACGACGAGGACGCTGATCTCGCCGGTACGGAAGGCGTCGAAGAGCTTCTCCCGCTGGGAGTTCGGCGTCTCGCCCTTGATGACGGGGGCGTCCAGGTGCTCGCCGAGCTCGTCGAGCTGGTCGATGTACTGCCCGATGACGAGGATCTGCTGGCCCTCGAACTTCTTCACCAGGGCCTCGGTGACCTTCCGCTTCGTCGCGGTCGTCGCGCAGAAGCGGTACTTCTCCTCGGCCTCGGCGGTCGCGTAGGCGAGCCGCTCGGAGTCGGTCAGGTTGACCCGGACCTCGACGCAGTCGGCGGGCGCGATGTAGCCCTGCGCCTCGATCTCCTTCCACGGCGCGTCGAAGCGCTTGGGCCCGATGAGCGAGAACACGTCGGACTCGCGGCCGTCCTCCCGCACGAGGGTCGCGGTGAGCCCGAGCCGCCGCCGGGCCTGGAGGTCGGCGGTGAACTTGAAGACGGGGGCGGGCAGCAGGTGCACCTCGTCGTAGACGATGAGCCCCCAGTCCCGGGAGTCGAACAGTTCGAGGTGGGGGTAGATCCCCTTCCGCTTGGTCGTCAGCACCTGGTAGGTGGCGATGGTGACCGGCCGGATCTCCTTCTTCGTCCCGCTGTACTCGCCGATCTCGTCCTCGGTCAGCGAGGTCCGCTTCACCAGCTCGTGCTTCCACTGCCGGGCGGAGACGGTGTTGGTCACGAGGATGAGCGTGGTCGCCTTGGCCTGCGCCATCGCACCGGCTCCGACCAGCGTCTTCCCCGCACCACAGGGCAGTACGACGACTCCGGAGCCGCCGTGCCAGAAGCCCTCCACGGCCTGCTTCTGGTACGGCCGCAGGCTCCAGCCGTCCTCGGCGAGGTCGATCCGGTGGGCCTCGCCGTCCACGTACCCGGCGAGGTCCTCGGCCGGCCAGCCCAGCTTGAGCAGCGTCTGCTTGATCTGGCCGCGCTCGGAGGGGTGCACCACGACGGTGTCGGCGTCGATCCGCTCCCCGACGAGCGGCTGCACCTTCCGCGACCGCAGGATCTCCTCCAGGACGGGCCGGTCGGTGCTGGTCAGGACGAGCCCGTGGGTGGGGTGCTTGGACAGGGTGAGCCGCCCGTACCGGTCCATGGTCTCGGCGATGTCGACGAGCAGCGCGTGCGGCACGGGATAGCGCGAGTACTCGACGAGGGCGTCGACGACCTGCTCGGCGTCGTGCCCGGCGGCCCGCGCGTTCCACAGCCCGAGCGGCGTCAGCCGGTACGTGTGGATGTGCTCGGGCGCCCGCTCCAGCTCCGCGAACGGCGCGATGGCCCGCCGGCAGGCGTCGGCGAGCTCGTGGTCGACCTCCAGGAGCAGCGTCTTGTCGCTCTGGACGATGAGAGGTCCATTCACGTGATCAGGTCCTTCCGACACCCTGCCGTTCCCGTAACGGCCAATCCTCCAGTGTGCCTGACGAGGGCGTCGGCCGCCGGTGCCCCACGTGAGTACGGGGCCCGCCACGGTTGAGTACGCGCACGCTGGGGCGGCCGGGGCGTCGGAGGTGGGATGGGGGCATGACCCACCGCACCCCGTCGTCCACCACCGCCGCGCCCCTGAGGCCCACCGCGCCCGCCGGGTCCGCCCCCGGCGACGAGGCCGACCCCCGCTGGTGGGTGCCGCCGCTCGTGGCGACCGTGCTCGTGCCCCCGCTGTCGTGGGCGGCGGCGGGCGCGGGCGGCATGTTCGCCGACGTGCCCGTCTTCCTGGTCGGCGGTTTCGTGCTGCCCTTCGCGTTCGTCGTACCGAGCTGGTTCCTCGCGCGCACGAGGCGGCGGCGCCGGACGCGGGTCAGCCTCGCCACCGTGGCCTGCGCCGTGGCGGCGGGGTTCCCGACGGCGGTCAGCGGCGTTCTCTGGACGGTCTTCATCGTCATGCTGCTGACGGGAAACGTCCGTTCCTGAAGCGTCCGCTCGCGACCCGTCCGCCCGCGACCCGTCCGCTCGCGACCCGGCCGCTCAGGGAACGTCCGCTCGCGACCGGCCGGGACCGGTCCCCGCACCCGGCCGGGGCGCCCCTACACCTGGTCGTCCGCCAGTTCCGCCACGCCCGTGATCCGGTGCAGGGGGTACGTGCGGACCTCGTCCGCCGTGTGGTCGTAGCCGGTCACGAAGCCGCCCTCCACGCGGACCGGAGCGATCACCCGCTGGCTCGCCGCGCCCTCCGCGTTCACGTAGCCGATCCAGACCGCCGAGCCCGTCATCGCCGCCGCCTGGACCGTCGCCAGGGTCTCCGCCGCCGACGTGCGGGGGAGCGTGCCCGCCGCCGTCGGGGCGGCCGGTTCCCGCCGTACCGCCGTCGCCGCCCGGTCGCCCGCCCGGATCGCCTTGACCGCGGCGCCCAGCAGGGTCGCGTCGGGCGCGGGCGGGCCGTCCGGGACCGGCACCGGGGCCGTACGGACCGAGGTGCGGTACGCGTCCGCTCGGGTGATCAGGACGTCGCCCTCCGCCGACTCGGCGGCCGGCGCGTACCCCATCGACCGCAGCCCTTCGAGCAGCGACGCCGGGTCCACCTGCGCCGCGAGCACCGTCGGCGCGAGCTTGCGCAGCCCGAGCGGGGCCGAACGCCGGTCGGCCAGGATCTCGCCGAGGACCGTGTCGTCGTCGCAGCGGACGTACGCGGACGCCGCCCCGACCCGCAGGTGCCCGTGCCGGCGCGCCACGTCGTCGACGAGGTACGCGAGCGGCTGCGGCACCGGCGTACGCGCGTGCGCCTTGAGGAACTCGTGCAGGTCGGTGGCGGTCCGCCCGGAGTCGAGGGCCCGCCGCACGGACCCGGGCGTGAACCGGTAGACCGTCGCGCCACCCTTCGATTCCACGTCCGCGAGGACGGCGAGCGCGTCGGCCAGCGGCCGCCGCAGCGGCCCGGGCGCGACGGCCGTCAGGTCCGCCTGGAGGAGTACGTGGTCGACCGCCTCGGGCAGCAGCGGTGCGAGCAGCGTCGCCGCCCGCCCGGCCGCCACCGACAGTTCGACGCCGCCGCCGGGCTCGCCCGCGTCCGCGGCCTCCGCGAGCGGGAGGTTCAGCAGGGCCCGGCCGGGCCCCGACAGGGCGCCCCGGCCGGTCAGCCCGAGGAGTTCCGCCTCGGCCAGCGTCCACCGGGCGAGCCGCGACCGCAGGTCGGTGGGCGCGGCGGGCCGCGCCGCCGGGTCCTCCGCGCGGGACTGCGCCGCGCCCCGCAGCGGCCGCTCCCAGCGGAGCCGCGCGAACAGCGTCTCGGGGTCGGCGGCCGAACCCGGCGGCAGCGTCGCCAGGAGCGCCAGGACCCGGTGCCGGACCTCGGGGGCCGGCGCGCGGTCCAGGTCCGGGCCGAGCGCCGAGAGCGCCCGGCCCTTCGCGTCCTGGCCGCCGACCAGACCGGCCGTGCGGGTCGCCGTCAGCCAGGGGGTGACGAGCAGGGCCCAGCGTTCGGCGGGCGGCAGGTCCAGCCAGTCGTCGTAGGCGGGCGTCGGCGCGTACCGCTCGTCCGCCTCGCCGTCCGACGCGAGCAGCCCCGCCGCGTAACAGAGCTCCAGCCAGAACGAGGCCGTCTCCTCCGTGACGTCCATGGCCGCCGCGGTCCGCTTGAGGTCCCGTACCGACAGACCGCCCGCGCGCAGCACCTGCGGCCCGCCCCGGTCCCAGGACTTCAGCAGCTCCTCGACGGTCGCGAGCGCCAGCTGCGCCTGCCCGGCCGCCGCGCTGTCCACCACCTGTGGGCGGTACTCGCGCCGCACCGAGAGCACCGGCGCCGTCGGCTCGGGCGCCCGGTGCGCCCGTCCGCCCCGCAGATGCAGCGCCACCTCACGCGGCAGCACCATCGTCCGCGCCGACACCGGAAGGAGCAGGCCCCGGTCGCGCAGCCAGCGCACCGGAGGCGCCGGGTTCGCCGTCACCTCGCCGTACGGCGGCCCCCACACCAGCCGGTCCAGGACGGCCAGTGCCTCCGGAGCCGCCGTGTCCAGCAGCGCGCCCATCCGGGCCCCGTCCGTGAAGAGACCCGTGAGGACCGCGACCGCCGACACCGGGTCGTGCGTCGCGGGCAGCCCCGCCGTCGCGATGATCTCCTGCACCCGGCCCGGCGACATCCCCGACGTCGCCTCCGCGACCGTCGGCCCGAGACCCGTGGGCGAGGGGTGCTGCGCCGACGGCGCGAGCAGCTCCCGCGCGGTCCGCACCAGCCGCAGCCGGTCGTCCTCGCCCCACAGCAGGGCCTGCTCGCGCAGCAGCGCCACCGCGCCCGGCAGCGCCGCCTCGATCTCCGGATCGCCCTCGTCACCGGTGAGCAGCCCCAGGAGTACGGAGTACGGGGCGGGGTCGGGGGCGACGGCGAGCGCTTCGGCCGTCTGGAGGGCGAACCGGTCGAGCCGCTCCAGGGCCCGCACCACCGAACCCCGCGTACCGGCGCGCGTCGCCAGCTGCGTCAGGTCGTTCGGCACCGGGTTCAGCAGGTCGGGCCGGGCGCGCAGCAGTGCGGCGAGCCCCTCGTCGCCCCGCGCGCGCAGCGCCTCCGCGAGTGTGCGGGGCGCCGCGGCGGCGCCAGTTACCTCGGGCACGTGCGCCTCCCGGTCGAGCTCACCGATCCCCATCCGGACCACGTTAGCCGCTGCGCAGGCGCTAACGTCGGGCCGTACCGGGCGAACCGGCCGTGGAGGGGCACCGTGGGGATCGAGAGCGACCAGTTGGTCTACGACTATCTGAGCCGGGTCGGCGATCTGGCGCAGCAGCGGCAGCTGCCGGCGAGCGACCGGATGCGGTTGGTGTCGACGCTCCGGAACGAGATCGACCGGCGGCGCGCCACGCACGGCGAGGAGAGCCCGGCGGCGGTACGGGGCATCCTCGGCGCGCTGGGCACTCCGGACAAGGTGGTGGAACGGGCGGGCGGCCCGGGCGAGGCGCCCCCCGCTCCTGCCCCGGTGCCGGAGCCCCGCCGGGGGGAGCGGCCGGGGAAGGGCTCCGGCGCCCGGATCCCGGGCCGCCGCCCCGCTGACGGCCCGGCGCCCGACGGCCCGGCGCCCGCGCGCCGAGGGTCCGCACCGGAACCGCGGACGTCCGCGCCCGGCGGGTCCGCCCCCGGCAGGACCCTGTTCGGCAGGCTCAAGCCCACCAAGCCCACCAAGCCCACCAAGCCCGCCAAGCCCACCAAGCCGACCGAGCCCGCCAAGCCCACCAAGCCGACCGAGCCCGCCTCCGTCCGCCCCGCCTCACCGGACGCGGCGACCACCGGCCCGGCCGCCCCGGCCGGCCCCGTCGGCCCGGGCGGTGGCGGCGACAGCCTCGGCACCGGCGCCCTCGGCGTCGACGACGGCGCGGCGGACTGGTGGCGGGTCGACGCCGCCGCGGGACTGCCGGGTTTCGTCGGCGGAGTCGAGCGCCCGGACCTCTTCACGCCCCCCGTCCCCGACGACGAGGAGGAGGACGAGGGCGAGGGCGAAGAGGACACCGCCCCGGGGAAGCGCCGCCGTCTCGCCCGTGTCCTGCGCCGCCGCAGGCCCGCCGCCCCCGCTGCCGTACCGGAGGCGGAGCCGCAGCCCGAGGCGGCGCCCGCCTCCCGCCTCCGGCTCGCGAACCCCTTCGTCCTGCTCGCCGCACTGCTCCTGATCGGCGGCGCCGTCTTCGGCTCCCTGGTCGCGCTCGCGGCGGGCTGGCTCATCGCGTACGCCTCCCGCCGGCTGACCCCCGGCGAGGCGAAGGCCGCCGTCCTGGTGATCCCGGGTCTCGCCGTCGCCTCGGGCGTCGTGTGGCTGTGGGGCCGGGTGGAGGGCCGCTGGGGCGCTCCGGTGGTGGCGGGCGGCGAGGCGATGGGCGCGGCGGTCTCGGAGACCTGGCCCTGGGTGCTGCGGGGCGCGGCGGTCGCCTCGGCGCTGTTCCTGCTCTGGCGCGCCCGCAGACGCTAGGTCGTCTCCGGAAGCTCCCGCCCGGCCCGGGGCGGGGGCCGCTGCGAGCCGACCGGCCCGGCCCGGGGGCCGCTGCGAGCCGCCCGGCCCGAGCCGGGGCCGCTGCGAGCCGACCCGGCCGGGGCGGCGGTCGGTGTAAGCGGCACCCAGTATTCGAACGCCCGGTTCCGGGGTCCCCCAGAATGGCTCTCATGAGCTCCCTGACGACTTCCGAGACCACCCCGCCGCCCGCCGCCCCGCCCACCGTCGGCTTCGACCTCGACCTGACGCTGATCGACACCCGCCCCGGCATCAAGGCCGCCTGGGAGGCCTTCTCGGCCGAGACCGGTGTCCCGGTCGACGCGGACCTCGTCGTCAGCCGTCTCGGGCCGCCCCTGGAGCACGAGATGGCGTACTGGGTCCCCGAGGCGCTGGTCCCCGAGATGGTGGCCCGCTACCGGGCGCTCTACCCCGCGTACGCCATCGAGCCCTCGGCGCCGATGCCGGGCGCCCGGGACGCGATCCGCGCCGTCCGCGAGGCGGGCGGCCGCACGATCGTCGTGACCGCGAAGAACGGCCCCCACGCCGAACTGCACCTCGCGCACCTCGGCATCGAGCCGGACGCGGTCGTCGGCGGGCTGTGGGCCGAGGGCAAGGCGGAGGCCCTGCGCGCCCACGGCGCGCAGGTGTACGTCGGGGACCACGTCGGCGACGTCCGCGGCGCGGCGGCCGCGAACGCCCTCTCGGTGGCCGTGGCCACCGGCCCCTGCGCCCCCGAGGAGCTGAAGGAGGCCGGGGCTGACGTGGTCCTGACCGACCTGACGGACTTCCGTCCCTGGTGGGAGGGCTACCTGGCCTGAACCGGCGAGGCCGACCCGCTGCGGGCCTGCCGCCGCTGGGCCGCGATCGAGCGCAGCACTCCGGCGGCGGCGACGGCGAATCCGACCCCCATCAGCATGGAGACGGTGTAGGCGACGGTCGGGAACGGGTCGGTCCCGAGGAACAGCGGAGCCACGGTGACCAGCGTGGCCACGGCGCCGATCGCGAAGAGGACGACACCGGCCTTGACGAGGCCGTCTCCCGGAGCGCTGTCGTTCGCCGGTGCGGCGGGGGTTTCACTACGCATCCGGCCAGGGTAGTTCCCAGGCCACGGGAACACATCGGCGACGTCTTGTCACCGGCCTCCGGACCACTAGCCTTGGTGGCGGCGGGTCGGTCGGCCCGCTGTTTGCCACCCCCCATCGACGAGGACGAGGACGAGGACAGACGTGCCTACCGGCAAGGTCAAATGGTTCAACAACGAGAAGGGCTTCGGCTTTCTCTCCCGCGACGACGGCGGCGACGTCTTCGTCCACTCGTCGGTGCTCCCTGCCGGAGTCGACGCACTGAAGCCCGGTCAACGGGTCGAGTTCGGGGTCGTCGCGGGCCAGCGCGGCGACCAGGCCCTGTCCGTCACGATCCTCGACCCGACCCCGTCCGTCGCCGCGGCGCAGCGCCGCAAGCCCGACGAACTGGCGTCCATCGTGCAGGACCTGACGACGCTCCTGGAGAACATCACGCCGATGCTGGAGCGCGGCCGCTACCCGGAGAAGACCCAGGGCAAGAAGATCGCGGGCCTGCTGCGGGCGGTCGCCGACCAGCTGGACGTCTGACCGTCCCGGGCACGGGCCGCCCCCGCAGGGCGGCCCGGCTACGGGAAGGCGAGCGCGTCCGGGCCGAGGGGCGGTACGAGTCCCTCGGCCGCGGCGCGGGTGAGCAGCCCGCGGACCGCCGCGTAGCCGTGCTCGCCGAGGTCGGCCGTGAACTCGTTGACGTACAGCCCGATGTGCTGGTCGGCCACGCCCGGGTCCATCTCCTGCGCGTGCTCCAGGACGTACGGGCGGGAGGCCGCCGGGTCGTCCCAGGCCATCCGCACGGACGCGCGGGCCGCGTCGGCGAGCCGCCGCAGGGTCTCGGGGCCGAGGGAGCGGCGGGCGACGATCGCGCCGAGCGGGATCGGCAGTCCGGTGGTGGACTCCCAGTGCTCGCCCATGTCGGCGAGGCGGTGCAGCCCGTAGTCCTGGTAGGTGAAGCGGGCCTCGTGGATGACGAGTCCCGCGTCGACCTTGCCGTCGCGGACGGCGGGCATGATCTCGTGGAACGGCATCACGACCACGTTCCCGACCCCGCCGGGCACCTTCTCGGCCGCCCAGAGCCGGAACAGCAGGTACGCGGTGGAGCGCTCGCTCGGCACCGCGACCGTCTTCCCCACGAGGTCGGCCCCGGTCGCGGGGTCCCGGGTGAGGACGAGCGGCCCGCAGCCCCGGCCGAGGGCGCCGCCGCAGGGCAGCAGCGCGTACTCGTCGAGGATCCACGGCAGCACGGCGTACGACACCTTCAGGACGTCGTGGTCGTCGGTGCCGCCCTCGGCCCAGCCGTTGGTGACGTCGATGTCGGCGAAGGTCACGTCGAGCCGGGGGGCGTCCGGGACGCGGCCGTGGGCCCAGGCGTCGAAGACGAAGGTGTCGTTCGGGCAGGGCGAGTAGGCGATCTTCAGCTTGGTCACGGCGAGGGCTCCACGAGGACGGTCGGGCTGAGCAGCGCGAAGGTGTGCCGGAGCGCGTCGAGGGCCTCGCCGATGCGCCAGGCACCGCGGTCGCGGGGTCCGACGGCGTTCGACACGGCCCGGATCTCGACGACGGGCACGCCGTACGCGGCGGCGGCCTCGGCGACACCGAAACCCTCCATCGCCTCGGCGGCGGCCCCGGGGTGGCGGTCCGCCAGCTCGGCGGCGCGTCGGGCGGTGCCGGTGACGGTGGAGACGGTGAGCACGGGCGCGACGGCGTGCGGGCGGCCCCCGGCGGCCAGGGCGGCGGCGATGCGGCCGGTCAGGGCCTCCGGCACGGGGTGCGCGGACCGGCCGAAGCCGAGCTCCTCGACGGTCAGGTACCCGTCGGGGGTCTCCGCCCCGAGGTCGGCGGCGACGACGGTCGTCGAGACGACGACGGAGCCGAGGGGCGCGAGGGGCTGGAACCCGCCGGCGATCCCGGCGGAGACGACGAGCTCGTAGCCGGCGCTGTCGGGGCCGGTCAGCGCGGCGTACGCGAGGGCGGTCCCGGTCGAGGCGGCGACGGCGGCCGGCCCGACCCCGCCCACCAGGACATCGGCCCGGACGGAGGCGTCGGCGGTGTCCGTGTGGCGGCGCAGGACGAGACCCCCCGGCAGCGGGAGGAGCTCGGGGCCGCCGAGGCCGAGGCCGGCGGAGACGGAGTCCGCCTCCGCCGCCACGGCCGTCACGATCAGGATCCGGTGGACCACCGGAGGATCAGGATTCCTTCTTCAGCTGGAAGTGCCAGATACCGGTCAGCTTCTTGCCGGTGTTCTCGACGATGGTCACCTGGGTGTTGTCCGGGGCCTCGCCACCACCCTGGGTGGAGAAGAAGGCGCTCGCCGGGATGGTCCGGTACGTCTTCTTGTACGGCTCGGGCTCGGCCTGCTGGCCGCCGAGGAAGATCGTCCAGCCGTTGTCCGCGATCTCGGGGTCGACCCCGAAGCGGATCTTGTCGTCCATCGCCACGGTGATGGACTTCTCGGCCTTCTTGTTGAGGCACTGCTGGATCTGCGACTCCTTGATGGCGTCGCCGTTGTTGTAGCAGGCGGCCTCGGAGTGGATCGAGTCGGACCCGACCGTGACGGTCGCGATCGGAGTCGGCTTGTCGCAGGCGGAGAGTACGAGGAGGCCGGCGGAGACGGCCCCGAGGGCGACGGCGGCCCGGCGGCGCGAGCCGGAGAAGAACGCAACGGTCATGAGCCGAAGGCTATCGGGCCGCCGCGCCCACGCCACGCGGGGGTACGGCGTGCCGCTGTCCGGTACCGGAAGGGGTCGCCGCCCGGCCGGGGGCCCGTCCGGCGATTCCCGCCCGATCCGGCGCCGATTCCCGGGCAGGCCCTAGGCCACGCGGGCCTTGGACCGCCCCTTCGCCCCCGGGCGGCGGCGGGCCGCCGCCAGCAGACCGCGGACCGAGAGGAGCGCGCCCAGGGCGAGGAACCCGGCGGCCACCGCCATGCCCAGCGTCCCGTTCAGCGGCAGCGCGATGCCGATCGCGCCGCCCACCACCCACGCCATCTGCAGCGCCGTCTCCGAGCGCGCGAACGCCGAGGTCCGTACGACCTCCGGCACGTCCCGCTGGATCAGCGCGTCCAGGGACAGCTTCGACAGGGCCTGCGTGAGCCCCGCGACCGCGCCCAGGATCGCCACCATCACGCCGCCGAAGAAGATCGCCGCACAGACCGCCGTACCGCAGACCACGCTGATCATGGTGGCGATGATCACCTCGGGCCCGTGCCCCCGGTCGCGGAGCAGCGAGCCCACCGCCGTGCCGCACGCGTTCCCCACGCCCGCCGCCACGCCCACGATGCCCAGCGAGACGGCGGCGCTCTGTCCCGACAGCGGGTGCTCGCGCAGCAGGAACGCCAGGAAGAAGATCAGGAAACCCGACAGCATCCGCTGCGCCGCGTTCGCCTCCAGACCGTGCAGGACCGACGGCCCCACCGTCCGCAGGCTCGGCTTCCGCTCGCCGTGGGTCAGCAGGTGCGCCCGCCGCTCACCCTTGGCCGAGTCCACCTTCGGCGGCATCCGCAACGCCCAGAACGCCCCGAGCAGGAACAGCGCGCACGCCCCGTACAGCGGATACCGGGGCCCGAGCAGCTGGAGCCCCGCCCCGATCGGCGCCGCGATGCCGGTGGCGAGCAGCCCGGCCAGGGTCACCCTCGAGTTCGCCTTCACGAGCGAGAAGTTCGGTGGCAGGAGGCGTGGCACGACCGCGCTGCGCACCACCCCGTACGCCTTCGAGGCCACCAGCACCCCGAGCGCCGCCGGATACAGCTCGATCCCGCCGGTGGCGACCGCCGCCGACATCATGATCGCGAGCACCGCCCGGGTCAGCATCGCGCCCGCCATCGCCGCCCGCCGCCCGTGCGGGATCCGATCCAGGAGCGGACCGATCACCGGGGCGAGGAGGGTGAAGGGGGCCATCGTGACGGCCAGGTAGAGGGCGACGCGCCCGCGGGCCTCGTCGGTCGGCACCGAGAAGAAGACGGTGGAGGCGAGGGCGACGGTGATCATGACGTCCCCGGCGCCGTTCACGGCGTGCAGTTCGATCAGTTTCCCGAGCCCCGACTCGCCCGCTCCGTGCGCGTGCGTCGCCTTCCGGATGCCCTTCGCGGTCCCCGTGAACGGCAGGTGCAGGGCGCGGCCGACCCTCCGGCCCGCTCGGCGGAGCGGTCCGGCATGATCTTCGGATCGTGCGGGGGACCGTGCGGCTGCCACTCCGTCATAGTGCCCCACCGGCACGCCGGACGAACCGTGGCACGACGGTGAAGCACCTCACGACCACCTCGCGTCACCCTCGTCCGCGGCCTCCCGACCCCTTCCGGACCCCCTCCGGACGTCCGCGATCCGGGCCACTTGGGGCGGGCAGGTGGGCTGAGGCCCGCGAACGGGGTAGCGTGCGTAGCGCGTCACCGGCGGAAGCTCTCGGCCGCGCGCCTCTTCGGCATCCCGCAGAATGGATGGCGATAGGTGTGCCCGAGACACGCGAGACAGGTCGGGTGCGCGGACGTCGATGCGGCCCACAGGTCCGCTCCGCCCGCCGCCCGTGGCTTCGCTCCCGCCCCTCGGCCGGCGCACCCGTGAGACGGCGTAGGAGAGAAGCGAGACCTGTGAGTGCTGCGACGACGCGAAGCGGTACCCCGCGTACCCCGCGAGCCACGCGTATCCCCGACCGCCTGTGCGCGGAGGCCGTAGACCTCGCGCGGGAGGCCGCCGAGGAGGCGGCCTTCCCCGGAATCGTCGGCGCCCACGTCGAAGCGGTCGCCGAGGGTGACCGGGTCGTCACCCATTACTTCGAGTCCAAGGAACCCGGCTACCGCGGCTGGCGCTGGGCGGTGACGGTCACCCGCGCCTCCCGCGCCAAGAACGTCACGCTTGACGAAACCGTCCTGCTGCCCGGCTCCGACGCCCTCCTGGCCCCCGAGTGGGTGCCGTGGAGCGAGCGGCTCCGCCCCGGCGACATGGGCCCCGGCGACCTGCTGCCGACCGAGCAGGACGACCTGCGCCTGGAACCCGGCTACTCGGGCGAGGACGTGCCGCCGCCGAACTCCGCGGTGTCGGAGGAGCTCGCCGACCACCTCGACGTCGAGGATGCCGAGATCGTCACCCGCGCCCCGTCGCGCAGCACGATCGCCGCGGTCGCCGACGAACTCGGCATGCGCCGGGCCCGGGTCCTCTCCCGGTACGGCCTGCACATGGCCGCCGACCGCTGGGACGAGGCCTTCGGCGCCCGCACCCCGATGGCCCAGGCCGCCCCGGCCACCTGCGAGTCCTGCGCCTTCCTGGTGCCGCTCGACGGCTCCCTGAAGCAGGCCTTCGGCATCTGCGCCAACGAGTTCTCCCCGGCCGACGGCCGGGTCGTCTCTCTCTCGTACGGCTGCGGCGGCCACTCGGAGGCCGCGATCATGCCGAAGCCGCCGCGCCCGGCGCCGCCGGTGCTCGACTCGATGGCGGCGGACGCGTTCCCCCTCCGCCCGGCCAAGGACTCCGGCTCCACCACGGAACCGGACGCGACGTCGGAAGACCTGGGCCACTCCTGACCCGGGGGGCCGCGCCCCCGCCGTGTGGGCAATCGTCCCGCTGGGCGATGGGGGTCCCCCGGACGAAGTCTGGGGGAGGGTGGGCACACGGGACGGCGCCCCCTGCCGGGCCTAGGCCCCTTGTGCCTGGGCCCGTACCCCGTGTGCGGCGCCGTGTGCCCACCCGCGCCCCCGCCGTCCCCCCTCCCGCCGCGCGGTACCTTCGGGCCCCCGGGTCCTGAGGTCCGGGGACCGATCATCGCCCCGCAGAGTGGAGTCAGACGTGAGCGTCAGCGTCCGGACGACGACCGACGGAACCGATCCCTTCGGAACCGCCCGGCTGCGGCGGGGGGTGCTCGACGCCTGGGGCGCGTCGCCCGCCCGGTTCCGGGAGGACGCCAACGCCGAGGAGGACCTCGCCCTCGGCGGCTACCGCGACCGCCTCGTCGTGGAACTCGCCCAGAACGCCGCCGACGCCGCCCACCGCGCCGGCGTCACCGGCCGTCTCCGTCTCACCCTCCACCCGGCGGACCACGAGGGCCCGGCGATCCTCGCCGCCGCCAACACCGGCGCCCCGCTGGACGCGGCCGGCGCCGAGTCGCTGTCCACGCTCCGGGCGTCGGCGAAGCGCGAGCAGACGGACGGCGCCGTCGGCCGTTTCGGCGTCGGCTTCGCCGCCGTCCTCGCGGTCACCGACGAGCCCGCCGTCCTCGGCCGTCACGGCGGCGTCCGCTGGTCCCTCGCGGAGGCCCGCGAACTGGCCGCCGGGACCGCGGAGTCCAGCCCGGGCCTCGGCGACGAACTGCGCCGCCGCGACGGCCACGTACCCCTGCTGCGGCTTCCGCTGCCCGCCGAGGGCACCGCTCCCGACGGCTACGACACCGTCGTCGTCCTCCCGTTGCGCGACACGGCCGCCCGCGACCTGGCGGAACGCCTCCTCGCCGCCGTCGACGACGCCCTCCTCCTCACCCTTCCGGGTCTCGCCGAGATCGTCGTGGAGACACCGGAGGGGGTACGGACCCTCCGCCGCTCCGAGGACGACGGCTACGTCCGGATCGAGGACACCGGCACCGGCACCGACACCGCCACCCACCGCTGGCGCACCGTCTCCCACGGCGGCCCCCTCGACGCCGAACTCCTGAAGGACCGCCCGGTCGAGGAGCGCCTCCGCCCCCACTGGTCGGTCACCTGGGCCGTACCCGTGGACGCGGAGGGAGCCCCGCGCTACCCGCGTACGACTCCGGTGGTGCACGCCCCCACGCCCACCGACGAGCCCCTGGGCATCCCCGCGCTCCTCATCGCCTCCCTGCCGCTGGACACCGCCCGGCGGCACCCGGCGCCCGGCCCGCTCACCGACTTCCTGGTGCAGCGCGCGGCCGACGCGTACGCCGAACTGCTCGCCGAATGGCAGCCGGTGACGACCGCCACGCTCGACCTCGTCCCCGGTCCGCTCGGCAAGGGGCCCCTCGACGGGGCGCTGCGCGAGGCGATCCTGGACCGGCTGCCGAGGGTCGCGTTCCTGGCGCCGGCCGCGCCCTCCGAGGAGCTTCCGGCGCTCCGCCCGATCGAGGCGGAGGTCGCCGAGGGCGCGGGCGCGGACACGGTGGACGTCCTCGCCGAGGTGTTCCCGACCCTCCTCCCGGCCGGTCTCGAACGGCGTCCGGAGCTCCGGACCCTGGGCGTCGGCCGCGTCCCCCTCACCGAGGCGATCGACCGCCTGGCCGGCGTGGACCGGGCCCCGACGTGGTGGTGGCGGCTCTACGACTCCCTGGCCGGCGTCGACCCGGACCGCCTGTCGGGCCTCCCGGTGCCGCTGGCGGCGCCGGACGCGGCGGACGGCGCCCGGATCCGTACGGCGATCGGCCCCCGCCAGGTCCTCCTGCCCCAGGACAGGACCCCGGCGGAGCTGACCCGCCTCGGCCTGAAGGTCGCCCACCCGGAGGCCGCCCACCCGCTCCTGGAGAAGCTGGGCGCCCTGCCCGCCACGCCCCGCGCGGTCCTGACGACCCCGCAGGTACGGGCGGCGGTCGCGGCCTCCCTCGACGCGGGCGAGATCTGGGACGAGGACGGGGACGCCCTCGACGCGGACGAACTCGTCGAGACCGTCCTCGCGCTCGTACGGGACGCGGAGCTCGACCCGGGCGAGGAGCCCTGGCTGGGCGCCCTGGCCCTCCCCGACGAGGACGGCGAACTCTCCCCGGCGGGTGAGCTGGTGATGCCCGGCTCGGCGTTCGCCGCCGTCATGCGCGAGGACGAACTCGCCTACGTCGACGGGGACCTGGCCGCCCGCTGGGGCGAACAGCCCCTCGCCGCCTGCGGCGTCCTCGCCACCTTCGCGCTGGTCCGCGCCACCGACCTGCTCCTCGACCCGGACGAGGTCGAACCCCGCGAGGGCGACTACCCGGAGCCCGACGACGCCGGACTCCTCGACGCGGTCGACGTGTGGTGCGAGGACGTCCTCGACCGGCTGCCGGAGTCGCCGGTGCCGCCGGTGGCGACGGAGATCGTGGCCGTACGGGACCTGGACCTGGTCGACGACGACGCCTGGCCGCAGGCGCTCGCCCTCCTCGCGCAGCCGCCCCTGCGGGACGCCCTGACCCAGCCCGTACGGGTGCTGCTGCCCGACGGCACGACGGAGACGGTCCGCTCGTACACGGCGTGGTGGCTCCGCGACCACCCCGTCCTCGACGGCCGGCGCCCGGCCGGACTGCGCGCGGCGGGCTCGGACCCGCTCCTGACCGGCCTGTACGACTCCGCCGACGCGACCGGCTTCGAGGACGAGCAGGTCCTCCGCGCCCTGGGCGTCCGCACCTCGGTCGCCGCCCTCCTCGACGAACCGGGCGGCGCGGCCGAACTCCTGACCCGCCTGGCGGACCCGGAGCGCGAGGTCACGGACGCCCAACTCCTCGCCCTGTACACGGCCCTGGCCGACCTGGACCCGGAGCAGGTGACGCTCCCGGACGAGGTGCGCGCGGTCGTGGACGGCGCCGTGGTCGTCGTCGACGCGTCGGAGGCCATGGTGGCCGACGCCCCGGACCTCCTGCCGCTGGCGGGCGGCGTGCCGCTGCTCCCGGTGTCGCCGGCGCGGGCGGCGGACCTGGCGGACCTGTTCCAGGTGCGGCGCCTCAGCGAGGCCGTGGAGGCGGAGGTGGCGACGGTGGGCGAGGAGCACGAGGTGCCGGAACCGGTCCGGACCCTCCTGGGCCCGTCGACCCCCACCACGTACATCGAGCACGAGGAACTCCTGGCGGCGGGCACCGAACTCGACTGGCGCCGCACGCCGGACGGCACGGTCCACGCCTCCACCCTGGAGGGCGTGGCGGCGGGTCTGGCCTGGGCGGCGGGCCAGTGGCCGCGCCGGTTCGAGGTGGCGGCGCTCCTGGAGGACCCGTCGAGGACGGCGGAACTGGCGCGGGACCGCTGGTTCGACTGATCGGGACCGAGGAGAGGGCGGCACGGGGGACGTACGGCCCGCGGGCACGGCCGAGGTCCCCCGGGCCCTCACTCCCGCCGGGGAGTGAGGGAGCAGACGCCGTCGACGCACTGGCGCTCCAGACGGCCGCGGGAGACCGTCTGGACCAGGCCCACCAGCCAGCAGGTCGGGCAGCCCCGGAAGGGGATCAGGGCCAGGGGTGCCGCAAGGAGGGTGACCGGGCCGGCCAGCGGCACCAGGGCGACCGAGGCGATGATCAGCCCGAAGCCGAGGGCGCCGCGCGCGAGATGGCGGGGAACGGAGCTGCTGGCGAAGTCCCTCCGGGGTGGGGTGGTGTTCACGATCGTGCGTCTCCTTCGGTCGCCGCCAGGGAGTGGCGCAGTGCCGCACGGGCGCGGTGCAGCCGCGACTTCATCGCGGCCGTGCTCAGACCGAGCGCGTCGGCGACGGTCCTGCCGGGCAGGCCCTGGACGTCCCGCAGGACGAGGACCCGCCGCTGGTCGAGGGGGAGGGCGCGGAGCGCGGCGGCGATGCGCTCCGCCTCGAGGCGGTGCAGTACGGCGTCCTCGGCGGACGCCTCGGGCGCGGGCTCCGCCTCGTCGCTCCGCGTGACGAGGAACCGCACCTGCCGGAGGCATTCGTTGCGCACGATCCGGAACATCCACGAGGCGAGCGCGCCGGTGGCCCGCAGGGTGCCGATCTTCCGGTAGAGGATGATCAGCGCCTCCTGCGCCGCGTCCTCCGCGTCCTGCGGCGAGGAGCACAGCGAGAGGGCGAACCTGCGGACGTGGGGCTGGGACTCCATGACGACGGTGGTGAGCGACCTGAGGTCGCCGCCCTGGGCGGCCCTGATCAGCCGCTCGTCCGGCCAGGTGAAGCGCCGGTCCGTCCGCGTACGCATTCCGTGAACCCCCCACGCCCGGACGCCGGTCAGCGCCGGCCCTTGTATCGCCGCGTCAGATGCCAGCCGCAGGCGCCGACGAGCAGCGCTCCGATCACCACGAGTCCGGCGATCATCATGAGTCTTTCCTCCCGCTCCCACCGGCCCGTGCGGCCGGTACGGGAACAAGAGACGGCAGACCCCGAAAAGGATTCACCCCCGGCCGCCGCCCGAGGTCTCCGGCCTACGCCGGGAACCTCCTGCTCACCCAGCGCCAGGTGACTTCGAGGAGGAGGCCGCCCGCCGCGGCGATGGAGACGGCCGCCCACGGCATCGTCGTGCCCACCAGTTTCAGGGCGAAGAAGTCCTGGAGCCAGGGCACGACGAGGACCAGGAGGAACGCGCCGCCCATCGTGGCGACCAGGGTGAGGCGCCACCAGGTGTACGGGCGGGCGATGATCGCCAGGACCCACATCGAGACCAGGAAGAGGGTGAGGGTGGCGGCGCTGGTCTCGGCCTCCAGGGCCCCTTCGCCGCTGTAGTGGTGGCGGGCCAGGAGGTACGTGGTGAAGGTGGCCGCCGCCGCGATGACGCCGCCGGGGATCGCGTACCGCATGACCCGCCGTACGAAGTTCGGCTTCGCCCGCTCCTTGTTGGGGGCGAGCGCGAGGAAGAACGCCGGGACGCCGATCGTCAGGGTGGACAGCAGGGTGAGGTGGCGGGGGAGGAACGGGTACTCGACCTGCGAGCACACCACCAGGACCGCGAGGAGGACCGAGTACACCGTCTTCGTGAGGAAGAGCGTGGCGACCCGGGTGATGTTGCCGATGACCCGGCGGCCCTCGGCCACCACCGACGGGAGGGTCGCGAAGGAGTTGTTCAGGAGGACGATCTGGGCGACCGCCCTCGTCGCCTCCGAGCCGGAGCCCATCGAGACGCCGATGTCGGCGTCCTTGAGGGCGAGCACGTCGTTCACGCCGTCGCCCGTCATCGCGACCGTGTGCCCGCGGGACTGGAGCGCCGCCACCATGTCCCGCTTCTGCTGCGGTGTGACCCGGCCGAAGACCGCGTTCTCGTCGAGGACCTTCGCCATCTCCTCCCGGTCGGTGGGGAGGGTGCGGGCGTCCACGGTGTTCGCCGCGCCCGGCATGTCGAGCTTGCCGGCCACCGCGCCGACCGACACCGCGTTGTCGCCCGAGATGACCTTGGTGGCGACGTTCTGTTCGGCGAAGTAGGCGAGGGTGTCGCCGGCGTCGGGCCGGAGCCGCTGCTCCAGCACGACGAGGGCGGTCGGGTGGGCGTCGGCGGCGACCCCGGGGGCGTCGAGCTCGTGCGCCGTACGGGCGAGGAGGAGGACCCGCAGGCCCTGTTCGTTGAGGTGGTCGATCTCGGTGAGGGTGGGGTCGCCGGCGGGCAGGAGCACGTCGGGCGCGCCGAGCAGCCAGGTGGAGTTCTCTCCGTCGCCCTCGCTGAACGCGGCGCCGCTGTACTTCCGCGCCGAGGAGAACGGCAGCGCCTCCGTGCACCGCCACTCCACCGTGTCCGGGTAGGCGTCGATGATGGCCTGGAGGGAGGCGTTGGGGCGGGGGTCGGACTCGCCGAGCGCGCCGAGCACCTTGCGGATGTACGTCTCGTCCGCGCCGTTCAGCGGCCGGAGCTCGGTGACGTCCATGCCGCCCTCGGTGAGCGTGCCCGTCTTGTCGAGGCAGACGACGTCGACGCGGGCGAGGCCCTCGATGGCGGGCAGCTCCTGCACGAGGCACTGTTTCCGGCCAAGGCGTACGACTCCGATAGCGAAGGCGACGGAGGTGAGCAGGACGAGCCCCTCGGGGATCATCGGGACGATGCCGCCGACCGTACGGGCGACCGCGTCCTTGAAGTTGTTGTCCTTGACGACGAGCTGGCTGATGATGAGCCCGATCGCGGTCGGGACCATCATCCACGTCACGTACTTGAGGATCGTGGAGATGCCGCTGCGCAGCTCGGAGTGGACTAGCGTGAAGCGGGAGGCCTCCTCGGCGAGCTGCGCCGCGTAGGCCTCGCGGCCGACCTTGGTGGCGGTGAAGGCGCCGCCGCCGGCGACCACGAACGAGCCGGACATCATCCGGTCGCCCGGCTTTTTCACGACGGGGTCGGCCTCGCCGGTCAGCAGGGACTCGTCGATCTCCAGGCTGTCGGCCTCGGCGACCTCGCCGTCGACGACGACCTTGTCGCCGGGTCCGAGTTCGATGAGGTCGCCGAGGACGATCTCGGCGGTGGAGATCTCGGCGGCCGTGCCGTCGCGCCGGACGGTCGGTTTCGCCTCGCCGATGACGGCGAGTCCGTCGAGCGTCTTCTTGGCGCGGAGTTCCTGGATGATGCCGATGCCGGTGTTGGCGATGATCACGAAGCCGAAGAGGCTGTCCTGGATCGGCGCGACGAAGAGCATGATCACCCAGAGCACGCCGATGATCGCGTTGAAGCGGGTGAAGACGTTGGCGCGGACGATCTCGGTGGTCGAGCGGGAGCTCCGCACCGGTACGTCGTTGACCTCGCCGCGCGCGACGCGTTCGGCGACCTCGGCCGAGGTGAGTCCGGCGGGCCGGTGGACCACGGGTGGGTCCACCGCCTCGGTCTCGCTTCCGTCGGTGTCGATCTTCGCCCGCTGAGTCATGTTCTCGACGGTACGACCGGAACCATCCGTTCACCTGCCGAGAAGGCCGAAGATCAGACCGGGGGAGGAGGGGAATGGTCCCCTGGTGCTACACGGG
The DNA here is from genome assembly GCF_040296665.1 of Streptomyces sp. NPDC002057. Taxonomy (NCBI): domain Bacteria; kingdom Bacillati; phylum Actinomycetota; class Actinomycetes; order Kitasatosporales; family Streptomycetaceae; genus Streptomyces; species Streptomyces sp. NPDC002057. The sequence goes on from NZ_JBEOXR010000027.1 coordinate 47,944, forward strand.
GCACCCCGGGCCGGGGTCGCGTCACGGGCGAGGGGCGCCGTCGCGGTCGGGGCTGTGTCACGAGCAGGGGTGCGTCACGGCCGGGGGCGCGTCACGAGCCGGGGCGCGCCTCGGGGGTCCCGGCCGGTTCCGCCGCCTGTGCCGCCGCGTGGCGCTTGAGCGCCGCGTCCCGCTTCCGTACGTACCAGATGCCGATCAGCCCGAGTCCGGCGCCGGCCAGGCAGGTCCAGACCCACCAGGTGAGGTCCCGGTCGCCGAACCAGCCGTAGAACGGGACCTGGACGAGGAAGAGGACGAACCAGAGGATCGTTCCGCCGGTGATGGTGGCGACGACGGGCCCTTCGAGGGGCTCGGGTGCCTCGTGCTTCGGTGTCCACTTCGCCATGGGCCCAGTCTAGGTGGCGGGAATCCGGACGCGTCCGCCCATGGTCCACGCGGGTCCGCCGGGGGCCGGGGCCCGCGGCCCACCCGTGTCCCGCCGGGGGTCTACGCGCGGAGATGGACGCTCCCTCATTCATGTGTTCATACTGAAACGGTTTGCCTCTGGCGGGTTTCCTTCGTATGAACCGCCAAAACGGACGTCTCCCGAAGAGGAACCCACCCCCATGAGCACCACGGCCACCGCCAAGGCCACTTCCCCCGAGAGCCCCGATCCCTCGACCTCGGGTCTCGACCGCTACTTCAAGATCTCGCAGCGCGGCTCGACCGTCGCCCGCGAGGTCCGTGGCGGCTTCGCCACCTTCTTCGCGATGGCCTACATCATCGTGCTGAACCCGATCATCCTCGGCAGCGCCAAGGACATGTACGGGAACCAGCTCGACAGCGGCCAGCTCGTCACCGCCACCGTCCTCACAGCGGCGTTCTCGACGCTCCTCATGGGCGTCATCGGCAACGTCCCGATCGCCCTCGCCGCCGGACTCGGCGTCAACACGGTCGTCGCCCTCCAGCTCGCGCCGAAGATGTCCTGGCCCGACGCCATGGGCATGGTCGTCCTCGCCGGTGTCGTCGTGATGCTGCTCGTCGCGACCGGTCTGCGCGAGCGCGTGATGAACGCGGTCCCGGTGGGCCTGCGCAAGGGCATCGCGATCGGTATCGGCCTCTTCATCATGCTGATCGGCCTCGTCGACTCGGGCTTCGTCTCCCGCATCCCCGACGCCGCGCACACCACCGTCCCGCTCCAGCTCGGCGGCGACGGTCACCTCACCGGCTGGCCGGTCCTGGTCTTCGTCCTGGGCACGCTCCTCACCCTCGCGCTGATCATCCGCAAGGTGCCGGGCGCCATCCTCATCTCCATCGTCGTCATGACGATCGTGGCGATGGTGATCAACGCGGTCGCGACCGTCCCGTCCTGGGGTCTGACCACCCCGGAGTGGCCCGGCAACCCGGTCGCCTCGCCCGACTTCGGCCTGGTCGGCGAGGTCAGCCTCTTCGGCGGCTTCGAGAAGGTCGGCTACCTGACCGGCGTCCTCTTCGTCTTCACCGTGCTGCTGTCCTGCTTCTTCGACGCGATGGGCACGATCCTCGGCGTCGGCGACGAGGCCAAGCTGATCGACAAGGACGGCAACTTCCCCGGCATCAACAAGGTCCTGCTCGTCGACGGCCTGGCCGTCGCCTCCGGCGGCGCGACCTCCTCCTCGGCCACCACCTGCTTCGTGGAGTCCACGGCGGGCGTCGGCGAGGGTGCGCGCACGGGTCTGGCCTCGGTCGTGACCGGTGGTCTGTTCTCGGTGGCGCTGTTCCTCACGCCGCTGGCCACGATGGTTCCGTCCCAGGCGGCCACCCCCGCGCTGCTCGCGGTCGGCTTCCTGATCCTGGCCGGTTCGATCAAGGACATCGACTGGAGCGACTTCACCATCGCGGTGCCGGCGTTCCTGGCCATGGTGATGATGCCGTTCACGTACTCGATCACGAACGGCATCGGCATCGGCTTCATCGCGTTCAGCGTGCTGCGTCTCGCGGCCGGACGGGGCCGTGAGGTCCCGGCGGCCATGTACGTCGTGTCGGCGGTCTTCGTCTTCTACTACGCGATGCCGGCGCTCGGCCTCACGTGATCGCGGGGGGTGTCGGTGGCGGTGTCGGCCACCGGCTCCCCGTCCGACTCCCCGTAGAACTTCTCCGTCTCGTCGACGGCGGTCTTGAACCGCTCGTCGAAATCCTCGCGAATGAGCGTCCGGACGACATAGTCCTGGACGCTCATTCCTCTTTTCGCGGCGTGACTCCTGAGCCGGTCGAGCAGCTCACCGTCGATGCGCAGGCTGAGCACTGTCGATCCCATGCCGTTCAGGGTCGGGGCACCCGGGGCCTCTTTGCGTCACTTTCCGGATCCGACTCACTCGTTTGGGTGATACATGGATGCCGAAGCGTGATCTGCGTGCATCCGGTTCACGCGGGGGCGCGGCCGTACGGGTGTGACGCGCGCTACGCCGGCGCGTTCCCGTTGGTATTTAGACAGAGTAATGAGTTAGGCTAACAAACATGCCTGACCTGTCCCACGGCACCGCCGACGACGCCGCGGCCGTGAACGCGCTCCGCTCCTCCGTCATGCGACTGGGCCGACGCCTCAAGCACCAGCGCGTCGACGAGTCGCTGAGCCCCACCGAGATGTCGGTACTCGGCACCCTCGCGCTCTGCGGCTCCGCCACCCCCGGTGAGCTCGCCCGCAAGGAGCACGTCCAGCCGCCGTCGATGACCCGCATCGTCGCGCTGCTCGAAGCCAAGGGACTGGTCCGGCTGGAGCCGCACCCCGACGACCGCCGGCAGAAGGTGGTCAGCCAGACCGAGCAGGCCGAGGCCATGCTCGAAGAGTCCCGCCGCAAGCGGAACGCCTGGCTGGCCACCCTCGCCGAGGGCCTGGACGAGGACGAATGGGCCAAGCTGCGCGCCGCCGCCCCGGTCCTGGAGAAGCTCGCCCACCTGTAATCCACGCGCCAAGGAGGCGACGCACTTTGAGTACGGGACCCGGAGCAGACTCCGCACCCGTCCACAAACCCACCCTCAAGACCCGTGGGCGGGGGGAAACCTTCTCCTCGCTCCGTATCCGCAACTACCGGCTGTTCTTCACCGGAGCGATCGTCTCCAACACCGGTACGTGGATGGCCCGTATCACCCAGGACTGGCTGGTCCTGAGCCTCACCGGCTCGGCCGCCGCCGTCGGCATCACCACAGCCCTGCAGTTCCTGCCGATGCTGCTCTTCGGCCTGTACGGCGGTGTCATCGCCGACCGCTACCCGAAACGGCTCCTGCTGCTCTTCAGCCAGGCCGCCCTCGGCCTCTGCGGCCTCGCGCTCGCCGTCCTCACCCTCTCCGGCAACATCCAGGTCTGGCACGTCTACCTGATCGCCTTCCTCCTCGGCATGGTGACGGTCGTCGACAACCCGGCCCGGCAGTCCTTCGTCTCCGAGATGGTCGGCCCCGACCAGCTCCGCAACGCCGTCTCCCTGAACTCGGCCAACTTCCAGTCCGCGCGGCTCGTCGGCCCCGCCGTCGCCGGTGTCCTCATCGCCGGAGTCGGCAGCGGCTGGGCCTTCCTCCTCAACGGCCTGTCCTTCCTCGCGCCCCTCGTGAGCCTCCTGCTCATGCGGACGAGCGAACTCCACAAGGTGGAGCGCGCCCCGCGCGGCAAGGGCCAGCTCCGGGAGGGCCTGCGGTACGTGGCCGGGCGGCCCGACCTGATCTGGCCGATCGTCCTCGTCGGCTTCATCGGCACCTTCGGGTTCAACTTCCCGATCTGGCTCACCGCCTTCTCCGGCGACGTCTTCCACGTCGGCGCCGGTACGTACGGCTTCCTCAACACCCTCATGGCGGCCGGCTCCCTGGTGGGCGCCCTCGCGGCGGCCCGGCGCGGCTCGACCCGGCTGCGGATGCTGGTGATCGCGGCGGCCGTCTTCGGCGTCCTGGAGATCGCGGCGGCCCTGTCGCCCGCGTTCTGGATGTTCGCGCTGCTGCTCGTACCGATCGGCATGATCGGCCTCACGGTCAACATCACCGCGAACTCCGCCGTCCAGATGGCGACCGACCCGGCCATGCGGGGCCGCGTCATGAGCCTCTACATGATGGTCTTCGCCGGTGGTACGCCGATCGGCGCGCCGCTCCTCGGCTGGGTCACCGACACGTACGGCGCCCGTGTCGGCTTCGCCACCGGCGGCGTGATCTCGCTGACGGCGGCGGTCGTCGTGGGTCTCGTCCTGGCCAGGGTGGGCGGCCTCAAGGTCGCCTGGGCCTGGCGGCACGGGCACCCGCAGGTGCGTTTCGTGGCACGCGAACGGCTGGCGACGGCCGCGTAGCTCTCGGGCGGGCGGCTTCGGGGCGTCCTCGGGGCGGCTTCGGGGCGGCCTCGGGGTCGTCCCGGTGACGGGCGGGCGGGTGCGGAGGCCGGGCCTTCGCACCCGCCCGCCCGTCCGTGTCGCTGCCCGTGCCTCGCATACCCCCCTTCCCGCTCGCATCCTTGTGCGAGGATCGCGGCACCGTGCAGGTGTTGATCTTGGAAGGGGGGCTTGCACGCCCATGCCCATGTGTTCCGCCGTACCGTGCCACAGCTCGTCGAACGGACCGGTGGCCTCCGCCGCCCCGCCGCGGCGAGGAATGTCCGCCCCTCGCCCGCGCCGAGGAGACGGAGCGCTCCCGACATGCCGCTGACCCGTCGCACCGTCCTGTCCGCGATGGCCGCCGCCCCGGTCCTCGCCCCCGTCGCGACCGCGCACGCGGCCGGCCCGCGGACCGCGCCCGCAGCCGTCCCCGCCGCCGCGCCCGCCGCCCGGAACCTGTCGAGCGCCGGTCTGCCCGCGGGGCACAGGTTCGACCTGAAGGCCGAGCCCGTCGACCTGTTCGGCAAGGAGCTCCGGCTCGCCCAGGGCAGGGTGCACCAGCAGGTCGCCTTCGACCCCGTGACCGGCCTCGCCTACGTCACCCAGATCATCAGCGACGGCCGCAAGCTCGCCGACGAGACCGCTCCCGTGCCCGGTGAGGACCGCGACCGCCGGGGCGATCTCTGCGTCAACGAGGTCACCGCCGACGGCACCGTCCGCGCCGTCATGTACCTGAGGGGCGTCGGCCACGGCGGCGGACTCGGCGTCGAACACGTCGACGGCCGCCCCTGGCTCTGGCTGGAGACCGACGCGGACCGCGTCACCGGCGGCTTCGCCTACGGCAAGCGCGTCGGCCGCGTCGCGTTCACCCCCGACGCGATCGTCGACGCGGGGAGCGACCGCATCGAGGTGTTCGACCCCGTCCCCGGGACCTCCGGCGTCACCCCGTCCCTGGACGTCGCGAACGGCCGCGTCGCGGTGCGCCACGTGTCGTCCGCCGGCGCGGAGTACCGCGTCTACGACCTGGCGGCCTTCCGGAGCCGCACCTTCACCCCGCTCCACACCTTCCCGGCCCGCTACCGCACCCAGGCCTGGTGCCTGTACGGGAACCTCGTCTACCAGAACGAGGGCAGCGCGTACGGCTCCACCAACCCCCGCCCCGGCAACTCCTGGTGGAACGTCTACGACATCACCACCGGCGAGGTCGTCGAGCGGGCCTTCAACACCACGGCTCTCGGCCTGTCCCACCGCGAGACCGAAGCCATCACCGTCCGCCGAACGCCCGACGGGCCGCAGCTCGTCTTCGGCTTCGCCACCCAGGAACCAGGACCGCGCCGCATGGCCCTCTACGGCATCAGCAGCACCACCGACGGCACCGGCGACCACGTCCCGTGGACCGACCTGGAGTACGACACCGCCGTCCTCACCGCCACCGGTACCTACCTTCCCCAGTACCGCCAGGTCGGCAACCGCGTCGACCTCCACCTCCGGCTGTCCCGCGTCGACGGCGCCCCGTGGACCAACGGCGAGAAGATCCTGACCCTCCCGCCGCACATCCGCCCCCACCGCACCCAGGGCATGGTCGGACAGACCACCGGCTCCGGGGTGTCCGGCTCCCTCACCATCCGCTGGGAGGTCCTCGCCGACGGCTCGCTGCGCATCTTCGACCAGCGCGGCTTCACGGGCTGGATCGGACTGGACGCCGGGTACTTCACCAGCTGACCACCTCCTCGGCCGAGGCGTGCCTCCTGCCCGCCCTCGGCCGGGCCGGACCTCCCGGCGGCCCGGACCTCCGGCGGCCCGGACGGGTCCGCACCCGAGAGCTCCCGGCGAGGCCCGTCCCTGCCGGGCCTCGCCGGGAGGCCCGCCCCTGCCGGGCCGTCAGACCCGCCGCTCCAGCACCTGCCCCTCCCAGCCGTCGACCGCGAAGGTCTCCGTGCGGGTGAAGCCCCGGGACTCGTAGTACGCCACCAGCCGGCCCTCGCTGCCCGCGAAGCAGTCCACCCGCAGCAGCGACACCCCCTGCCGCCGGGTCTCCTCCTCCGCGTGGGCCAGCAGCGCCGCCCCCACCCCGTGGCCGTGGAACCGCGTGTCGGTCGCGAGGAGCCGTACGTACACCTCGGGCTCGTCCACCGGCGGCACGTGCCGGCCCGGATGCGGCGTCAGCGTCATCGTGCCCGCCGCCACGCCGTCGATCTCGGCGATCCACGGATCGCCCTCCGACATGGTCCGCCGGACCTGCTCCACCGCCGCGGGCCGCCCGGAGAACGACTCGGTGCCCCACTGGGCGGTGATCCCCTTGCCGTTCAGCCACACCACGGCGCTGTCGAGGACGCCGAGCACCACGGGGAGGTCCTCCGCCGCGCCCTTCCTGATGCTGATCTTCATCCGGTCGAGGTTAGTCGTACGACCATGCGACGAGCCGGGGGGTGGGGGGGAGGGGCACGTCCACGCGGTCGGCGGCGTACCACCACGACTCGTGACGCGGCCGGGGTCTGCCCGCCCGGGCCGCCGCCCTGCCAGACTCCCGCCATGAGGCTTTTCGCCGCCGTCCTGCCGCACCCCGAGCAGCTGGCCGAGCTCGGACACGTCGTGGACCGTCTGCACGCGCTGCCCGGGGCCGACGGGCTCCGCTGGACCTCGCGGCCCGGGTGGCACCTCACCCTCGCCTTCATGGGCGAGGTCGACGAGGAACTGCTGCCCGAGCTGCGCGTCCGGCTCGCCCGGGCCGCGCACCGCACGCCGCCGTTCCCGCTGCGGCTGCACGGCGGCGGTCACTTCGGCCGCCGCGCGCTGTGGACGGGCGTGGCGGGGGACCTGGACGAGCTGCGGCTGCTCGCCGAGCGGGCCGACGCCGCCGCGCGCCGGGCCGGGGTCGCCATGGACGAGCACCGCCGCTTCCAGGCGCACCTGACGCTGGCCCGGGCCCGCGCGGAGGAGGTGGACCTGCACCCCTTCCTCGACGATCTCGCCACCTTCGAGGGCGCCCGCGCGCAGGTCGGAGAGCTGGCGCTGATCCGCTCGAACCTGCCGGTGAGCGGGGTGCGGGGCGAGCAGCCCCGCTACGAGAAGGTCGACGGCTGGCCCCTTGAGGGACGCGAGGGGCGGCCGGGTTAACCTCGACGGGTGGATCCCAAAACCCGTAACCGCATCATGGCCGGCGTGCTCGTACTGATGTTCGCGATCATCGCGGTGGCTTCCGTGACCGGTCAGTAGCCGCACGCCGCCGCCGTTCCCGGGCGTCTCCCGGCGTCTGCCACCCCGTGGGAAGCCCCTTGCTTCGAGCGCACTCGAAGCAGTTGGCTTGACGTCCATGGAGTACACGCAGCTCGGACGCACCGGACTCAAGGTCAGCCGACTCGTCCTCGGGACGATGAACTTCGGACCCCAGACCGACGAACAGACCAGCCACGGCATCCTGGATGCCGCGCTCGACGCAGGTCTGAACTTCGTCGACACCGCCAACGTGTACGGCTGGGGTGAGAACAAGGGGCGGACCGAGGAGATCCTCGGTTCCTGGTTCGCCCAGGGGGACGGCCGTCGTGACCGGACCGTCCTCGCCACCAAGGTGTACGGGAACATGGGCGTCGACGGTGAGGCCTGGCCCAACCACGACAAGCTCTCGGCGCTGAACATCCGCCGCGCCGTCGACGCCAGCCTCAAGCGCCTCGGCACCGACTACATCGACGTCTACCAGTTCCACCACGTCGACCGTTCGACCCCCTTCGAGGAGATCTGGCAGGCGGTCGACGTCCTGATCCAGCAGGGCAAGGTCCTCTACGCCGGCTCCTCCAACTTCCCCGGCTACAAGATCGCCCAGGCCAACGAGATCGCCGCCCGGCGCGGCTCGGTCGGGCTCGTCAGCGAGCAGTGCCTCTACAACCTCTTCGAGCGGCGCGCGGAGATGGAGGTCGTCCCGGCCGCGCAGGAGTACGGCCTCGGGGTCATCCCCTGGTCGCCGCTGCACGGCGGCCTGCTCGGCGGCGTCCTCAAGAAGGAGGCCGAGGGCAAGCGGCGTACGGAGGGACGCGCGGCGGCCACGCTCGCCGACCCGGCCTCCCGGGCGCAGCTCCAGGCGTACGAGGACCTGCTCGACAAGCACGGTCTGGAGCCGGGCGAGACGGCCCTCGCGTGGCTGCTCACCCGCCCCGGCGTGACGGGCCCGATCGTCGGCCCGCGGACGCCCGAGCAGTTGGGGAGCGCGCTGCGCGCCCTTGAGGTGGAGCTGGGCGAGGAGGTCCTGTCCGCCCTGGACGAGATCTTCCCGGGCCCGGGTCCGTCCCCGGAGGCCTTCGCCTGGTGACCCCGTAGGGGGTTGTGGGGGCAGGCGGCTCAGGGTTCGTACGGGCCGCCGAGCCCCCACGCCTGGTGCATCGCGTCGGCGAAGGCGGCGGCCAGTTTGTGCTCGCCCGAGGGGCCCGGGTGGGTGCCGTCGTAGGTGTCGGTGCCGAGGTCGTACGACTCCGGGACCGTCGCCAGGAGGAGCGGCGAGGCCGCCGTGTCCAGGTCGGCGACGGCTTTCCCGAGGAGTTCGTTGAAGCGGGCGCACTGGGCGGCGAAGGGGGCGTCGTACCCGGCGCGCACGTTGGGGATGACGGGCAGCAGGACGGCCCGGACGTGCGGGTTCGCGGCGCGGGCCGCGACGACGAACGCCCGGACGTTCTCCTCGGTCTGCTCGCTGTCGGTGTAGAAGCCCAGGTCGATCAGGCCCAGCGAGATCAGCAGCACGTCGGCTCCGGTCTCCGTGACCGTTCCGCCGATCACGGGCGCCATGTGCAGCCAGCCCTCGCCCCAGCCGGCCAGGTGGCGGCGGGCGGGGGCGGGGAAGGCGGCGTCGGCGTACTCCTCCGAGGCCGGGGCGTCGGAGGCGGGGTCGTACAGACCGGTGCGGGGGCCGACGATCTCGTACCCGCCGGGGAGGGTGGACTCCAGGTGCCGCCACATGCGGTACCGCCAGGTCCAGTCGCCGGCGCGTCCGATGGTCATGCTGTCGCCGACGAACAGAAAACGCATGGTCATATCATCGCGGACGGCGTCCCGGCCCTGCGACGTGATCCGGGACACGGCCTCCGCCGTCAGGCGTCCAGGAAGGCCCCGACCGTCGCCGCGCACCACGCGGGGTCGTCGTGCCACGGGAAGTGCCCGGCCCCCGCGAGGACCGCGACCCCGGCGTTCGGGAACAGCCCCGCGTACGCGGTGGCCGTCGGCACCGGCGTGTTCACGTCCCCCTCCCCGGCGACGACCAGCACCGGCCGCCCGAACTCCGCGAACACCGCGCGTGTGGCGGCCGGTTCGAAGGCGCCCTCGCTCCCGTAGAGACCGGCGGCCCCGTCGTTCCGCTGCCGCGCCCCCGCCTCGTGCCGCTCCCGCGCGGCCTCGTCCCACGTCCCGTGGAAGAACGGCGTCACCGCGCCGAAGGCCTCCGCCGTCCCGCGCCCCGCCGTGACCTCCTCCAGGGCGGCGTACGCGGGCCCGAACCACGGTTCGTCCCGCCGCAGCCGCGCCGCCGCGAGCCGCTCCCCGGGGGCGGTGTCGAGACCGACGGCCGCCGTGCCCGGGGTGACGAGGACCAGCCGGGCCACCCGCTCCGGGTACCGGGCCGTGTACAGCGCGGCCAGGTTGGCGCCCGCCGAGTGTCCGAGGAGATCGATCGCGTCGAGCCCGAGGTGGGCCCGCAGCGCCTCCACGTCCTCGACGAGCCGGTCGCAGCGGTACGAGGCCGGGTCGTCCGGCACCGCCGACGCGCCCGTCCCCCGCAGGTCGAGCCGGACCGTCCGGCGGCGGGCGGTCAGTCCGCCGAGGTCGCCGAGGTAGCCGGAGTCCTGGAAGGGGCCGCCGGGCAGGCAGACCAGCGGGGCGCCGGTTCCGGAGCCGGTCCCGGAGCCCGAGTCGTGGTACGCGAGCAGGGTGCCGTCGGGGGCGGCGAAGGTGTGCGGGGAGAAGCCGGGAGCGGGCGCGGCGGAGGTAGGCATGGGCGCGACCCTGACAGGGGCTCCGGGGCCGGTCAAGCAGGTTTCGGGGGCAGTGGACACGGCCCTCGCCCCCGCGTCGTGGCAGGCTGGGGGGCATGCGATCTGCTCTGTGCGCCCTCGGGGCGGCGGCGGCCCTGGTGCTGCTCCCGGCCGGTCATGCCCGTGCCGAAGGGCAGGGACCCGACCAGGACTTCACCATCGAGGACTCCCGCGTCAAGGAGTCCAGCGGCATCGCCGCGAGCCAGGCGCACCCCGGGATCTACTGGACGCACAACGACCAGGACGCACCCCTGATCTACGGCGTCGACTCCCGTACGGGCAAGACGGTCGCGACCCTGACCATGCAGGGGGTCGGCACCCCCCGGGACATGGAGGCGATCGCGGTCGGCCCGGACGGGGACATCTACGTCGGCGACATCGGGGACAACCTCGACGGCTCCTGGGACCACGTCTGGATCTACCGCTTCCCCGAGCCGAAGGCCCTCAGGGACCAGAAGGTGGCGGCGAGGCAGTACGTCGTGAAGTACGCCGACGGGGCGCGCAACGCCGAGGCGATGATGGTCCATCCGAAGACCGGCCGGGTGTACATCGCGAGCAAGAACGAGGACGGCGGCGGTCTGTACGCGGGCCCCGAGAAGCTCTCCTCGTCCGGGACGAACGTCTTCCGGCGCGTCGGCGAGGTGCCGTGGGTGACCGACGGGGCGTTCTCGCCGGACGGCGACCGGCTCCTCCTGCGCGGCTACCTGATGGCGCGCGAGTACCCGTGGAAGGACGGTCGTCCCGTCGGCGAGGGCCGGAGCGTCGGGGCCCCGTTCCAGGGGCAGGCGGAGTCGGCGACGTACACGAGGGACGGCTCGGCGTTCATGTTCGGCTCGGAGGGCCTGAACAGCAGGGTCGTCCGGGTGGAGCGAACGGACGCGGGGAGCCCCTCGGGGCAGCCGACGGACACGCCGGGCGCACCGAAGACCCCCGGGTCGCCGAGCGGCCAGGACGGTGGCGAGAAGGGGAGCGTCACGGTCGGCTTCCTGGTCCTCGCGGGCGCGACCGTGCTCGTCGTCGGCGCGAAGCGACTCCTGAGGCGCCGCTGACGCCCTCAGGCTCACTGACGCGTGGGGCGCGCTGACGCCCTCAGGTGCGCTGCCGCCTGGGGTGTCTGACGCGGCTTCAGGCCTCGTCCGTGCCGGTGTTCCCGCTCGCGCCGCCCGCTCGCGCGACCAGGAGCTCGAAGCCGTCCAGGAGCCGTTCGAGGCCGAAGGCGAAGTGGTCGACCTCGCGGGAGAAGGTGTCCTCGGCCATCGCCGCCATGACGGGGTACGCGCCGGAGGCCATCGCCCGCTCCAGGTAGGGCTGTTGGGCGCGCCAGAACTCCTCGTCGTCGACGCCGGTCTCCTTCGCGGCCTCGACGGTCTGGATTTCCATGCGGGCGATCCCGGCCGTGTAGCTCTGCACGGTGATGATGACCGAGATGGTCTCGTGGTCGCCGAGCCCCATGCCGTGCGGCCCCTTGAGCCCCGACAGGCAGAGCTCCAGGCCGCGCAGCGCGCTCGGGCCGAGGACGGAGCGGGCCTCGTTGACCTTGAGCAGCCAGGGGTGGGCCCGGTACAGGTCGAGGGTCGTGCGGGCCAGCGCCGTGACGGTGTCGCGCCAGTGGGTGGGCGGCGGCGGTTCGTCGTCGAAGGACTCGCCCTGGACGCGGTCGAGCATCAGGTCGAGCAGTTCCGTCTTGCCGGGGACGTACCGGTAGAGCGACATCGTGCCGACGCCGAGCTCGCTCGCCACCCGCCGCATCGAGACGGCGTCGAGCCCCTCGGCGTCGGCGAGGCCGACCGCCGTGGCGACGATCCGGTCGAGGGTGAGGCCCGGCTTGGGGCCCCGGCTGGGTCGGTCGCCCGTGCCCCAGAGGAGGTCGAGGCTGCTCGTCGTCATGCCGCCACTCTAAAACTGAGTACGCTGTACTCTGAATTGGGTACGGTGTACTCAGATGCTCGCGGAGACGCGGACCCACGACCCACCGGAGGCCTCCCATGTCCGAACACGCCGTCCTCGCCGAGGGCTTGACCAAGCGGTACGGCAAGAAACGGCGCGACGACGTCACCCACGCCCTCGACGGCTTCGACCTCGCCGTCCGCCCCGGCACCGTCCACGGCCTCCTCGGCCCCAACGGCGCCGGCAAGACCACCGCCGTCCGCATCCTCGCCACCCTCCTCAGGGCCGACGGCGGCCGCGCGGAGGTCGCCGGTCTCGACGTGGCCCGCGACCCGCGCGCCGTCCGCACCCGCATCGGTCTCGTCGGCCAGAACGCCGCCGTCGACGAGGGCCTCACCGGGCGCCAGAACCTCGAACTCTTCGGCCGCCTCTTCCACCTCGGCGGCGCGGTGTCCCGCACCCGGGCCGCCGAACTCCTCGACCGCTTCGGCCTCACCGAGGCCGCCGACAAGGGCGCCGGCCAGTACAGCGGGGGCATGCGCCGCCGCCTCGACCTCGCCGCCTCGATGATCCTGGCCCCCGCCGTCCTCTTCCTCGACGAACCGACCACCGGCCTCGACCCGCGCGCCCGGGGCGAGGTCTGGGAGGCGGTCCGCACCCTCGTCGCACGCGGGACGACCGTCCTGCTCACCACCCAGTACCTCGACGAGGCCGACCGGCTCGCCTCCCGGATCACCGTCATGGACCGGGGCCGGGCCATCGCCGACGACACCCCCGGCGGCCTCAAGGACCGGGTGGGCGGCGACCGCGTGGAGGTCGTCGTCGCCGAGCGCGCCGACCTCCCGGCCGCCCACGCGATCCTCGCCCGGACCGCCGGCTCCGATCCCCGTACCGACGAGGCCGAGCGACGCGTCCACGCCGCCGTCACCGACCGGGTCGCCGCTCTGACGGAGGTGGCCCGCGCCCTCCAGGAGGAGCGGATCGCCGTGGAGGACCTGGCGCTCCGCCGCCCCACCCTCGACGACGTCTTCCTCCGCCTGACCGGCCAGGAAGCGGACCGGGAAGCTGCCCGGGAAGCGGACCGGGATGCGGACCGGGAAGCGGACCGGGACGCGGCCCGGAAGGAGGTCGCCGCATGAGCGCCGTCGCCGCCGGGCGCGCCTACTGGGCGTGCGCCGACTCCCTGACCCTCGTCCGCCGCACCCTGCTCAACTACCGCCGCCAGCCCGCCGCCATCCTCTGGCAGCTCGGCTTCCCCATCGTCTCCGTCCTCCTGTACGGCTTCGTCTTCGGCAGCGCCATGCTGGTGCCCGGCGGTGGCGACTACCGCGAGTTCCTGATGCCGGGGATGTTCACCATGACCATGGCCTTCGGGCTGATGAACACCGCGTCGGCCGTCGTCTCGGACAGCGGCAAGGGGGTCGTGGACCGGTTCCGTTCCATGCCGATGGCCCCGTCCGCCGTGACCACCGGCCGGGGCCTCTCCGACCTGGTGATCGCCGCCGCCGAACTCACCATCCTCGCCGCGACCGCCCTCGCCATCGGCTGGACCTCGGACGGCGGCCCCGGCGCGACCGCCCTCGCCTTCGGTCTGCTGCTGTTCCTGCGCTTCAGCCTGATCTGGGTGGGCGTGTGGTGCGGTCTCGTGCTGCCGAACACGGAGGCGGCGGGCGCCCTCTACGCGGTGATCTTCCCGGTCACGATGATCTCCAGCGTGTACGTGGCACCGACCCTGATGCCCTCCTGGCTCGCGCCCGTCGCCGCCTGGAACCCGATCTCGTCCACGGTGACGGCCGCCCGCGAACTCTTCGGCAACCCGGGCGTGGGCGGCGGCTCCTGGGTCGAACAGCACGCGGTCCTGATGGCCTTCGCCTGGCCGCTGGCGATCACGGCGGTCTTCCTGCCCCTGGCGGTCCGCCGCTACCAGTCACTGAGCCGGTGAAGCGCGAGGCGTGCTGAAGCGCGAGGGCCCGGTGACGCACGAGGGCCCGGCACGGACGATGTCCGGTGCCGGGCCCGCCGTACAGAAGGTCAGAGCTTCTCGATCACGTAGTCGACGCAGGCCGTGAGCGCCCGCACGTCCGCCGGGTCGACCGCCGGGAACATCGCGATCCGCAGCTGGTTGCGGCCCAGCTTGCGGTACGGCTCGGTGTCCACGATCCCGTTGGCGCGCAGCACCTTGGCGACCGCCGTGGCGTCGATCTCGTCCGCGAAGTCGATCGTGCCGATGACCTGCGAGCGCTTCGCCGCGTCCGTCACGAACGGCGTCGCGTACTTGGACTCCTCGGCCCAGCCGTACAGCGCGTCCGAGGACTCCTTCGTCCGGGCCACGGCCCAGTCGAGACCGCCCTGGCCGTTGATCCACTTCAGCTGCTCGTTGAGCAGGAAGAGGGTCGAGAGCGCCGGGGTGTTGTACGTCTGGTTCTTCAGCGAGTTGTCGATCGCGGTCGGCAGCGAGAAGAACTCGGGGATGTGCCGGCCGGAGTCGTGGATCCGCTGCGCCCGCTCCAGGGCGGCCGGGGAGAAGGCCGCCAGCCACAGGCCGCCCTCGGCGGCGAAGGACTTCTGCGGGGCGAAGTAGTAGACGTCCGTCTCGGCGATGTCGACGGGGAGACCGCCCGCGCCGGAGGTCGCGTCGACCAGGACGAGCGCGCCCTCGTCGGCACCGGCGACCCGCTTGATCGGGGCGGCGACACCGGTGGAGGTCTCGTTGTGGGTGTACGCGTAGACGTCGACGCCCGCCTCGGCCACCGGCTCCGGGTGGGTGCCCGGGTCGGAGGAGATCACGGTCGGCTCGGCCAGCCACGGGGCCAGCTTCGCGGCCTTCGCGAACTTGGAGGAGAACTCGCCGAAGGTGAGGTGCTGCGACTTGTTCTCGATGAGACCGTGGGTCGCGACGTCCCAGAAGGCGGTGGAGCCGCCGTTGCCCAGGATCACCTCGTAGCCCTCGGGGAGCGAGAAGAGGTCACGGATGCCGGTGCGTACCTCGCCGACCAGGTTCTTGACCGGAGCCTGGCGGTGGGAGGTGCCGAGGAGGGAGGTGCCGGTGGCGGCCAGGGCGTCCAGCGCCTCCGTACGCACCTTGGAGGGGCCCGCGCCGAAACGGCCGTCGGCGGGCTTGATGTCAGCGGGAATCTGGATATCAGCCACGAGGCGGAGAGTATCGGGTCGGGAAGGGGCCGGTCGCCGGATGTCCGCCCGATGAGACGAGGACTGAGACATCCTGGCCTTGTGGGAACACACCAGGAACGCGCCGGGGAGTCAGGGCGGCTCGCCGCCGAGCTGCGCGCGGCCGTCGCCGGCGAGGTCGACTTCTCGGCCACGGCCCGGGCCCTGACGACCATGGACGCCTCCAACTACCGCCGCGTGCCCGTCGGTACGGTCGCGCCGCGCGACGCCGACGACGTCGCGGCGACCCTGGAGGTGTGCCGGGCGCACGGCACGCCGGTCGTCGCCCGGGGCGGCGGCACGTCCATCGGGGGCCAGGCCACCGGGACGGGTGTCGTGCTCGACCTCACACGGCACATGGGCGGGCTGGTCTCGCTGGACCCGGAGGAGCGGACGGCGGTCGTCCGGCCGGGGCTGGTCCTGGACCGGCTGCGGGAGGCGGCGCGCCCGTACGGGCTGACCTTCGGCCCCGATCCGTCCACGCACAGCCGCTGCACCCTCGGCGGAATGATCGGCAACAACGCGTGCGGGGCGCACTCGGTCGCCTGGGGGACCACGGCGGACAACGTGCGCTCGCTGGATGTGGTGACCTACCGGGGCGCGCGGTTGACGCTGGGGCGTGCGGGGCAGCCGGGGGCGCCGGACGGCCGGGGCGCGCGGGCCGGGTCGCCGGAGGCGCGTGACATGCCGCCCGGACTCCTCGACCTCGTCGAACGGAACCTGGCGCTGCTGCGCACCGGTTACCCGCCGGGGCTGCCGCGCCGGATCTCCGGCTACGCGCTGGACGCGCTGCTGCCCGAGCGGGGCGTCGACGTGGTCCGCTCGTTCTGCGGCAGCGAGGGCACGCTCGGGGTGGTGACGGAGGCGACGGTGCGGCTCGTCCCGCTGCCAGCGGAGCCGGTGCTCGTCGTCCTCGGGTACGCCGACGAGAGCGCGGCGGCCGAGGCGGCGGCCGGACTCCTGCCGTACGGCCCGCTCACGGTGGAGGGGATGGCCGCCGACCTGGTGCGGGGCGCGCGGGGGCTGCCGAAGGGCGGGGCCTGGCTGTTCTGCGAGGTCGACGGGGAGGGCCCGGCGCGGCGGCTCGTGCGGGCGGCGGACGCCCTCGACGCCGCCGTGGTGAAGGACCCGCTCGGGCAGCGGGCGCTCTGGCGGATCAGGGAGGACGCGGCGGGGACGGCGACCCGGACGCCCGGGGGCGGGGAGGCCTGGCCAGGGTGGGAGGACTGCGCGGTGCCGCCGGCGCGGCTGGGCGCCTATCTGCGCGAGTTCCGGCTGCTCTTGGGGGAGTTCGGGCTCCGGGGAGTCCCGTACGGGCACTTCGGTGACGGCTGCGTGCACGTCCGCATCGACTTCGACCTGTGGACGGAGAAGGGGGTACGGGACTTCCGCCGGTTCTCGGAGGCGGTGGCCGACCTCGTGGTCGCCCACGGCGGCTCGCTCTCCGGGGAGCACGGCGACGGGCAGGCGCGGGCCGAGCTGCTGCCGCGGATGTACGGGGAGGAGCTCGTCGGCCTCTTCGGCGCGGTCAAGGACGTGTGGGACCCGGACGGCGGGCTCAACCCGGGGATGCTGGTCCGCCCGCGCCCGCTCGACGAGGGCCTGCGGTTCACCGGACTGCCCCTGGTGGGGGTGGGGAGGGCCGCGGCCCGGTGCGTGGGCGTGGCCAAGTGCCGGGTCGAGGGACCGAGTTCGGGGCCCGGCGTGATGTGCCCGTCGTACCGGGTGACGGGGGAGGAGAAGCACTCCACCCGGGGGCGGGCGCGGCTGCTCCACGAGATGGCGCTCGGCGAGGTCATCACGGACGGCTGGCGTTCGGAGGAGGTGCGGGAGGCGCTCGACCTGTGCCTGTCGTGCAAGGGCTGCCGCAGCGACTGCCCGGTGGGCGTCGACATGGCCGCGTACAAGGCGGAGTTCCTGGACCGGCACTACGCGGGCCCGCTCGGCCTCCTGCGCCGGCCGCGGTCGCACTGGACGATGGGCCGCCTGCCACGCTGGCTCGACCTCTTCGGGCGGGCGCTGAACCCGGCGATGGGGCTGCCGTTCGCCACGTGGCTCGCGGGGGTGACGCCCGAGCGGACGATGCCGAGGGTGGCGGAGAGGTCGTTCACGTCGTGGTTCGCCGAGCGGAGCTCGACCCGCCCGGCGGCGCTCACGCTGTGGCCGGACACGTTCACGAACCACCTGGCCCCGGAGGTGGGACGGGCGGCGGTCAGGGTCCTGGAGGACGCGGGCCTGGGGGTGGAACTGCCGCCGGGCCGGGTCTGCTGCGGTCTCACTTACGTGTCGACGGGGCAGCTGGGAGCGGCGCGGAGGGTGATGCGGAGGACGCTCGACGTGATGGAGGGGAGGGAGGAGGGAGTGGCCGGGGCGGCCGGGTCGGCCGGGTCCGCCGGGTCCGCCGGAGCGGCCGGTTCGCCGGGTTCCGCTGGTCCCGCCGGGTCCGCCGGGTCCGCCGGGTCCGCCGGAGCCGCTGGACCCGCCGGGTCCGCCGGGTCCGCGCGGCCCGTCGTGGTCCTGGAGCCCTCCTGCGCGGCGACCCTCCGCACCGACCTGCCGGAACTCCTGCCGGACGACCCGAGGGCGGCCCGCCTCGCCGCCTCCGTCCGCACCTTCGCGGAGGCGCTGGAGACCCTGGCGCCGGAGTGGGAGCCGCCGCGCCTGGACCGCCCGGTGGCGGGCCAGACCCACTGCCACCAGCACGCGGTGCTGGGCGACGCGGCCGACGGCCGCCTCCGCGAACGCGCGGGCCTGACGGGGGCGCTGGCGGGCGGCTGCTGCGGACTGGCGGGAAACTTCGGCTTCGAGCCGGGCCACTACGAGGTGTCGGTGGCGTGCGCGGAGGACCAGCTGCTCCCGGCGCTGAGAGCGGCGGCGCCGGAGACGACCGTCCTGGCGGACGGCTTCTCGTGCAGGACCCAGATCGCCGACCTGACGGCCCACCGGGGCCGGCACCTGGCGGAGGTGTTGGCGGAGGCGCTGGACGAGGGCCTCTGAGACGACCGTGGCGGGAGGCTCGGGTGCGGGCGCCCCCTCAGCCCCCGCTCACGATCTCGCGGGCCAGCGCCACCAGCGCCCCGGTCGCCGGGTGCGGGAACGCGTCCCGCCAGGCCAGGACCACCGGCAGTGCCGGGGCGTCCGGCAGGGGGCGGTAGGCGACGCCCGGGTGGGGGTGCAGGGCCGCCGTCGAGGCGGACGAGACGCCGACGCCCCGGCCCGCCGCGATCGCCGCGAGCCAGTCGTCGGTGTTGGCGACCGTGACGGTGGCCGCCGGGCGGGCGGCGGCCGGCCAGAGGGCGAGGGTGGTCGTACCGGAGACGGTGTTGAGGACGACGGTTCCGTCGGCGAGGTCGTCGAGGGTGAGCCGGGTCCGGTCGGCGAGCGGGCTGTCGGCGGGCACGGCGGCGACCCGGTCCTCCGTGGTGAGCTCCTCGGTGGCCAGGCCCGGCGCGTCGACCGGGCCCCGGAGGAGTGCGGCGTCGACCTCGCCCCGGGTGAGGCCGGCGGTGCGGTCGTCGATGCGGAGGAGTTCGAGCGGGGTCTCGGGGTGTTCGCGCCGCCAGCGCCGGAGGAGAGGCGTGGTGTACGGGCCGAAGGCCGACCAGGCGTGTCCGAGGCGCAGCGGCCGGTGGCGCAGTCTGGCCGGGTCGACGGCGGCGTCGAAGGCGGCGAGTGCGGCGGCGGCCCGGTCCTGGAAGGCGCGGCCCTCGGCGGTGAGGGCGAGGTGGTGGGTGGAGCGGTCGACGAGGCGGGCGCCGAGGTGGTGTTCGAGGGCGGCGAGCGTGCGGGAGACGGCGGGTTGGGTGAGGTGGAGCCGGGCGGCCGCTCTGGTGAGGCTGGATTCCTCGGCGATGGCGAGGAAGCAGCGGAGGTGGCGCAGCTCGATGCTCATGCGTCCGGAGCATAACCGCAGCGCAATCGGCATTTCCGGTGCCGCGCGGGGGCTCGTAACGTGAGAGGGGAAGCCTGGCTTCCGGAAACCGGTAGTTCATTATTCTGAACTGCCGGTACAGTGAACTAAACCCCCATGCTGGGGGTCCTGTCGTGTGCGGGTCTGGAGGAGCGGTCGGTGGACAGTCCGGTCAAGCAGGGGACCCCGGTGGTGGCCGCGGCCGGCGCGGAGCCGGTCGGCGTCTCCGCCCGGGGAGCGGCCGGTCATCGGCTGGGGCCCGTGGGGCTCGTCGTGGCGGGCGGGCTCTCCGTCCAGTTCGGGTCGGCGCTCGCCGTCCTCCTGATGCCCCGGGCCGGCGCGTTCGGCGTCGTCACCCTGCGGCTCGTGCTGGCCGCCCTCGTGCTCCTCGCCGTCTGCCGCCCCAAGGTCCGGGGCTACGCCCGCGCCGACTGGGGCACCATCGTCGCCTTCGGCGCCGCCATGGCGGGCATGAACATCTGCATCTACCAGGCCGTGGACCGGATCCCGCTCGGCGTCGCCGTGACCCTGGAGGTCCTCGGCCCGCTCGCCCTCTCGGTGATCGCCTCGCGCCGCCTGATGAACCTCCTCTGGGCCGGGCTCGCCCTCGGCGGCGTCCTGCTGCTCAGCGGTGGCGGCTTCGACCGCCTCGATCCGGTGGGGGTCGCCTTCGCGCTCGCCGCGGGCGTCATGTGGGCCCTGTACATCGTGTTCAGCGCGCGGACGGGCCGCCGCTTCCCGCAGGCGGACGGGCTCGCGCTCGCGATGGCGTTCGGCGCCGTCCTCAGCCTGCCGCTGGGTCTCGTGGAGGCGGGCGGCAAGCTCCTCGTACCGTCGACGATCGGCCTGGGCCTCCTGGTCGCGCTGATGTCCTCGGTCCTGCCGTACACCCTCGAACTCCTCGCGCTGCGCCGGCTGCCCGCCCCCACGTTCGCCATCCTGATGAGCCTGGAACCGGCCATCGCGGCGACGGCGGGCTTCCTCGTCCTGAGCCAGGCGCTGTCGTTGACCGACGCCCTCGCCATCGCCCTGGTCATCGCGGCGAGCATGGGCGCGGTCCGCACGCAGGCGCGCCGCACCGGTTGAGTAGGGTCCTGCCCGGCGCGTGGACGCGCGCCGGCGGGAACGGGGGCGGGGCCGTGGACGACGGCGGGTGGGACGGCGACGAGGGCCGCGAGGTGCTCCGGCGGGCCGAACGGGCGACGCGGTGGGGATGGACGGGGATCGCGGGCGTGACGGGACTGCTCGGCTGCGCGCTGGTCGCGGTGGTCGGTGGCGGGCTGCTCGTCCTCGTCGGCACGGTGTATGTCCTGATGGCGGCGGACCGCTGACGAGCGCGACGGCCGCGCGCGGAGGGCGGCGGACCGCCGAGGGGCGGGGCGGCCGCGTGCGGACGGCGGCGGACCGCTGACGGGCGGGACGGTCTCGTGAGGCCTAGGATCCGGCCATGATCGCCGATCTCCAGTGCGTCGTGCTCGACTGCTCCGCCCCGCGCGAACTCGCCGCGTTCTACCGCGCGGTCCTCGGCGGGGAGGTCGACCGGCCGGACCGCCGCTGGGCCCTCGACGGGGCCTGGTCCACCCTCCACACCCCCGGCGGGCTCGTCCTCTGCTTCCAGGGCGTGTCCGGCCACCGCCCGCCGACGTGGCCGGATCCCGAGCGCCCGCAGCAGTTCCACCTCGACTTCGGCGTCCCCGACCTCGACGCGGCCCAGGAGCAGGTCCTCGCCCTGGGGGCGACCCTCCTGGAGGAGGGGGACCCCGCCCGGGGCTGGCGTGTCTACGCGGACCCCGCCGGCCACCCGTTCTGCCTGATCGGGCACTGACGGGTCGATCGGGCACCGTCGGGTCGATCGGGCACCGACGGGTCGATCGGGCACGGCCGCCGGCCGGAGGGTCCCGGCCCCACCGCCCCCACCGCCCCACCGCCCCCCCCGCAGCCCACCCCCCGGCCCGATCCTGTCGAGTCTTGGCCCTCCGGCTGTTTCGGGGGTGGTGGGGCCCCTCCGACGATGGGGTTGTCGTCGTCGGAGCGAGAAGAGGAGCAGGTCGTGGCCCTGGAGATGCGTGAACGGTGCGAGCGGTGCGAGACGGCCGTGCTGGGGCCGGACGGGCCCGCGCTGATCTGCTCGTACGAGTGCAGTTTCTGTGTGCCGTGCGGCGACGCCATGGGCGGCGTCTGCCCCAACTGCGGGGGTGAACTGGTCCGGCGGCCGCGTCGCGTCACGGCCTAGGTCCTGTCCTCGCGGCGCGCGTCCCTCTCCGAAAAAACTAAAGCAAGCACGCTTGATTGTTTCTGGTGCCGCTGCCATGCTCCTCGCGAAGGACCGTGGCGGCGGCATCGGCGTCGGTGCCGAGCCCGACCGTGACGCCCGTGATCGTGAACGACCGTGACCGTGAACGCCCGTCCCCGAGGGGAGCGCACCGTGTCCGACCCCGTCGTCGTGCTCGACGACCTGCGTGACGAGAGTGCTGAACTCGACCGTCTCGTCGCCGAGTTGAGTGAGGACCGGTGGGGCGCGCCCACCCCGGCCCCCGGCTGGACGATCGCCCACCAGATCGCGCACCTCGCCTGGACCGACCGTGCCGCGCTCCTCGCCGCCACCGACGCCGAGGCCTTCGCCGCCGAGACCGAGAAGGCGCTCGCCGCCCCGGACCGCTTCGTCGACGAGGGCGCGGAGGAGGGCGCGAAGCTGCCGCCCGCCGAGCTCCTCGCCCGCTGGCGCGAGGGCCGCGACCGGCTCCAGGAGGCCCTGCGCGCGGTCCCGTCCGGGGTCCGTTTCCCCTGGTACGGACCGCCGATGAGCGCCCCCGCCATGGCCACCGCCCGGCTCATGGAGACCTGGGCGCACGGCCAGGACGTCGCCGACGCCCTCGGTGTCGTCCGTGCGCCGACCGCCCGCCTCCGGCACGTCGCCTGGATCGGCCACCGCGCCCGTGACTACGCCTTCCTGGTGCGGGGCCTCCCGGTGCCGACCGAGCCGGTCCGGGTCGAAGTCACCGCCCCCGACGGCGCGTTGTGGACGTACGGCCCCGAGGGCGCCGCCCAGAGGGTCACCGGGACGGCTCTCGACTTCTGTCTGCTGGTCACCCAGCGCGTGCACCGCGACGACACCGCCCTGGTCGCCGACGGGCCCGACGCCGAGCGGTGGCTCGGCGTCGCCCAGGCCTTCGCGGGCCCGGCGGGCCCGGGCCGCGCCCCCGAGGGGGCGTAGTGGTCCTCCGCATCGGCAACGCCTCCGGGTTCTACGGCGACCGCTTCGACGCCGTCCGCGAGATGCTCACCGGCGCCGGGCCCGGCGGTGGTCCCGACAGCGGCCCCGACGGTCCGATCGACGTCCTCACCGGCGACTACCTCGCCGAGCTGACGATGCTGATCCTCGGCCGGGACCAGCTCAGGGACCCGTCGTCCGGGTACGCGAAGACGTTCCTGCGCCAGATGGAGGAGGGGCTCGGTCTCGCCCACGAGCGCGGGGTCAGGATCGTCACCAACGCGGGCGGGCTGAACCCCGCCGGGCTCGCCGACGCCCTGCGCGCCCTCGCCGC
This sequence comes from Streptomyces sp. NPDC002057, assembly GCF_040296665.1. Classification (NCBI taxonomy): domain Bacteria; kingdom Bacillati; phylum Actinomycetota; class Actinomycetes; order Kitasatosporales; family Streptomycetaceae; genus Streptomyces; species Streptomyces sp. NPDC002057. The sequence goes on from NZ_JBEOXR010000027.1 coordinate 70,769, forward strand.
GAGGCTCGGCCTGCCGACCCGGATCGCGTACGTGGAGGGCGACCGGCTGCCCGCCACGGGCGGCGCGCTGACCGCCAACGCCTATCTCGGCGGGGCCGGCATCGCCGCCTGCCTCACCGCCGGGGCCGATGTCGTCGTCACCGGCCGGGTCACCGACGCCGCCCTCGTCACCGGGCCCGCGCAGTGGCACTTCGGCTGGGGCCCCGAGGAGTACGACCGGCTGGCGGGCGCGGTCGTCGCCGGGCACGTCCTGGAGTGCGGCACCCAGGCCACCGGCGGCAACTACGCCTTCTTCCGCGAGCACGACCCGAAGCTCTTCCGCCGGCCGGGCTTCCCCGTCGCCGAGCTCCACGAGGACGGCAGCGCCGTCATCACCAAGCACTCCGGCACCGGCGGCCTCGTCGACGTCGGTACGGTCACGGCCCAGCTCCTCTACGAGACGGCCGGCGCCCGTTACGCGGGGCCGGACGTGACCGCCCGGCTCGACACCGTACGGCTCGTCCCGGAGGGCCCCGACCGGGTCCGGATCTCCGGCGTACGGGGGGAGGCGCCGCCCCCGACGCTCAAGGTCGGGCTCAGCAGGCTCGGCGGCTACCGCAACGAGGTCGTGTTCGTCCTGACCGGCCTCGACATCGAGGAGAAGGCGGACCTCCTGCGGGCGCAGGTGACCGACGCCCTGGAGAAGTCGCCTCCCGCCGAGGTCCGTTGGGAGCTGGTCCGCACCGACCGGCCCGACGCCGCCACCGAGGAGACCGCGAGCGCCCTGCTCCGGCTCGTCGTCCGGGACCCCGCCCCCGAGGCCGTCGGCCGCACCCTGACAGGGGCGGCGATCGAACTGGCCCTGGCGAGCTACCCCGGCTTCCACGTCACCGCCCCGCCCGGGAAGGGCGCCCCCTACGGGGTCTTCGAGAGCGTGTACGTGCCCGCCGCCGACGTTCCGCACACGGCCGTGCTCCCGGACGGGACCCGCGTCCCCGTCCCCGTACCGGAGCGCACCCGCGCGCTGGAGCCCGTGCCCGGACCGGACCTTCCCGAGCCGCTCCCGCCGGGGCCCACGCGGCGGGCCGCGCTCGGCCGGATCGCCGGGGCCCGCAGCGGCGACAAGGGCGGCGACGCCAACATCGGCGTCTGGGTCCGCACGGAGGAGGAGTGGCGCTGGCTCGCCCACGCCCTCACGGTGGACGGGCTGCGCGCGCTCCTGCCCGAGACCGCCGGCCTCACCGTCACCCGGCACGTCCTGCCGCACCTGCGCGCGCTCAACTTCACCGTCGCCGGGATCCTCGGTGAGGGCGTCGCCTCCCAGGCCCGCTTCGACCCGCAGGCCAAGGCCCTCGGCGAGTGGCTCCGCTCGCGCCACCTCGACATCCCGGAGTCCCTGCTGTGAACCCCGTACCCCAGGCACGTCAGGCACGTCAGGCACGTCAGGCACCGCACGCACCGCACGCACCGCACGCACCGCACGCACCGCACGCACGTCACGCACCGCACGCACCCCAGACACCTCAGGCGCCCCCCGTACCCCAGGCCGTCCGGGAAGGACTCCAGTGACCGTCCTCGCCTCCGCCCTCGACACCGGCGGACCCGACTACGCCGCCGCCCGCGCCGCCATGCTGGACAAGCTGGCCGCCCTCGACACCGAGCACGCCAAGGCCCTCGCGGGCGGCGGCGAGAAGTACACCGCCCGGCACCGCGGGCGCGGCAAGTTGCTGGCCCGCGAGCGCGTCGAGCTGCTCGTGGACCCCGACTCGCCGTTCCTCGAACTGTCGCCGCTCGCCGCCTGGGGCAGCGACTACACGGTCGGCGCCTCCCTGATCACCGGCATCGGGGTCGTCGAGGGCGTCGAGTGCCTGATCACCGCCAACGACCCCACCGTCCGCGGCGGCGCCTCCAACCCCTGGACGCTGAAGAAGGCCCTGCGCGCCAACGAGATCGCGTACGCCAACCGGCTGCCCGTCATCTCGCTCGTCGAGTCCGGCGGCGCCGATCTCCCCTCCCAGAAGGAGATCTTCATCCCCGGCGGGGCGCTCTTCCGGGACCTCACCCGGCTCTCCGCCGCCGGCATCCCGACCATCGCGGTCGTCTTCGGGAACTCGACGGCCGGTGGCGCGTACGTCCCCGGGATGTCCGACCACGCCGTGATGATCAAGGAGCGCTCGAAGGTGTTCCTCGGCGGTCCGCCGCTGGTGAAGATGGCGACGGGGGAGGAGAGCGACGACGAGTCGCTCGGCGGCGCCGAGATGCACGCCCGGACCTCCGGGCTCGCCGACCACTACGCCGTCGACGAGACCGACGCCCTCCGCCAGGCCCGGCGGATCGTCGCCCGGCTCAACCACCGCAAGGCGCACCCCGATCCGGCCGTGCTCGCCGAGCCGCCGAAGTACGACGGGGACGAGCTGCTCGGGATCGTGCCGGGGGACCTCAAGACCCCGTTCGATCCGCGCGAGGTGATCGCCCGGATCGTCGACGGTTCGGACTTCGACGAGTTCAAGCCGCTGTACGGGCCGAGCCTCGTCACCGGCTGGGCGAGCCTGCACGGCTACCCGGTCGGCGTCCTCGCCAACGCGCAGGGCGTGCTCTTCGGCCCGGAGTCGCAGAAGGCGGCGCAGTTCATCCAGCTCGCCAACCAGCGGGACATCCCGCTCGTCTTCCTCCACAACACCACCGGCTACATGGTGGGCAGGGAGTACGAGCAGGGCGGCATCATCAAGCACGGCGCGATGATGATCAACGCGGTGTCGAACTCCAAGGTGCCGCACCTCTCCGTCCTCATGGGGGCGAGCTACGGGGCCGGGCACTACGGCATGTGCGGCCGGGCCTACGACCCCCGCTTCCTCTTCGCCTGGCCGAGCGCCAAGTCCGCCGTCATGGGCCCGCAGCAGCTCGCGGGCGTCCTCTCCATCGTGGCGAGGGCCTCGGCGGCGGCGAAGGGCCAGCCGTACGACGAGGACGCCGACGCGGGGCTGCGCGCCCTCGTCGAGGCGCAGATCGAGTCCGAGTCCCTGCCGATGTTCCTCTCGGGCCGGCTCTACGACGACGGGGTCATCGACCCCCGCGACACCCGCACGGTCCTCGGACTGTGCCTGTCCGCGATCCACACGGCACCGGTCGAGGGCGCGCGCGGCGGCTTCGGCGTCTTCCGAATGTGAGGCCCCAGATGACCTCTTCGACCCTCCGAACCTCGATGATCACCTCCGTCCTGGTCGCGAACCGGGGCGAGATCGCCTGCCGGGTCTTCCGCACCTGCCGCGAGCTCGGCGTCTCCACCGTCGCCGTGTACTCCGACGCGGACGCCGACGCCCTGCACGTCCGGGAGGCGGACGCGGCGGTACGGCTGCCGGGGGCGGCGCCCTCGGAGACGTACCTGCGCGGCGACCTCGTCGTGAAGGCGGCGCTCGCGGCGGGCGCGGACGCCGTCCACCCCGGCTACGGCTTCCTCTCCGAGAACGCCGACTTCGCCCGGGCCGTGACCGACGCGGGCCTGGTCTGGATCGGCCCGCCGCCGGAGGCGATCGAGGCGATGGCCTCGAAGACGCGGGCCAAGGAGCTCCTGGGGATCGCGCCCCTGGCCGAGGTCACCGAGGCGGACCTCCCCGTCCTGGTGAAGGCGGCGGCGGGCGGCGGCGGCCGGGGCATGCGGATCGTCCGCGAACTGGCTGCCCTGGAGGTCGAGTTGGCGGCGGCTTCGGCGGAGGCGGCGAGCGCGTTCGGAGACGGCGAGGTCTTCGTCGAGCCGTACGTGGAGAACGGCCGCCACGTCGAGGTGCAGCTCCTCTGCGACACCCACGGCACGGTCTGGGCGCTCGGCACCCGCGACTGCTCCCTCCAGCGCCGCCACCAGAAGGTCGTCGAGGAGTCCCCGGCGCCCGGCCTGCCCGCCGCGCTCGAAGCCTCCCTCCTGGACACGGCCGTCCGCGCGGCGAAGGCCGTCGGCTACACCGGCGCGGGCACCGTCGAGTTCCTGGTCGCGGACGGCCAGGCGCACTTCCTGGAGATGAACACCCGCCTCCAGGTCGAGCACCCGGTGACGGAGGAGGTGTACGGGGTCGACCTCGTCGCCCTCCAGCTCGCGGTCGCCGAGGGCCGCGAACTGCCGCCGGAGCCCCCGTCCCCGAGCGGCCACGCGATCGAGGCGCGCCTCTACGCGGAGGACCCGGCGCGGGAGTGGGCGCCGCAGACGGGCGTCCTGCACCGCTTCGACGTCCCCGGGGAGGGCCGCGTCCGGGTCGACACCGGATACGTCTCCGGGGACACGATCGGCGTCCACTACGACCCGATGCTCGCCAAGGTCGTCGTCCACGCCCCCACCCGCGCCGAGGCGGCCCGCAAGCTCGCCCGCGCGCTGGAACGGTCCCGGATCCACGGCCCGGTCACCAACCGGGAGCTGCTCGTCGCCTCGCTGCGGCACCCGGAGTACGGGTCGCCGGACACGCTCGACACGGGCTTCTACGACCGGAACCTGACCGCCCTGACCACGGCGCCGGAGGACGAGGGGCACGCGGCGGTGGCGGCGGCCCTGTCCGGGGCGGCCTCCCGCCGGGGCCGCTTCGGCGGCGGCTGGCGCAACCTGCGCTCCCAGGACGAGACGAGGGCGTACGGGGAGCACGAGGTCCGCTACCGGCCGGGCCGGGACGGCGGATACGAGGTCACGGCCCCCGAGGGGGTCCGGGTCGTGTCGGCGTCCCCCGACCGCGTGCGCCTCGACGTCTCCGGAGTCGTACGGGACTTCGACGTCGCCCGGTACGGCGACGGCACCGTCCACGTCGGCCCGTACCGACTCACCGCCCGGCCCCGTTTCCCCGACCCCGCCGACCAGCGGGAACCCGGCTCGCTCCTCGCCCCCATGCCCGGCACCGTCGTCCGGGTCGCGGACGGGCTCGCCGTCGGCGACCCGGTCGCCGCCGGACAGCCGCTTCTCTGGCTGGAGGCGATGAAGATGGAGCACCGCGTCATCGCCCCCGCCTCCGGCACGCTCACCGCACTCCACGCCGCCCCCGGCCGCCAGGTCGAGGTGGGCGCCCTGCTCGCCGTCGTACAGACCGAAGCACAGGAGGACAAGACCGTATGAGCACCATGATCGAGAGTGAAGAGCTCACCGCGCTCCGGGCCGCCGTCTCCGCGCTCGGCCACCGGCACGGCCCCGGCTTCGACCGGGCCGCCCTGTGGGCGGAGGCGGGCAAGCTCGGCTACCTGGGCGTGAACCTGCCCGAGGAGTACGGCGGCGGGGGCGGCGGCATGGCCGAGCTGTCGATCGTCCTGGAGGAGGCGGGCGCCGCGGGGGCGCCGCTCCTGATGATGGTCGTCTCGCCCGCGATCTGCGGCACGGTCATCGCCCGCTTCGGCACGGAGGAGCAGAAGCGGGAGTGGCTGCCGGGGCTCGCGGACGGCTCGCGGACGATGGCGTTCGGCATCACGGAGCCCGACGCGGGCTCGAACTCGCACCGCATCACGACCACCGCGACCCGCACGGAGGAGGGCTGGGTCCTCAACGGCCGGAAGGTGTTCGTGTCGGGCGTCGACATCGCCGACGCGACGCTGATCGTGGGCCGCACGTCGGACGCGCGGACGGGAAACCTCAAGCCCTGTCTCTTCATCGTCCCGCGTGACGCCCCGGGCTTCCAGCGGCGGCACATCGAGATGGAACTGGACGCGAACGAGAAGCAGTTCGAGCTGACGATCGACGACGTCCACCTGCCGGCGGAGGCGCTCGTCGGGGACGAGGACGCGGGCCTGCTGCAGCTCTTCGCGGGGCTGAACCCGGAGCGGATCATGACAGCGGCCTTCGCGATCGGCATGGGCCGGTACGCCCTCGCGCAGGCCGTGAGGTACGCCAAGGAGCGCCAGGTCTGGAAGGCCCCGATCGGCGCCCACCAGGCCGTCGCGCACCCCCTGGCGCAGGCGCACATCGAGCTGGAACTGGCCCGCCTGATGATGGCGAAGGCGGCTCAGCTGTACGACGCGGGGGACGACGCCGGTGCGGGCGAGGCGGCCAACATGGCGAAGTACGCGGCGGCGGAGGCCTGCGTGAAGGCCGTGGACCAGGCGGTCCACACCCTCGGCGGCAACGGCCTCACCAAGGAGTTCGGCCTGGCCCGACTGATCACGGCGGCCCGGGTGGCCCGCATCGCCCCGGTCAGCCGGGAGATGATCCTCAACTACGTGTCGCACCAGACCCTGGGTCTGCCCAAGTCGTACTGACACCCCCGGGGCGGCCGTCGGACCGCGAGCCGCACGCCGGGCAGGCAGCGGAGGACTCCCGGCAGCAGGGTCGGCCCGGCCGCCGGCGGGGGACGGCGACGGCGTATCGATCTGCGTACGGAGGGGAGTCGATTGTGAACATCCTGTGTACGATCCTCGCCACTTCTACACGTACCAGAGCCATCGGGAGAGACGCACGTGTACCCGACCCCGCCCCCGCCGCCGTACCGCCCCGTTCACGCTCCCGTCCGGCGCTGGTGGCAGCATCCGGCCCTGATCATCTGCCTGTTGGTCTTCCTCCCGCCGGCGGGCATAGCCCTGGTCTGGACGAGCCGCTGGGACCGGAACAAGAAGATCGTCGCGACGGTCCTCGGCGCGCTGTGGTTCCTGATGGCTCTCGTCATCGGCCCGGAGGAGGAGAAGGCGGACGACAGGAAGGACGCGCCGAAGCCGACGGCCACGGCGGCCGCCGCTCCGACCCCCACCCCGACCCCCACACCGTCGGAGACGGAGGAGGCCCCGGTCATGCCCCGGCTCGTCGGCGGGAACTACGCGGACGCCGAGCAGCTCCTGACCGAGAACCTGGGCCGGGCGTACGCCGCCTACAAGGACGTCGAGCTGCCCGCCACCTACGCGAACTGGACCGTCTGCTTCCAGCGTCCCGACGCCGGCGCACCGGTCTCGTCGGCGGTCCCGGTGGTGTATCTGACGGCGCCGGGCGTCCCCTGCCCCAAGTCGCCCAACGAGGTGCTGCGCAAGCCCACTCCGAAGCCCACGCCCAAGCCCACGACGCAGCGGCCGACGCCCGCGCCGGAGCCCACCCGCACCACGGAGGCCCCGGAACCCACCGAGGAGCCCGGTGGCGGCAGTGTCTACTACCGCAACTGCTCGGCCGCCCGCGCCGCGGGCGCCGCCCCCGTCCGGGTGGGCGATCCCGGCTACGGCCGGCACCTCGACCGCGACGGCGACGGCGTGGGCTGCGAGGGCTGACCGCCCGAGCCCCGCACGCGGCCCGTTCCCTCGCGGGGGCGGGCCGTCCGCCCGCGCTCCCGGCTCCCGGGTCTGAACCATGCATGCGTGCTTGTTCGTTTCGCTGCCGCCGAGCTCGACGCGGTCCTGCACCGCCTTCGGCCAGATCGTGTCCTCATCCACTCCCAGCGCCCGCGCGGTTCCGCGCGTGCGGCGTGAGCCTCGCGTCCGCAAGCCGTCGTTGCAGCTGCTTCGGCGATCCCCCACCCGGTAGGCCGCCTCTCGGCCGGGGACGCGGGGCCGTCGTCGTACTCACAACGGCATTCCGGCGATGCGCGAGAGCCGCAACAACTCGGGGTTGCTCCGGCGGTGCAGGGAGGCGAGGACCCGGAAGACCTCGCGGGCCGTCGGGTGGATGCGGGCCATCTGCGGTGCCGCCTCCCACGCGGCGGACAGGTTCGCGAGGGCGGCCTCGCGGTCTCCGACGTCGAGGTGGGCACGGGCGACGTTCAGGCGCGACGGAGCGACCCGGGTGGCCGGCAGGCCGTCGAGGACCGTGTCGAGGTTCTCCGCGACGGCGAGGGCCTCCCGGGGGCGGCCGAGGTCGAGACGGGTCGCGAGGACGTGTGTGGCGGTGTTCTGTGGCCCGAAGATCATCGAGTGCCGGTGTGCGTCACCGCCGCTCCACCACGCCTCGGCCACGCGTTCGGCCGAGGCGATGTGCCGTTCGGCCTCGCGCGCGCCCTCGGTCTTGTCGTCAAGCCGCCCCGCGAGCGTCATCCCCCGCAGGTTCAGCACGCCGACGGCGAACGCGCGCTCCTCCCCGGAAAGCGTGGACTCGGCCCGGGTGAGGGCACGGTCCACGATCGTGAGGCCTCCCTCGGCGTCGCCGCCGTTCAAGTAGGCGCCCGCCCGGTCGCGCGCGGCGATGGCCTCCCCCAGCGGGTTGGGCTGCTGCTCGACGGCCCAGCGCTGCCGCGTCACGGCCAACTCGGCCATGTCCATCCAGCGGTGCCGTGCGGCGAGCCAGTAGACGGAGCTGTAGACCTCCGCCAGGGTCATCCAGGCATCGACCGTGTTCGCGGTGTGGGCGTACGTCGTGGCGCTGCGGAGCAGGCCCGGCAGCCGGGCGAGGACGTGACGGACGCGTGCGGCGTCACGGGCGTTCCGTACCGCCTCCACGGCGGCCAGCACGGCCGCTTCCTCGACCGGTGCGCGACCGGCTAGGTCGTAGTCCCGGACGGCCGACCGCAGTGCCGTGAGCCGCGGTTCGTCGTCCCCGTCGACGCGTGTCCTGCCCTGGACCTCGGCCATGGACAGGCCGAGGGCCCTGCCGATCGCCGCGGCCACGGTCGGCGTGAGGGTCCGGTCGCCCACCTCGATCTTGGACAGCAGCGACACGGAGACACTGGCCGTCCGGGCGAGCTGGGCCTGGGAGAGGCCGCGTTCCTTCCGGAGCAGGGCGAGGTTCGTCCCGGGTGCCACGTCGCTGGTCGTGCACATGCGATGAGTCCTACCCCGTCGGGAACCGGTCACGTCTCATGCTCACAGGCTCCGGGCACACCCGCACGGCCCTTGTGCAAGCCGTGTGCAAGCTCGCGAGCACGGAGCGCAGTTGACTGATCACACCCGATCGGGAAGCCCGTCAGGAAGTGAGCACACGATGAGCAAGCCGCCGCCCCCGCCGCGCACTCCGCCGCATGTCCGACCCGTGAGCGCCGCCGAGGCCGGCGTGGTGTTCCGTGAGCTCCGGGGTCCCATGGAGGCCGCCGACTTCCTGACGCGGGGGCTCTACCGCGAGCAGCGGGCGACCCGGGACGGGTCCCTGCTCGTCTTCGGGCTGGGCGAGGCCACCGTCGCCGGGGCGAACGCCTGCCTCCCGTACAGCCGCCCTCGCGCTGTTCCTGACCGGCGTGGCCGTCACCGCCGGCGCCACCCCCAGTAGCTCGACAGGCTGAGCCCGACGGCGGAGTCGGATCGACCCACGACCGTCGAGGACCCCGGTTCGAGTCCGGGCACGGGGACCCGGCCTCCCGGTTTCGGGGACGGCCGTACCGAGCACCACCCAACCGAAGGAGTGACCATGTCGGGAAGGCACGGCGGCGGTTCGGGCAGCGGATCCGGCGGTAGCCAGCAGGACGACAGCAGCAGCGGCCGACAGCACGGAGGGGGCGGCTCGGAGACGAGCGGCGGGAACTCCTCCGACGGCAGCGGCCCCGCGAAGAAGTAGGGGCGCAGGTGAGCACACGCGTAGAGGCGGCGGGCCCGGAGGGGCTCGCCGCCGCGCTCGTCGAGGCGGGCGCACTGGAAACGGACTGGCTGGACACGTACCGCGCCGTCCCCCGGGCCATGTTCGTTCCGGCCCGGGTCTGGCCCGGCATGCCCGAGGGCACTGAACAAGGCCCGCTCGTCGACCGCGCCGTCGACCCGCGGACATGGCTCGACGCCGTGTACTCGAACGTCCCGCTCACCACGCAGTGGGACCGGGGCGAGCACCAGGGCGACGAGCAGGGGACCACGCCGACGAGCAGCAACTCGCTACCGTCCATGGTGTTCGCCATGCTCGCCGACCTCGGCGTCGAGGCCGGGCACAGGGTGTTGGAGATCGGCACGGGGACCGGATGGAACGCGGCCCTCCTCGCCCACCGGGCCGGGGCCGGGAACGTCGTCAGCGTGGAGTACGACCCGTCCGTCGCCGAGCAGGCCCGGGAGACCCTCGCCGAGTTCGGCGGGCCGGCGCCGCTCGTCGTGACCGGCGACGGCCGAGCAGGGGTCGCCGACCAGGCGCCGTACGACCGGGTGATCGCCACCGCGTCGGTCGGCGAGGTGCCGTCGGCGTGGATCGAGCAGACGGTCGCCGGGGGCGTGATCGTCGCCCCATGGGGGCCGCTGTACGGCGGCGAGGCCATCGTGCGCCTCACTGTCGGCCACGACGGGCACGCCCGAGGCCTGTTCACCCGCTCGTCTGCGTTCATGCGGATCCGTCAGCAGTCGCCGGAGCTTCCCGAGCCGTCGGTGTACTTCCGGGGGCGGGAGTGGCCGGCCGGCGGGCAGCGCAGCACGACCACGTTGTCGCCCACGGCCCTCGGCGGGTGGGTGGAACAGTTCGTCATCGGGTTGGAGGTGCCCCGGGCGTTCTGGAGAACGGAACGGTACGACGACGGGGCGTACACCCTGTGGACGTACGACCTCGACGGGAGGTCGTGGGCGTCGGCCGACTACGCGCCGGAGCGCGCCCGCTTCGAGGTCGTGCAGGAGGGGCCTCGGCGCCTGTGGGACGAGGTCGAGGCCGCCTACCGGTGGTGGAACGGTCGGGGTCGGCCGGGATTCGAGCGCTTCGGGCTGACGGTCGGGCCGCGAGGCACGGTGGCGTGGCTCGACGACGAGTCGTGCCCGGTCCCGGAGGCCGCGCGGCTCCGGTGAGGGTTTGGACATGACGAAAGCGGCCCACTCCGGTGGGGTGCGGGCCGCTTTCGGGTGGGGATCATCGCGTGACGAGCTGCCGTACGGCCGTCACGACCCCGACGGGGGCGGCTCCACGGTCGCCGCCGTCGCCATGACGCGGGCGAGGCCGCATGCGGCGTACGGAAGCGAGACGGGCCGGTCCAAACATGCATGCATGCTTGATTGTTTTACGGGTGGCTGTCAAGGTCTCCCCAAGTCGTACCCCCACACGTGATCCTGGCGACCACCTTCCACCACTCCCACCTCTCCCCAGGGGGCCTGCATGGTGTTCCACAGCGAGTACGAGGCCGTTTCGACCGTTTCCCTGCCGATCCACGACGCGGTGCTCGGCCGTGCCGCCGAGCGTGGGGACGCGCCCGCGCTGATCGACGGGGCCGGGGAGCTGACCCTCACGTACGGGCAGGTCGACGCCTTCCACCGGCGGGTGGCCGCCGGGCTCGCCGAGGCCGGGGTGCGGAAGGGGGACGTGCTCGCGCTGCACAGCCCCAACACCGTGCTCTTCCCCATCGCCTTCTACGCCGCCACCCGTGCCGGGGCGGCCGTCACCACCGTGCACCCGCTCGCCACGCCCGAGGAGTTCGCGAAGCAGCTCAAGGACTCCGCCGCGCGCTGGATCGTCACCGTCTCGCCGCTGCTCCCGGCCGCCCGCGCCGCCGCCGAACTCGCGGGCGGCGTCCGGGAGATCTTCGTCTGCGACCAGGCGCCCGAAGGACCCGGCGGCGAGGGCGTGCGGTCGTTGCAGTCCTTCCTCGGCTCGACCGGGCCCGTGCCCGAGATCGACGTCGACCCAGACGAGGACGTCGCCGCGCTCCCGTACTCCTCCGGCACCACCGGCGTCCCCAAGGGCGTGATGCTCACGCACGCGTCGATCGCCACGAACCTCGCCCAGCTGGACCCGGTCATCCCCATGGGCCCCGGTGACCGGATTCTGGCGATCCTTCCCTTCTTCCACATCTACGGCCTGACCGCGCTCATGAACGCGCCCCTGCGCCAGGGCGCCACCGTCGTCGTCCTCCCCCGTTTCGAGCTCGACACCTTCCTCGGCGCCATCCAGAAGCACCGGATCAACGGCCTGTACGTCGCCCCGCCGATCGTCCTCGCCCTCGCCAAGCACCCGGCCGTCGCCGCCTACGACCTGTCCTCCCTGGAGTACGTCGTCAGCGCCGCCGCCCCCCTCGACGCGGCCCTCGCCGAGGCCTGTTCCGCCCGGCTCGGACTGCCGCCGGTCCTCCAGGCGTACGGCATGACGGAGCTCTCCCCGGGCACCCACGTCGTCCCCCTCGACGCCGAGAACCCGCCGCCCGGCACCGTCGGCAAGCTGCTGCCCTCCACCGAGATGCGGATCCTCTCCCTCGACGACCCGTCCGAGGACGCCGCCCCGGGCGAGGAGGGCGAGGTCGCCATCCGGGGGCCGCAGGTCATGAAGGGGTACCTCGGCAGGCCCGACGCCACCGCCGCCATGATCGACGCCGACGGCTGGGTCCACACCGGCGACATCGGGCGCGTCGACGCCGACGGCTGGCTGTACGTCGTCGACCGCGTCAAGGAACTCATCAAGTACAAGGGCTTCCAGGTCGCCCCCGCCGAACTCGAAGCGCTCCTCCTCACCCACGGCGGCGTCGCCGACGCCGCCGTCATCGGCGTCACCGACGCGGAGGGTACGGAGATACCCAAGGCCTTCGTCGTACGCCAGCCCTCGGCGCCCGGCCTCACCGCCGAGGACGTCATGGCACACGTCGCCGCACGGGTCGCCCCGTACAAGAAGGTCCGCAGCGTCGAGTTCGTCGACACCGTGCCCCGGGCGGCCTCCGGGAAGATCCTCCGAAGGGAACTGAGGGACCGCGCATGACCACCACGCTCGTGACATCGGCCGAGGACCGGGGCATCACCACCCTCACCCTGAACTCCCCGGCCACCCGCAACGCCCTCTCCGCGCCCCTCGTCACCGAACTCGCCGACGCGCTCACCGCCTGCGGAAAGGACCCGGCGGTCCGTGCGGTGGTCCTCGCCCACACCGGTACGACGTTCAGCGCGGGCGCCGACCTGAAGGCGCCGCCCAGCCCGTACGCCTTCGTCGACCTGCTCCGGCAGATCGTCGAGCTGCCGAAGCCGGTCGTCGCTCACGTCACCGGGCACGTCCGGGCCGGCGGCCTCGGCCTGCTCGGCGCCTGCGACATCGTGGTGGCCGGGGAGACCTCGGACTTCGCCCTCACCGAGGTACGGATCGGGGTCGCCCCCGCCGTCATCTCCCTCACCCTCCTCCCCAGGCTGGAACCGCGCGCGGCCGCCCGTCACTACCTGACGGGGGAGCGGTTCGGGGTCCCGGAGGCGATCGCCATGGGTCTCGTCACCGACGGGGACGCGGCCCTCCCCGGCATCCTCGACGCCCTGCGCGCCGGGTCCCCGCAGGGCCTGCGGGAGGCGAAGCGGCTGGTCACCGCTAGAGTCCTGGAGACCTTCGAACGCGACGCGGAGGACCTCGTGCAGAGGTCGGCCACGCTCTTCGCCTCCGCCGAGGCGCGCGAGGGGATGACGGCCTTCCTCGAACGACGGGACCCTCAATGGCGGCTGTGACCGCGCCCAAGCAGGACAGGAGCCGCGCCACCCGGCAGCGGCTCCTGGAGGCGGCCGTGTCCTGTCTGGCCGAGCACGGCTGGGCGGGCTCCACGGTCGCCGCCGTCGCGGAACGGGCCGGCGTCTCCCGGGGCGCCGCCCAGCACCACTTCCCGACCCGCGAGGACCTGTTCACGGCCGCCGTCGAGTACGTCGCCGAGGAACGTTCGCAGGCGCTGCGGTCCCTGCCGTCCCGCGACCGCCACGAGGCCGTCGCCGCGCTCGTCGACCTCTACACCGGGCCCCTCTTCCGGGCCGCCCTCCACCTCTGGGTCGCCGCCTCGGGCGAGGACCAGCTCCGCACCCGCGTGACCGAGCTGGAGGCCCGCGTGGGCCGCGAGTCGCACCGGATCGCCGTCGAGGTGCTGGGCGCGGACGAGTCCCGCCCGGGCGTCCGCGAGACCGTCCAGGGCCTGCTGGACATGGCCCGCGGCCTGGGCCTCGCCACCCTCCTGACGGACGACCGCGCCCGCCGGGAACGGGTGGTGTCCCAGTGGGCCCACCTGCTGGACGAGGCCCTGGCGTAACCGTCGCGTCCACGGCGGCCGGGCGCACGCCACGACCACCGCCCGCAGGTTCCAGGGCGTCCGGGCTCCCGCCCCCGCCGGGGCCCAGGTCCGTGCCTTCGGACCTCCGTGCGCCCGCCCGGAACCCCCTCGCGCCCCTTCCGGAATTTCCTGCGCCCCCTCGGGCTTCCCCCTACGTGACCCGGACCACAGTCGTTCGACCCCTGCCGCAGTACTGTGGTCGCATGCCCCTGCTCGTACGCCGTCGCCACGTGGACTTCGTCCGCGTCACGAGCATGAGCTGTCGCCGCTCCGCCTGACCCTCAAGGGCACCACCACCGCCCCCCGGGTCCCTCGTTCCGAGCCCAAGCCGACCGGCACCCGTGGCCCCCGCCCCACCCCTGGCGGCCGCTCCGGGCACCCGTAGACCCCGCGGACGCATCCATGACTCTCAGCTCGTCCTCCCCGCAGCCGACCAGCAGCCCGAAGACCCGGAGCTCGTACGCCTCGCAGCTCCCGATCGTCGACCTCTCCGCCGCCGACCGCGGCCCCCAGGCCCGGCGTCTGCTCCACGCGCAGCTCCACTCGGCCGCCCACGACGTCGGTTTCTTCCAGCTCGTCGGGCACGGTGTGACCGAGGCCGAGACGCGGGCCCTGACCTCCGCGATGCACGCCTTCTTCGCGCTGCCCGAGGCCGACCGGCTCGCCCTCGACAACATCAACTCGCCGCACTTCCGCGGCTACACCCGCATCGGCGACGAGCGGACCGCCGGCGCCCGCGACTGGCGCGACCAGCTCGACATCGGCGCCGAGCGCCCCGCGCGCACCCCCGCGCCCTGGGAGGCCCCGTACTGGTGGCTCGAAGGTCCCAACCAGTGGCCCGCCGCGCTCCCCGAGCTGCGGACCGCGGCCCTGCACTGGGTGGACCGGCTCAGCGGGGTCGCCGAGCGTCTGCTGCACGAGCTGCTGGCGTCGATCGGGGCGCCGCGCGACTTCTACGACGACATCTTCGGCCCGCGCGCCCACCCGCACCTCAAGCTGGTGCGCTACCCGGGCAGCAGCGGCGAGGGCGACGACCAGGGCGTCGGCGCGCACAAGGACTACGGCTTCCTCACCCTGCTCCTCCAGGACCAGGTGGGCGGGTTGCAGGTCCAGCGCGAGGACGGGAACTTCCACGACGTGCCGCCGCTGCCGGGCGCGTTCGTCGTGAACCTCGGCGAGCTGCTCGAAGTGGCGACCAACGGCTATCTGCTCGCCACCAACCACCGGGTCGTCTCGCCGCCCGGGGCGACGGAGCGGTACTCGGTGCCGTTCTTCTACAACCCGCGGCTCGACGCCCGGATCTCGCCGCTCGTCTTCCCGCACGCCGAGACGGCGCCCGGTGTCACGGCCGACCCGGCGAACCCGCTGTTCGCGGAGTACGGCCGCAACGAGCTGAAGGGCAAGCTGCGGGCCCACCCGCTGGTGGCGGCCCGCCACCACGCGGACCTGCTGCTGCACCCGGAGTCCCAGCCGGCGCTGTCGGCGTAGCCGGGACGGCGCGTGACCGGTGGGCGAGCCGCCCACCGGTCCGGGCCCCCGCGACCCGTACGGAAACGACGTCCGCGACGCCCGCGGCGACGGCCCTGACTGTGCGGGTCGGGTCGTCGCCGTGGTCGTCGCGGCAGCCGGCGGGGGGCGGGATCAGCCCGCGATGTCGCCGTATCCCTCGATCTCGCGCGGGTTCCGCTGGCCCGGGCCCGTGTAGAGCGCGGACGGGCGGACCAGGCGCCCGGTGCGCTTCTGCTCCAGGATGTGCGCCGACCAGCCGGCCGTGCGCGCGCACGTGAACATCGAGGTGAACATGTGCGCCGGGACCTCCGCGAAGTCCAGGACGATCGCCGCCCAGAACTCGACGTTGGTCGCCAGGACGCGGTCGGGGCGCCGGTTGTGCAGCTCTTCGAGCGCGGCCTTCTCCAGCGCCTCGGCGACCTCGAAGCGCGGCGCCGCCAGCTCGCGGGCGGTGCGCCGGAGCACGCGCGCGCGGGGGTCCTCGGCGCGGTAGACGCGGTGGCCGAAGCCCATGAGGCGCTCGCCCTTGTCGAGGGCCTGCTTCACGTAGGCGGTGGCGTCGCCGGTCCGCTCGATCTCCTCGATCATGCCGAGGACGCGGGAGGGCGCGCCGCCGTGCAGGGGGCCGGACATGGCGCCGACGGCACCGGAGAGGGAGGCGGCCACGTCGGCACCGGTGGAGGCGATCACACGCGCGGTGAACGTGGAGGCGTTCATGCCGTGTTCGGCGGCCGAGGTCCAGTAGGCGTCGACGGCCTTGACGTGCTTCGGGTCGGGCTCGCCGCGCCAGCGGATCATGAAGCGCTCGACGACGGACTCGGCCTTGTCGATCTCGCTCTGCGGGACCATCGGGAGGCCCTGGCCGCGCGCGGACTGGGCGACGTAGGAGAGGGCCATGACGGCGGCGCGGGCGAGGTCGTCGCGGGCCTGCTCGGCGGAGATGTCGAGGAGCGGCTTGAGGCCCCACACGGGGGCGAGCATCGCGAGCGCGGACTGCACGTCGACGCGGATGTCGCCGGAGTGCACCGGGATCGGGAAGGGCTCGGCGGCCGGCAGGCCCGGGTTGAAGGCTCCGTCGACGAGGAGTCCCCAGACGTTGCCGAAGGACACGTGGCCGACCAGGTCCTCGATGTCGACGCCGCGGTAGCGGAGCGCGCCGCCTTCCTTGTCGGGTTCGGCGATCTCCGTCTCGAACGCGACGACTCCCTCGAGCCCGGGTACGAAGTCGGACATCAGGCGGCTCCTCTATCGATGATCGATCAACCGAGTGCTGGTCGATGGTGGGGATTCAACAGTCGTCCAGCCCCGAGTCTGTACGGTTCCGATGATGCGGGGAAGCGTGACATCCGGCACAGTGCGTCGATTCGGCGAGTATGGATTGGCGGCACGTGGTGCCGGGCAAACTGCGGGGCTGCGGCAGGATGGCCCCGTGACCGATCCCGTGACCGATCCCGCGAACGATCCCCAGAGAGGCGCCGTGAACGACGCCGTGGATCCCGCCGACATGCGCGAGCAGTACCGCACCACGGAGCTGTCGCCGGCCGACCTCGCGCCCGAGCCGATCGCGCAGTTCACCCGCTGGTTCAAGGAGACCGTCGCGAACCCGGCGATCCACGAGCCGAACGCGATGGTCGTCTCCACGGCCACCCCCGACGGCCGGCCGTCGGCCCGCACGGTGCTCCTGAAGCACTACGACCGGGCCGGGTTCGTCTTCTTCACCAACTACGACTCCCGCAAGGGCGTGGAGATGGCGGCCAATCCGTACGTCGCGCTGCTCTTCCCCTGGCATCCGCTGGCCCGCCAGGTCGTCGTCACCGGCCGCGCCGAGCGCATCGGCCGCGACGAGACGGTCGCCTACTTCCGCACCCGCCCGCACGGATCCCAGCTCGGTGCCTGGGCGAGCCGCCAGTCCTCGGTGATCGCCTCCCGCGAGGAACTCCTCGCCCGGTACGAGGAGCTGGCCGCCCGCTACCCCGGGGACGCCCAGGTGCCGGTTCCCCCGGAGTGGGGCGGTGTCCGGGTCGTGCCGGACGCGATCGAGTTCTGGCAGGGCCACGAGAACCGCCTCCACGACCGCCTCCGCTACGTCCGTGAGGACGGGCCGGACGGCCCGGACGCGCGGGACGGCGAGACGTGGCGCGTGGAGCGGCTGGCGCCCTGAGCGGCCCGGGCCCCGGGGCCCCGGCGCCCGAAGCCGCGAGTGCCCGCCCTCCCCGTGACCGAATTCGTTTCCGCGGTGCAACGATTTCGGTGAAGGTGATGTGCTCTGCGTCACGTTCCAGTTGAATGGCCGCAGCATGGGGGGTGCCGGGATGAGTGCTTTCACGGGGTCCGCGAGCGAGACCGCTTCCGTTCCCGGGGCGGGGGCCGATCTGCTGGCCGCGCTGCTCGACGGGATGGACGCGGCGCTCTGCGCGTTCGACGCCGACGGGACGGTCACGCACTGGAACCGCGAGGCCGAGCGCATCCTCGGCTGGTCCGCCGAGGAGGCCGTCGGCAGGCGCGGGTTCGAGGGGTGGGCCGCGCGCAGCGCCGACGCCGAGGAGACCCTGGGCCGGCTGATGGGGGTCATGAAGGGCCCCGGGCGGCAGGTCCACGAGCTGGCGCTGCTGCGCAAGGACGGCGGCCGGGTGCTCGTACGGAGCCAGGCGGCCGGAGTGCGCGGCGCGGACGGCAGTCCGGCCGGGGTGTACTGCGCGTTCAGCGAGGTCCACGTCCAGCTCGACCTGGAGCGGTCGGTGGCGCTCAGCGAGGCCCTGTTCGAGGACGCCTCCTGGGGGGTCGTCCTCGTCGACGCCGATCTGCGCCCCGCCATGGTCAACGGCCACGCGGCCCGCGCCTTCGAGACCGGGCGCACGGCCCTGCTGGGGCGCCCGCTGGGCGATGTCGTGGTGCACGGCGCGGAGGAGCTGGAGGCCGCGCTCCAGCACGTCCTGGCGGAGGGCACGCCGCCCGCGCCCGCCGAGGTGTGGGTGACGCTCCGGACCTCGGCGGGGGAGCGGCGCCGGTGCTGGCGGAGCGGCTTCCTGCGGCTGTCCTCGCCGATGGCGGAGGAGCCGGTGCCGCTGGGGGTGGCCTGGCTGTTCCAGGACGTCACGGAGGAGCGGCTCGCGACGCGGGACGCGGACCGGCTGCGGTTCCGGTGGAGCCAGCTGCACCGGGCGGGCGCGGCGGCGGCGGAGTGCGAGGACCCGGCGGAGGCGGCGACGGTGCTGCTCGACTTCGCCCTGGCGGGCTTCGCGGACCACGCCCTGGTCGACCGGATCGCGGGCGAGCGGCGGCTGACCCGGGCCCTGGCCACCCCGGCGGGCGGTGCTCCCGGCCCGTCCTCGCCGGTCGTCGGCGGCGGTATCCCGCTGCGGTACGGGCCGAGGCACCCGGCGCTGCAGGCCTGGGACCGGGTGGGCACGGTGCGGGCGAGCGCGGGCCGGACGGCCGAGGTGTGGGCGGAGGCCCACCAGTGGCCGGGGGACGCGGCGCACGCGGTGTGCGTGGTGCTGCGCTCCCGGGGCCGGACGCTGGGTGTCCTGACGTTCCTGCGGGCCGCCTGCCGCAAGCCCTTCGAGCGCGAGGACGTGGTCTTCGCGGAGGCGGTGGCGTCCCGGGTGGCGGCGGCCCTGGACCTGGCCGACCCGGCGTAGCCGCCGCGCGCGGCGGCCACCCGGGGGCGGGGCTCAGTGCCGGTAGAAGATCCGGTCGCCGTACTCCGTCATCACGCGGCCGTTCCACTCGTGCCCGCCGTCGACGTTCCCGGAGCGGAGCAGCGGCGGCTCGATGCCGCGCCGGACGAGCTCCTCGGCGGCGGCGGCGAGCGTGGCCTGCATGAGGGCGCTGGTGACGACGGTGGAGGCGGGCGCGAAGGGGGCCTCGATGCCCTCGTGGGTGAGTTCGGCGTCGCCGACGGCGATGCGGGAGTCGAGGACGATGTCGCAGTGGTCCTTGAGGTACGTCCCCGAGACGTGCCGCGACTTGGTCTCCGTCGCGTACGCGACCGAGGTGACGCCGATGACGGTGAGGCCGAGGGCGCGGGCGTTCATCGCCATCTCGACGGGCAGGGCGTTGCGCCCGGAGAGGGAGATGATGATCAGGACGTCCCCGGCCTTGGCGGGGGAGGAGTCCAGGACCGCTCCGGCGAGGCCGTCGACGCGTTCGAGGGCGGAGCCGAGCGTCGCCGGCATGACGTCGACGCCGACGACGCCGGGGACGACGAGCAGGTTCATGAGGGCGAGGCCGCCGGCGCGGTAGACGACGTCCTGGGCGGCGAGGGAGGAGTGGCCCGCGCCGAAGGCGAAGAGCCGGTTGCCGTTCGCGACGGCCTCGGCGATCGCGGTGCCCGCCGCGGCGATCTCGGCGGAGTCGCCGTCGCGGACCTGCTGGAGCAGGCCGATCGCGGCGTCGAAGAACTGTCCGGCCAGCTTGCTCTCGCCCGCGCTGTCGCCCATTCCAGAAGCTCCTTGTTCGTCGCCGTCGTGTCGTGGTCGTGCCCTGGTCGCCGATCACGGTGCGGTCTGGACCATTGCTCTGTCAATACCACCTGTGGACGGCGAGACCCGGTTGTCGGCGCGATGCGTCAGAATTGGTGCAGGGCCAGCGCACGACTCATCGAGGGGCACGTATGTCCGGACTGATCGACACAACGGAGATGTATCTCCGCACCATCCTCGAGCTTGAGGAGGAAGGTGTGGTCCCCATGCGTGCCCGGATCGCCGAACGGCTCGACCAGAGCGGGCCAACGGTGAGCCAGACGGTGGCCCGGATGGAGCGCGACGGTCTGGTGGCCGTGGCCAGCGACCGGCACCTGGAGCTCACGGACGAGGGCCGCCGCCTCGCCACCCGCGTCATGCGCAAGCACCGCCTCGCGGAGTGTCTGCTCGTCGACGTGATCGGCCTGGAGTGGGAGCAGGTGCACGCCGAGGCCTGCCGCTGGGAGCACGTGATGAGCGAGGCCGTGGAGCGGAGGGTCCTGGAGCTGCTGCGTCACCCGACGGAGTCGCCGTACGGGAACCCGATCCCGGGCCTTGAGGAGCTGGGCGAGAAGGCGGAGGCGGAGGCCTTCCTCGACGACTCGATGGTCTCGCTCGCCGATCTGGACGCCAGCGAGGGGAAGACGGTGGTCGTCCGCCGGATCGGCGAGCCGATCCAGACGGACGCGCAGCTGATGTACACGCTGCGGCGCGCGGGCGTGCAGCCCGGCTCCGTGGTGTCGGTGACGGAGTCTCCGGGCGGTGTCCTGGTGGGTTCGAGCGGCGAGGCCGCCGAGCTGGACGCGGAGGTCGCTTCGCACGTGTTCGTCGCGAAGCGCTGAACCCGGGCGCGGGACCGCGCCGCCTCCTTCCCGGGGGTCCCCGGGAAGGACGCGGCGATCCCGTCGGCGGAAGGGCGCGGCGACTCCCGGTCATAGGGACGAGATCCACCTCCGGTGGGCGGATGACGGGCCGTCATGGTCGCCCCGGGCCGGTCACGACCGGCCGGCGGATCGGCGGGATGGGAGCTCAACGTCCGTCGCGCGCCCCGGTTTACGCCGGAATGGCCACGCCCGCGCCCTCGCCGTGCCACGCTGGTGCGAGAGGTGCGATACCGGGGAGGGGTGGGGCCGTGCAGCGAGCGGATGCCGGACGCCCGGATCGGTCCACCGCGCCCCGGGCGGATGTCGGGCCGCCGGCGCGGACCACCGCGCCCCGGACGGCTGCCGAACAGCCGACGCGGGTGGCCGTGGACCGGACGACAGAGGGCCCCGGCGCCCTCGGGCGCCGGGGCCTGTCCTCCCCTGAGCTGACCTGGAGCCCCGAGCTCTCAAGGTCAATCCCCTCGGACCGTTTTCCCCGAGCGGTCCGCCTCCCGTTCAAGATCTCCCCTCGGCGGCGAGGGTCAATCCTTGAGCCCTGTCACTCGAACGAGGGGTGTTGTGCGGCAGGAGCGCATTTTCGAATGCGAGTTCGATAGTCTGGCGAGGTTCGACGGCAGGAAGAGGGGGTGCCAGGGATGGCGCGACGACTCGACGTCACCGGGGCCGACGGCGTACGGCTGGCGGCCTGGGACTTCACGCCCACGTCCGCCCCGCGGACCGGCCCCGGGGTCTTACTCCTCCACGGCCTGATGGGCCACGCGGCCCACTGGGCCCCGGCGGTCGCCCGCCTCGCGCGGGCCGCGGAAGACCGGGGAGCCGGGGAGCCGGGAGCCGTCGGCCCCGGGATCCCCCGTACCGTCGCCCTCGACCAGCGCGGGCACGGGCACAGCGAGAAGCCCGCCGCCGGCCTCTTCACCCGCGAGGCGTACGTGGCGGACGCCGCCGCCGCCGTCGAACAGCTCGGCCTCGGCCCGGTGACCCTCATCGGCCACTCCATGGGCGCCCTCACCGCCTGGCAGCTCGCCGCCGAGCGGCCGGACCTCGTCCGCGCCCTCGTCATCTGCGACATGCGCGCCTCGGCGCTCGGGGCCGCCTCGCAGCGCGAGTGGCGGGACTGGTTCCGCCGCTGGCCGGCCCCGTTCCCCTCGCTCGACGCCGCCCGCCGGTGGTTCGGCGAGGACGACCCGTGGGTCGAGCGGCCGAACCCGGCCCGGGGCGCCTTCTTCGCCGAGGTCATGGCCGAACGGCCGGACGGCTGGGGCCCGGTGTTCGACCCCGAGCAGATGCTGACCTCCCGGGAGACCTGGGTCCACGACGCCCACTGGGAGTCGCTCGCCCAGGTCCGCTGCCCGACGCTGGTCCTCCGGGGCCTGGACGGCGAGCTCGGGCGGGCGGAGGCGCAGGAGATGGTCCGGGTGCTGCCCCACGGGTCGTACGCGGAGATCCCCGACGCCGGCCACCTCCTCCACTACGAGCACCCGGACGCCTGGCGCGAGGCGGTCGGGCCCTTCCTGAACGGGGTGCTGACGCCGTAGAGCGGCCCCCCGGGGGGCGAGCGGGAAGCCCGGATGTTGGCGTGCATCGTGCGGCGGGATACCGTCCCTCTCGCGGCGCGTCCGAGGTCTTCTCCGCGCCGCCTCAGGGAGGGAACGCATGCGCACTTCTATGCTGCGGCGCCTGGCCACGGTGGCCACGGCGCTGGGGCTCAGCTCCGCCGGGCTCCTCGGCGCGGGCGCCGCGCCGGCCCAGGCCGTGGTCCAGGACTGTCCGAAGGGCTACTTCTGCGCCTGGAAGACGGACAACGCCACCGGCACGATGTACAAGACGAAGACGAACGCGCCGACGCTGGGCTCCTGGGACAACGCGTTCCGGACGATCGCCAACCGCACGGACAAGTTCGTCTGCACCTACGACAGCCCGAACTACGCGGACGCCCTCGGCGGCTCCGTCCGGGACCCGGACCCGAACCTCAGGGACTGGGGCGGCCCCGGCAGCAACTCCGTCAGCTCGGTGAAGTTCGTGCCCACCGCGCGCGAGTGCAGCGAGTCGGCGTACCCGTCGTGGCACTCCTACACGTCGCCCAAGGCCGCCGGTTTCGGCGACCTGAACGCCGACCGCAAGGCGGACGTCGTCGTCCGCGACACGGCGGGCCGCCTCTGGTTCCTGCCCGGCGACAACACGGGCCGGATGATCGGCAGCGGCGGCTGGAACGCCATGAACACCCTCACCCGGCACGGCGACTTCAGCCGCGACGGCCGGGAGGACGTGATCGCCCGCGAGGCGGCCACCGGCAAGCTGTGGCTCTACCCCGGCACCGGTACGGGCGCCCTCGGCGCGCGCAAGCTGATCGGCAGCGGCGGCTGGAACAGCATGGACCGGATCACCGCGTTCGGTGACCTGTCCGGCGACGGCCGCGCGGACCTGATCGCCGTCGAGAAGGCCTCGGGCAAGCTCTGGCTCTACCCGGGCACCTCGACGGGCACCCTCGGCGCCCGCAAGCTGATCGGCAGCGGCGGCTGGAACGCGATGAACACGCTGGTCGGCGCGGGCGACATGAACGGCGACGCCCGCCCCGACCTGATCGCCCGCGAGGCGGCCACCGGCAAGCTCTGGCTCTACCCGGGCACGACCGGCGCGGTCGGCTCCCGCCAGCTGATCGGCTCCGGCGGCTGGAACGTCATGGCCTCGTTCCTCGCGGTCGGCGACTTCGGCTCCGACGGGCTCAACGACCTGGCGACGATCACCACCAGCGGATACGACGGCGAGGGCTGCCGAGGCGTCGGCTGCCTGGTCCTCTACGGCGGCACGGGCACGGGCAAGCTCCGCGCGGGCCAGCCGGAGATGAGCGCGTGGTGGGGCCTGAACGGCGCGTTCTGACGCGCCGGACGGGCAACCGAAGGTCTCCGCTCCGGGGTACGGGGCGGAGACCTTCGCCGTTGTCAGACGAGGGTGAGGAAGTCGCCCCAGGCGGCGGGGGAGACGGAGAGGGAGGGAAGGTCGGTGTCCTTGGAGTCACGGACGTGCACGGCGCCGGGGCAGGCGGCGACCTCGACGCAGTCGCCGCCCTGGTCGCTGCTGTAGCTGCTCTTGAACCAGTTGAGGTCGGTGCTCATAGCTCTCGTGCCACCTGTTCGATGAGTTCTGCTGACTCCTCCGGGGTGAGGGCCTGAGCCCGCAGGGCGCTGTAGCGGGCGAAACAGTCCCCGACATCCGGCTGTTCGCTGAGAAAGTACCTGCCACCCTGGCCCTCGACGTAGACGAGCTGACTACGGCGTTCGTGGGTCTCCAGGAGGGTGAACGAACCGCTGAGCCCGGCGTGAGTTCGCCGTCCCTCGTCCATCACCTGAACCGTGACGTTCCGCAGGTCGGCGCACTCAAGCACGTACAGCAGATTCCTTCGGAGTACCTCCGGACCGCCGAGCGGCTTGGTGATCGCGGCCTTGTCGAGGACGAAGGTCACGATCGGGGCGGGCTTGCGGCGGAACAGTTCCTGCCTCTTGATGCGAGCCGCCACCATCGCCTCGACTTCCTCGTCCTCCCAGGCCGGAATGGCGCACTCGAAGACTGCCCGGGCGTACTCCTCGGTCTGGAGCAATCCGGGGATGAGGATGGCCTCGTACTTGTGGACACCGGCGGCCTTGGCCTCCTCCTCCACGTAGTCCCCGAACCAGGCCGCGATTCCACTCGCCGTCACCTCCCCGGCCACTGTCAGCAGTGCACCGTGTGCACCCACCATCCGATCCGCGATCTCGACGAAATTTCCTCTGCCTCGCCGATCGCCGCGCTCGATCATGGCCACCTGGGACTTGGAATATCCGGCTTCCCGCCCCAGGGCCTCCTGTGAGACACCCGCCCTTTCGCGGTAGAAGCGCAGCAGCGCGCCGAACGCCTTCGCGGCGCCCGGGCCTCCACTGTTCCCCTTGTTCACAGCCCACCTCCCCGAGTGCACAGTCCCGCACAACCGGACTGTGTCGCTGGTCACAGGAGAACACGGCCTCCAAGCTGGCCGCATGAATCTGCGCAAGTCGCTTGACACCGCACCCTCTTGGGTGCCCGCAACCGGTCATGCCCTCCGTCACGCGGGCGTGCACTTCGACGCCGTACGGATCGGCGGGTTCCTCGGTGAGGACGTGGCGTACCGCCTGATGGCGTTCACGGATTTCCAGGCGGGCCCGATCGTGCGGGAGGCGACGGGTGAGCGGAACCTGTACTTCCTGCTGCCGCCCCGCACCGCCGGGGACCACGTGTGGCCGGCGCCGTCGAGGGCGCTGAGCGGCGGCGGGAGGAGTGAGTCGTACGTGGGGATCCCGGCGCTGACCGGGGCGACGTGGCCGCTGGACTGGCGGTCGCGGCCGACGCTCGAAGATCCGTTCGTAGAGCCGGAGTTGTTGCATCAGCTGGTGAAGTGTGCGGTACGGTGACCGCGACATCACGCTCCGTGAGAATGGGAGCGGCCCCCGGTGGTGCGCCAACACCAGTAGCCCGGGGACCTTCACCACTAGTGGATCTGGAGTCCACCAGAAATGCTTCGGCATGTTATCGCGCCGGTTCGTTGCTTCACGATGGTCTCGAAGAACCTCGTGTCCCATCCGCGTCTGAACAGCGACGCGAAGATCCTCCTCATGCACGTCCAGGGCCTTCCCGAGGACGCGCCGGAGAAGCCCCTCCACCAGCACGCCACCGACCTGGGGATCAAGCTCCGTGCCTATCAGCGGGCGAAGGAGTTCCTGATCGCCTGCGGGCTGCTCCACGAGTGGAAGTCGCAGTGCGAGCGCGGGTACTGGACCACCGCGCAGCTGCTGTCCAACGTCACCCTCACGCGTGAAGAGGCGGTCGCGATCCGGGACCGGGTTCCGGCGGCCGGGGAACCGACGAGCGGTTCTCCGAGGGCCCGGACCACCGGTCACTATCCACCGGAAGACGAAGACTTTGGTAGCAAGACTTCCTCCCACCCACCCACCCAAGCGCGCGCGCCGAAATCGCGGCGCTCGCCGCTACCGCCTCCGGCGCCGGAGGCGTACGCAGCCCAGGAGCCGCGACTGACCCTGGAGCCGCAGCCGACCCCGGCGCCCGTGCAGGAGCCGCCGTCGGCCCCGGCACCCGACCCCGCCCCGGCATCCGACCCCGCTCCCGAGCCGCAACCGGCTCCCGAGCCGCAACCGGCTCCGAAGCCGCAACCGGCTCCCGAGCCGGAGGGCGGCGGTGCCGAGGGGCAGGCCCCCGAAGTCGCCCTGGCGGAACGCCTGCTGCTCTCGCTCCGGCACCGGAACCGGGACCTGCTGCTCGGGGTGCGGGAGGCCAGGGGGCTGGCCGAGGCGGCGGCGGAGTGGCTGCGGAGAGGCGTGTCGGCCGCTGATCTGCTGCATGCGCTGTCGTCTCATCTGCCCCGTGACGGCGTCCGTTCGGCGGCGGGGTTCCTCAGGCACCGCCTGGTCGCGAAGCTCCCGCCCGCCGTGAGCGAGCCGCTTGCCGCGACCGGGGCCCTC
Source organism: Streptomyces sp. NPDC002057 (assembly GCF_040296665.1). Lineage (NCBI taxonomy): Bacteria > Bacillati > Actinomycetota > Actinomycetes > Kitasatosporales > Streptomycetaceae > Streptomyces > Streptomyces sp. NPDC002057. The sequence goes on from NZ_JBEOXR010000027.1 coordinate 96,901, forward strand.
GGCCACGCGACCGAGGCTCCCGGCCACGAGGCCTGGGCCCCGGCGGCTCCCGTCCCCAAGCCGCTGATCACCTGCGACGGGCCGGGGAACACCCACGTGTTCCGGCCCACCGGCGACGAGACCTTCTGCGGCCCCTGCCGCACGGAGGAGGCCTGGAAGACCCATGAGCGCCGGTTCCAGCCCCGCCCGACGACCCCGTTCACGCCCTGGCGGGACCGCGTGGACAAGGTCGTTCGGGAGCGGCTGGGTTGAAGCCGCCCGGCGGACTCCCCGCCCTCGCCCGAGCGTCCTGCCGACGAGTCGCGTACAACCCCTCCGACCTCCCGTGAGTCAGACCGTGCGGCGCCCGTGGGAGCGCGCGCCGCTTCGATCTCCCTGGGGGGAAGCCTTGAACTCCGCACGTCCGACCCGCCGCCGTGTCTCCGCAGCGGCCACCGTCGTCCTCGCCGTCACGCTCGGCGCGGGCGCCCTGGCCGTGCCGGCGACCGCGGCTCCCGCACCCGCGCCGGCCGCCGCGCCCGCCGCCCCGGCGAACGCGCCCCTGCCGTTCCCGAAGGACGCGAGCCTGGCCGCGGCCGGGAAGACCGGCTTCCTGTCGTACACCTGGCAGACGGGGTACCAGTGGACCCGGTACGGGGACGGCACGACGACGAAGCTGGACGTCTCCCAGGTCGACTCCACCGCCTCGGACGTGATCGTGTCCGGAGACGGGGAGAGCATGAGAAGTTCCAAGATCGTCAAACTCCACGACATGGCCGTCGGCGGTGCCCCCGTCACGATCGACCTCGGCGCGCTGAAGCTCAGCTACGTGAAGGGCGTCTCCCGGGACACGGTCCTGGCGACGGCCATCCGTCAGGACCGCACGGAGGAGCCCCGGCTCGTCACCCGCACCGGAGCCGCCGTCACCCAGAGGACGATCACCGGCATCCCCGCCGCCGCCCGGCGTGTGCAGTCCACCGTCGCGCGCGACGGCTCCGTCCTCGTCTCGTACTACGTGTGGAACGAGGAGGGCAGTTCGCCCGGGTACCACCTCGCCCTGGTGGACCTCGCCACCGCCTCGGTGGTCTCCACCCACGACACCGACTCGGTGGTCCACCCCGACGAGAGGTGGGGGTTCAGCGCGTTCTCCGACACCCACCTGGCCTGGACACACTGGAAGGACGACAGCCCCCAGCACCTCGTGGTGGCGGACCGGGCCACCGGCGCGGAGACACGGCTGGACCTGGGCGACGGGGACGCGCTCACGGGCGGTCTGCTGGGCTCGTGGGCGATGTACGCCCAGCCGTCGACCCTCGAAGGGAACGGTCTGGGCGGCAGCGGGCAACCGCTGATCCCGCTCAGGGCGAAGTCCCCGGTCCGGGACGCACCGATCACGATCCTCGACTACACCGAGCGGATCGTGCCCGGCCCGGACGGCACCTTCCTCGCGCGCGGCGGCACCCTCGACAAGGGCGAGGGGCTCTACCGGATCGCCCTCGGCACGGACGGCATGCCGGCCGCCGAGCTGATCGCCTCCACCGGCGAGCCGACGGAGCTCGTCTACCTCGGTGCGCAGTTCCCGCAGACGCTCGACCTGGACACCGCCCCGCTGCTCAAGTGGCAGCTGTCGCGGAACAACGCCGACATCGACCTCACGGTCACCCACCGTCGGACCGGCAAGACCTTCACCAAGTCGTTCTCGCTCTACACCGAGTCCGCCGGCAGCCCCTACCTCTGCGCGGACGACGTCGTCTGCGTCTCCTGGTCGACGATCGTGGACGAGTCCGAGATGGGCGCGGACGCCCGCATCGGCGAGTACGACTGGTCCTTCAAGGCCACCCCGCAGAACGGTGTGGGCCCGGCCGTGGAGGCCAACGGCTCCTTCTACGGCATCAAGACCTCCGCCCCCCACGACCTCAAGGACAACGGCACCCCCGACCTGCTGGCCCGCGACGCCCAGGGCGTGCTGTGGCGGACCGACACCAGGTACGACACCTCGAAGAAGCGCCTCGTCGCGGACGGCGAGCGCATCCGGGTCGGTGGCGGCTGGCAGGGCTACGACCGGATCGAGGCCGTCGGCGACATCGTCGTGCGCGGCGCCGCCGACTTCGTCGCCCGGGACCGGGACGGCGTGCTCTGGATGTACGACGGGGCCGGCGTCGGCTACAACGTGACGTTCCCGCCCCGGACGCGGATCGGCGGAGGCTGGAACACGTACACCCAATTCACCGGCGGCAGCGACCTGACCGGCGACGGCCGCGCGGACCTCGTGGCCACCGACAAGGCCGGTGACCTGTGGCTCTACAAGAGCATGGGCCGGAGTGAAGAGCGCCCCTTCGAGAAGCGCAGGAAGATCGGCCGGGGCTGGGGGATCTACAACCAGATCACCGCCACGGGGAACATCGGCGGCGGCCCGGCCGGTGACCTCGTCGCCCGCGACAGGAGCGGCGTCCTCTGGCTGTACCTGGGCAGGGGCGACGGCACGTTCGCGCCCCGCACCAGGATCGGCGGCGGCTGGAACGCGTACACCGACACCATCGGCATCGGCGACGGCAACGACGACGGCCGCCCCGACCTCCTCGCGTACGGCCCCGGCGGCGCCGCGTACCTCTACGCCGGTACGGGCGACTACAAGGCGCCGTTCGCGGGCCGCACGGCCGCCGGAGTGCTCGGCGGAGGCACCTCGTACAACCTCGTCTTCTGACGCGGAACGCCGTACGCGGGGCCGGTCCTCCACCGCGAGGACCGGCCCCGCGGTAAATCCCTCGACACCGGTCGCGGTGATCGGGGACGCTGCGCGCGATGACAAGAATCGACGACACGCCGCCCGCGTGGGACGAGCGCAGCCAGCTCACCGCGTTCCTCGACTACGCCCGTGACACCGCCCGCGCCAAGTGCGAGGGGGCCTCCGCGGAGAACGCGCGCAGGTCCGTCCTGCCGGGCTCACCGCTGATGACCCTGAGCGGACTGGTCAACCACCTCCGCTGGGTCGAGTACTACTGGTTCCAGGTGGTCTTCCTCGGCGAGGAGGACGAGGGCCCCTGGACCGACGAGGACCCCGACCGCGAGATGCGGATCGCCGTCGACTTCCCGCTGGAGCGGCTGCTCGACGAGTACGCGGCGCAGAGCGCCCGCTACCGCGAACTGGTCGCGGCGAGCGACCTCGACGACAAGGCGAAGCGGGCCGTCCGCGAGGGCCGCCACGTCGACCTGCGCTGGATCCTCCTCCACCTCGTCGAGGAGACGTCCCGTCACAACGGTCACCTCGACATCGTGCGCGAACTGCTCGACGGCACGACCGGCGACTAGCTCCGCCGCACGGCTGGAGGAGCAACCGCCCTTCGCCTGAACGAAATTCGATCATTCGACAGCGACGCATTGACTCGATCATCGAGCGCTCATACCTTCTGGCCGCAGCAGACCTCCAGAAAGGCGTTGCGCCATGAGTCTCAGGTCAGTCGAGGGGCGCAGGGCGATGAGCCGCGGGCTCGTCTCCCTCGCCCTCGCGTTCACCGGAAGCGTCGCGGTCTCCGACGCCACCGCCTCGGCCGCGGGCGGCACCACCTACGTGGACTGCTCGCGGCCGACGGCCGGCGACGGCAGCCAGGCCTCGCCGTTCCACAGCATCGCCCAGGCCAACGCGAGGACCTACGGACCCGGCGACACGCTCGCCTTCGCGTCCGGCACCACCTGCACCGGCGCCCTCGCCCCCCGGGGCAGCGGCACCGCCTCCGCGCCCATCACCCTCACCTCCCACGGCACCGGCGCCCTGCCCGTCATCGACGGCGGCGGCGCTCCCGACGCCGTCTCCCTGACCAACCAGGACCACTGGCGGATCAGCGGCCTCAGACTGACCAACCCCGCCGCCACCCTCGCCCGCCGCACCGGACTGCGGATCTCCGCCACCGACGGCACCGCCCACCGGGGCTTCGACATCGGCAACCTCGTCATCGACCGCGTCGCCGGACAGACGAGCAAGAACAGCCCCACCACCGAGGACTTCGTCCAGTCCGCCGGCATCGTCACCGGCGCGAGCGGCACGAACTCGACGCTGAACGACGTGTACGTCCACCACAACCGGGTCGCCGACACGGGCGGCGGCGGCCTCAAGATCCGCGTCGGCGCCATGGCGGTCAAGGGCACCGGCGTCCTGGTCGAGCACAACGTCGTCGAGGACGTCGGCGGTGACGGCATCATCGTCAGCTACGCCGACACCCCGATGATCCAGTACAACAACGCCTCCGGCGTCGGGAACGGCGTGTACCCCTTCTCCGGAGGCAACTTCGCCGGGATCTGGGTGCTCGGCGACCACAACCCCACCATCCAGAAGAACGCCGTGTACGGCATCACCCGGATGTCCGTCGCCGACAGCCAGGCCTTCGACTGCGACTGGGGCAACACCGGAACCTGCCTGATCCAGTACAACTTCAGCCGCGACAACATCGGCGGCTTCTTCCTCGACTGCGACGGCTGCGGCACCATCGGCGGCGCCCGGCAGGTCATCCGCCACAACATCTCCGAGAACGACTGCCGCATGAGCAGCGTCAGCGCCGGACGCTCCGCGCTGCACATGTACAACAACGTCTTCTACTGCACGGACAGGAAGTTCTCCGTCACGCTCCCGGACGAGAGCGTCGTCGAGAACAACATCTGGGTGGGCACCGCCGACTCCCGGCTGCCCACGGCGGCCGGGATCTCCTACCGGTGGAACGTCTTCCAGGGCGTGCCCCGCCCTACCGCCAACGGAATCGCCGGCGACCCGCACTTCGTGAACCCCGGCACCGGCGGCGACACGATCCACTCCGTGGACGGCTACAAGCTGCGCTCCACCTCCCCCGCCCTGGGCAACGGCTCCGTGATCAGCGGCAACGGCGGCCGCGACTACTGGGGGAACCCGGTCTCCACGACGGCGAAGCCGCACCGGGGCGCCTACAACGGCCCCGGGCTGTAGGAGCGTGAAGGGGGCGTGCCGGGCCGGCCACGCCCCCTGAGATGCAGGTCACATCCGCCCGTGTCACATCCCGGCGCGCTCGTTCCGTCCTGTGTGTGTACGCAACGACCACGACGGAGGAACTCGCCATGAGCGCTCGCCTGAACATGTTCACCAGCCCGATCGCCGGCAAGGTCTGGAAGCACATCATCGCCGCGGGCAAGGCTCTGGAGGGCTCGACCCTGCCCGCCGCCACGCAGGAGCTCGTGAAGATCCGCGCCAGCCAGATCAACGGGTGCGGCTTCTGCCTCGACATGCACATCAAGGACGCCCTCGCCGCCGGCGAGGACTCGGTCCGGCTCCACCTGGTCGCCGCCTGGCGCGAGGCCACCGTCTTCACCGACGCCGAGCGCGCGGCCCTCGAACTGGCCGAGCAGGGCACCCGCCTCGCCGACGGCGGCGGCGTCTCGGACGAGGCCTGGGCGAACGCCGCCAAGCACTACGACGAGGAGCAGCTCGCCGCCCTGGTGACCGCGATCGCCATCATCAACGCCTTCAACCGGGGCAACGCGATCATCCAGCAGCCCGCCGGCGACTACCAGCCCGGCCGGTTCGCGTAACGACCACCGCACCCCGTAACCCCACCACCCCGAGAGGCAACGTCCCATGAACGTCGCGCTGTGGATCGTCACCGGACTGCTCGCCCTCGCCTACCTGGCCGGCGGCGGCTACAAGGTGGTCACCCCCAAGGCGCGGATCGCCGCGGCCGGGCCGAGCGGTCGGTGGGTCGAGGACTTCAGCGCCGGAGGCGTGAAGGCCATCGGCGCCCTTGAGGTCCTGGCCGCCCTGGGCCTGGTCCTGCCCGCCCTGCTCGGCGTCGCGCCGGTGCTCGTCCCGCTCGCCGCCGTCGGGCTGCTGATCATCATGGTGGGGGCGGCGATCACCCGGCTCCGGCGGCACGAGACGAAGCTCGTGGGGGTGGATCTCGTCTACATCGTCCTGATCGCCTTCGTGGCGTGGGGCCGCTTCGGCCCGGAGGCCTTCACCGGCTGACCGGACGGGACGCGCAGCGAACGGCCGGGGGGGGGGGGGGGGCCCCCGGGCGCCGCGCC